>CAZYVA010000136.1:0-1567 GCA_964650695.1 uncultured Dorea sp. | reverse complement strand
TTTTGTTTTTTTATCTGTCTACTTGACAGGGGGCGGTTCACTATTCCGCGTGCGGCGGCCTTTTCAGACAGTTCTTTGGCCCTTGGGGATGAACGCCCCGGGGCTTTTTATTTTGAACCCTGGTTTAAGATATGGATCAGGATTTTTCCGATGGCCAGCACAAGAATGGCTGCGGCAATCGCTTCAGGAATGCCGGACGCAGTGACAGTGCCCATGATAAGCCCCCATACAGCAGTGACCGCCACATCCCTGGCCTGTGCGTACTGTTTGGCAAATAAAAGGTAAATGCTCCCCATGACGGCGATCGTATTGACCATGGAGCCGACGAAACCTGTCACCGCAAGAGAGATGAACGTCCTGGTTTTCAATTTCTCAAAAGCAATCCAGAGCCATCCGGCGGCAACGCCGATCAGGATCCGGCATCCGATGGAAACCCAGATAGCTTTGACTGCCCCAGGCAGCCCGGTGGTACTCATAAACGGGGAGAATGCAAAAGATAAAAGCGTCGGCGCCGTTGTATTGCTCACGAGGGAGCAGATCCCGAAAACGCCGCCAAGGATAGCCCCGGCGGCAGGACCGAAAAGAACCGCGCCGAGAATGACTGGGATATGTACAGTTGTCGCCTTAATAACCGGAAGCTGGATCATACCGAGCGGCGTATTCGCCAGCAGGATAACGATTGCTGCCATAAGTGCAACACTGACCATCCAACGTGTGTCGTGTTTTGATGTTTTCATGATAAAATGCCTCCTTATTATCGTTCCGGCTTGATCCGGATACAATATAATCACGGGCACATTATAGCATTTCTTCAGGCGCCGGGCAAGTTCTTGGCACGGAACCCTTTTTTTTCCGACATTGCCAAGCCAGCAAAACGAGAAACACCAGGAGGCTCGCCGCGCTGATACCTATGCCGGCTTTCAGTCCCGGCGTCTCGTAAACCAGCCGGATCCCATGATAGCCTTTTTTCAGATAAAGCCCCATATATGCGGTATTTGCCTTGAAAAGCTCTGTTTTTTCCCCGTCCACGTATGCAGTGAACCCTTTCGAGTAAGGGATTGAAAACACCAGGATTTTATCCGAAGATACTGTGATATCCCCGGTAACGGCGTTGGTGCCTATCGCGACATTCTCCAGCGGCTCGGCATTTCTTTCTTCTATCCGGGACACATAATTTTCCATCGGGACATAGTAAATCTCCAGATCGTCTAACGTATAATCCCCTTTGACAGCAAAAGAAAACTTCACCTGTTCCGAACCGTCTGCATCGCTGTAACCAAGATTCAGCAGGTAATCATTCCGCCCTAAAGAATACGCCTGGTTGTTGTCCCTGGCAATCAGGTTTTTTTCCATGTCCGAGGTTGTGACAGTGATTTTAGCCCTTTGAGACTCTGTCTCAAGGTTTTTCAGGCGCAGATACGCCTCATATCCGGCTTTTTTCTCATATGAAATGGTAAAGCCTGTATTTTTCTCCGAAAAATGGTAACGGTTCCCAGTTATGCTTACCGCATCATCCTTCGAGAGGACTGTCGGCTCAGATTTCCGGATGTCCTCCGACAATTGGGCG
>CAZYVA010000135.1:0-1619 GCA_964650695.1 uncultured Dorea sp. | reverse complement strand
ATGGTTTGAAGTTACAAATTGGAGATGATGGACATACCTATAACCAGATGAAAGTTACAATTCAGAGCTGTAGTTCAACTGGTATAGGAATAAATGGTGTTCAAATTAGTTCAGCTACCGTCGCATTAAATGCTTTGTCTACAATAAAGGGTGCAATTGATACTGTGTCAAAGGTTCGTGGCGATCTGGGTGCAATCCAGAACCGTTTGGATCATACGATCAATAACCTGAGCGTTACAGAAGAGAATGTGACTTCTGCTGAAAGCCGTATCCGTGACGTTGACATCGCGGAAGAGATGATGGCTTACACGAAGAACAACATCCTGATCCAGTCTGCCCAGGCTATGCTGGCCCAGGCGAACCAGATTCCTCAGGGCGTCCTGCAGTTACTGCAATAGCGGCGTAAAGAAGGAATAAAAAGTGTTGAATGGCGATCATTTGACGCGTGAGAATGATTGACGGTTTTTGAACCGGGAATATATGCCTGCCTTATCAGAAAAGGCAGGCATATATTTTATAGTTACATTTCATATTTGCCGTAGGCAAATGCTTAGTGTAACCGTATATATCGCGGACAATTAGAAACGGCCGTTGATTCCGTTCGCGGGTATACAGAAGGAGAGGGACATGGCGGGCAAGCAGGTTTCTATTTCACAGTGCATGATAGCGAAGAACGAAGAAAGCAATATAGGACGGGCGCTTTCCTGGGGGAAGGGGATCGTCTGTGAGCAGATCGTGGTCGATACCGGGTCTGTGGACCGTACCGTCGGGATCGCGGAGAGTATGGGCGCCAGGGTCTTTCATTTGGAGTGGCGCGACGATTTCGCGGCGGCGAAGAATTTTGCCATCGAGCAAGCAAAGGGGGACTGGATCGCTTTTTTGGACGCGGACGAGTATCTGACGGATGAGTCCGCCCGTAAATTGCCGGAGCTGTTAAGGAAAATTGATGAAGCGGACGCCTCCGGAAGGGACGTCCAGATGATCAGCGCCCTGATATGCCATCTGGACGATGCCGGAAAAGTGTTTGCGACCGGCCACCAGGAGAGGATTTTCCGCAATGACCCAGCCTTGCGTTATAAAAACCGCATCCATGAGGAATTCTATAGGACGGACGGGCGGAAAGTCCGCTCTTTTTCGGCGGTGGACGAGCTGTCCATCATGCATACCGGGTATCAGAAAAAAGGAAATGAAAAAAAAGCAGGACGTAATATACATTTGTTGAAAAAGGAATTGCAGGAGAACCCGGATGACTATAATATGTGGGCGTATCTGGGGGATGCGTATGTACTGAACGGGCAGTTTGCCGAGGCGTGGGAAACTATGAAGCGCGTGATGGACGGCGGGATGGGCAGGATGGATCCGGAGAGGCGGATCCTTACATTTTCGCAGTATTTCCGGCTGGCGTGCGTGGAAAGGGAGCACATTTCGATTCCGAAGGAAGAGCTTCTGGAATATTATAAGCGTTTCTCACATAGGGGGATCGTGATGCCCGATGTGGAGTTCTTTCTCGGAAAGTATTTTCTGCAGGACGAGGATAGGGATGCGGCGCTTTTTTATTTCGAGGAAGCTTTGAAAAAATTAGAGAGGTACCACAGCAGTGCGCCGTTATACCTGACAGG
>CAZYVA010000134.1:0-1709 GCA_964650695.1 uncultured Dorea sp. | reverse complement strand
GCCTGTTTCCTCTCTTTCGCTCCCTTGATTTTCGCGCCGACCCCGGACAAATTGACAAACCCGACCTCCGGGTTCTCCCGGATGATTTTCTCAATCTCTTCCCGGTATACATTGAACGATGGATCCGTATACACTTGTCCCCCATCTACACATTCTGTCAGAACCAGCCCGCCCTCCTTCATTTCCTTCCGGCGCAGTGTATCCGATGCGTGGCTGATCCGGTTTGGGTACGCCAAATCTACACCGGCTAAATCAATGCTTTCCGCGCCCAAATACAATGCCACCGCGATAGCCATTGTAGTGACCGTGCCTCCGCAATATAAAAAAGTCTCTTTTTTTTGCTTTGCATACTCTGCCGCTAATTCCTGTTCTCCCTGCGTCAGGACCAGGTATTTGTCGCCACGGTAATCCAAAGCCAACTCCCAGTAGGCGGTGATGCCCAGAAACAATGGGACAGTCTCGTCATCAAGGCCTTCTATCTGCCTCTTTATATTCTTTTGGGGATCGGAAATAGTTACGATATCCGGACGGATATGCTCCTTCATTAATTTGGAAAACACCGTGCCGACCGCAATGATAGACTTCTTCCCCTGCACCTCACGCAAATAATCAAGCTGGGCGTCCAGGGAAGGCCCGGCCGCCACTACAACAACCTTCTTTTTCATAAGGCTCTTATCAAAATCAGAGATCGTCTTATGGACATGCGCGGTATTGCGCCAGTAATTGATCTGATTTTCCTTTGCAAAATGCCGTTTTGTCCGGTCGATGATCAAAAGCTTATTGACCGTCCCCTGCTGTTCTTTCCGCAGCATTGCAAACGCCGGTTCATGAATATAAAACCCGGCCGTCCCATCCTGCAGGCTATCCAAAAAAGGGGCAAAATCCTCAGAGACGGTTATTTCCATCCTATCCTCGGGAATCCATTCCAAAACGCCATAGCGAAGCCCATACCGCGCCATTTTCTCATTCGGTTCAAATACCCGGATCTTGGCGGATCCTCCCGTATAACAGTACAATTGATAAGAAAAATACCCCAATCCGTCCCCCCAGACAGAATAATATTCCTTTTGCGGGTCAAAAATCTGCTTTGCCATAAGGTATGCTTCCCACATCGGGTCAACCGCGCTGTGAAGATACTGTCCGCTGTCCGTAAGCTGCATGGTCAGGAAGCCACTCTGTGAAGACTGCAGGCAGAAACCCTCCCCGTCATCTACGCAAATACCGTCACGCTTAGACAGATAGGCTTGATATTCCGGCAGCACCTGGCCCTCCAGGCAGTCGCCTACCCGGAGGACATCTGCCTTGCACCGAAGAATCTCCTGGATACTTTTTTTCCAAAACTCTATGCGTTTCGGATTGTTCTGATGTGAATACCATGTACACAATTCATCCACTAAAGGAAGTACCCTGTCCAATGTCAATTTGAAAGTGCGCACATCCCTGACCCTTGCCGCTTCTAGGAGGCGCTTAAGTTCAAAGAACAGGTTCGCTTCATCATAGATTTCTTTCAGGAATGCTTCAGCCATATATTTCTTTACTCCTTCGTCCCTTGGATCCTTGCCCCGATCTTCGAGCGGTTGACAAACTTGACATCCGGGTTCTCCCGGATGATTTTCTCTATGCCTTCCCGGTAGCCGCACATGACATTTGTGGTATACACCTGCCCGCCGCTGACGCTGTCCGCCAAGACCATCGTCCCCGTGTCCATC
>CAZYVA010000133.1:0-1828 GCA_964650695.1 uncultured Dorea sp. | reverse complement strand
CGATTTCTTGCGCCCTTTTGAAATCTGTGCTGACCCGTACTTACTTTCACACTATGTACCTCCAAATGCCGATTTCTCTCTCGGTTACTTGGGTTAAGTATATCATTTTTTCAACGATTTTTAATATCGTTCCCCTTTATTATTACGGAATAGCAGGGTTGCTGTCTATCAAATTCTTGTGATACTTTACCGCATGTGAGCATTAGAGCATGGGCAACAAGAAAAAGTGGTGAAAAATGATGAATCAGTTCTTGACAAGCTGCAACAGGGGCAGGAAGCAAGCGCAGATTCAGGCATGGGAACGGACAAATTTTCTTGAAAATGGAGAAAAGATTAGATATACTGATCATGTTAAGCTTTCAAAGGGCAGACCCTGGTATCATCACAATGTCCGTACATAAAATTAGGAGGGTGTGTAAAGTGAGTGGGAAAAATGATGGATGGATGTGGGCTCTTGTGAAGGAGAAGCCGGAGGAAGGATTATGGATGAAGCGCGTGCCAGTCCCGGATGTCGGGCCGAATGACGTGAAGATTCAGATCCACAAGACCGCGATCTGCGGGACAGACGTGCATATTTACCAGTGGAACGACTGGGCGCGGCACACGGTCCCGGTAGGCTTGACCGTAGGCCATGAATATGTGGGCGAGGTATGCGAGGTGGGCGCGGGCGTGCAGGGCTTCCATATCGGTGACCTGGTTTCCGGGGAAGGGCATATCACCTGCGGGAAGTGCAGGAACTGCTTAGAGGGGCATAAGGAGAACTGTAAGGAGGCAAAAGGGGTAGGCGTGAACCGTAGCGGCGCATTTGCGGAGTACCTGGTGATCCCCTCCTCCAATGTGTGGCCTTGCAACCCGGCGATCCCGGAGGAAATGTACGCGATATTTGATCCGTTCGGAAATGCGACGCACACGGCGCTTTCCTATGAAGTACTGGGTGAGGATGTGCTGATCGCGGGTGCGGGGCCGATTGGCTGTATGGCGGCGGCGATCGTGAAATTCTCAGGGGCGAGGCATGTGGTGGTTACGGACATGAACCCTTACCGGCTGGGGCTCGCGAAGAAGCTGGGTGCGACGAGGACGGTGAACCTTAAGGAAGAGAAGCTGGGGGACGTCATGGAGGAAATTGGTATGACGGAGGGCTTTGACGTGGGTTTTGAGATGTCCGGGTCCCAGGCGGGCCTGGATCAGATGATCCATAATATGAAGCATGGCGGAAAGATTGCGCTTCTTGGGCTTCAGAGGGCAGACGCGGGCGTTGATCTGGAGACGGTGATTTTCAACGGGCTGAACCTGCGCGGAATATACGGAAGGAAAGTGTGGGATACATGGTATAAGATGTCTACGATGCTCCAGGCGGGGCTTGATATCTCCGGGATTATCACGCACCGTTTTGACATTAAGGACTATGAGAAAGGCTTTGAGGTGATGATTTCCGGAAAGTCCGGGAAGGTGATCCTTGATTGGGCGCATGTGAATGATTCCTAGCGCCGTGATGGCGCGGCTGGGCTTTGTAAGCCCGCCTGCCGGAGGATTTCCAGTAAAGACTTGGTTTCAATGAATAAGGAGTAGGGGAAAATGGCACGGAAAGACGATATTTTAAATATTTACACAAAGGAAGTGGAGGGCATTAAGGAGGCCGGGCTTTTCAAGGGCGAAGCGCCGTTTGTCTCCCCGCAGGGCCCCAGGGTGAAGCTGGAGGACGGAAGGGAGCTCCTGTGCATGTGCGCGAACAATTACCTGGGGCTTGGCGACAGCCCGCGCCTTATCAAGGCGGCGAAGCGCACCTATGACGAGAAAGGCTACGGCGTTGCCTCCGTCCGTTTCATCT
>CAZYVA010000132.1:0-1964 GCA_964650695.1 uncultured Dorea sp. | reverse complement strand
AAAGCATGCGGCGCATGAAAGATGAAAGCTGAAAGAAGGAGAGGACGGTCATGGTAAAAAATGTATTAAACGTTGGAAATATTGAAGAAGGTTTTGTGCTTGACCACATTCAGGCAGGGCGCAGCATGGACATATACAAATATCTCCATCTGGATAAACTGGACTGCTGTGTTGCAATCATAAAAAATGCAAAAAGCAGCAAGATGGGCAAAAAAGACATCATGAAAATCGAATGCCCGATTGATTTCATGGATTTGGACGTGCTGGGCTTCATCGACCACAATATCACGATCAATATCATCAAGGACTCCCAGATCGTGGAGAAGAAGCTGCTCCACCTCCCAAAGGAGATCACCAATGTCATCCGATGCAAAAATCCCAGGTGCATCACTTCCATCGAACAGGGGCTGGACCATATTTTCTTCCTTGCGGATGAAGAGAAAAAACTTTATCGATGCAGGTACTGTGAACAGAAATATGACGGAAGGCTGAGCCGGAGATAGACTCATAGAAAAAAGAATTTCCTGGCGCCCCTTATGCAAAAAGAGGGCGTCCCCCGCCATGGAAGATCCCTCTTTTTGTGTACCTTGCGGCGTGTTTTTATGAGCAAAACGATAAGCCGGGTTCTGTCATTGGGTAATCATCTATCTAGGCCTGCCGTCACCGGCAGGCTCAAGCGACCCACCTAAGACGCGGCGGGCCACCGCTTTGTCTTGTTTCGGTCTTGCTTCGGATGGGGTTTACATATGCCCTCCCTGTTACCAGGGAGGCGGTAGTCTCTTACACTGCCATTCCACCCTTACCTTGAAAGGGGATCCTTAAAAGGCGGTATATTTCTGTTGCACTTTCCTTAGAGTCGCCTCCACCGGACGTTATCCGGCATCCTGCCCTGTGAAGCCCGGACTTTCCTCGCCTGCGGTCTTTCGACGCCTGCAGCCGCGATTACCTGTCTTACTCACAGTTCGGGATTATAACATATTTTCCCTAAAAAATCAATTCCTCATCCACGGCAAGGGCATCCCCGTCCGCAGCCGATGTCGCTAAGGTATCGCACCGTTCGTTCTGCGGATGCCCGTCATGCCCCTTTACCCAACGGAAAGTAACCTCGTGAGGCTCTTTTGCTTTCAGCAACCGTTTCCAGAGGTCGATATTTTTCACCGGCTCATTTTTCCCTCTTTTCCAGCCTTTCCTGAGCCACCCGTCAATCCACCTCTTGTTAAATGCATCCACCACATATTTGGAATCCGAGTAAACCGTCACCCCGCATGGACGGTTCAGCGCTTCCAGGCCCGCAATCACTGCCATCAGTTCCATCCGGTTATTTGTGGTCTTTTTATAGCCCTGGGATAGTTCTTTTGTGTGGAGCCGCCCCTTTGTGTCCACGTACTCCAATACCGTCCCGTAACCTCCGGGGCCGTCCGGGTTCCCCCTGGCCGCGCCATCCGTATAAATCGAAACTTCCATTTATACTTCCCCTTTGACGGTCTTTACCGCATGCAGGATTTCAGGAAGCATATACTCCAAAGCCGCCTTTACAGCCCCCGCTTTCCCTGGTAAGTTCACGATCAGCACGTCCCCCCGGATGCCCGCCGCACAACGGTTCAGCATCGAACGCTTCGTCAGCGTCATCATATGCGCGCGCATCGCCTCCGGGATCCCCATTACCGGGCGTTCCACGGCATCCATCGTAGCTTCCGGCGTGCAGTCGTCCGGCCCACATCCCGCTCCTCCGGTTGTCAAGATCAAATCCGCAAGCTGCCCGTCTGACATGCGCTGCAATATTGTGGAAAGCACCGTGCGGTCATTCGGCACGGCTTTCATGAAGACAACCTGCTCTCCTGCTTTTTCCACAAGTTCCTTAATGGCCTCTCCGCTTTTATCCTCTTCTGTCCCTTTGTAAACAGCTGTACTTGCTGTCAATACTGCTACTCTCATCTGTGCCTCCCTCAATGGTTCTTTTCTGT
>CAZYVA010000131.1:0-2168 GCA_964650695.1 uncultured Dorea sp. | reverse complement strand
AAAGGCGACGCGGCGATGGAAGTCGTACTTGAGCTTGTATAAAAATCGGACAAAACAAAAGAATATAGAAGCATTTTTAACATGCAATGCCAGGATGCCGGGGTCAAAGAGATTTGACCCCGGAAGCTCAAAATAGGTCCCCCCAAGTGACCGCCTCTTTACATAATCTATGAGTCCCTCATTTGTCATCAACAAAATAATCTCTACATTTTCACACAAATTGATAGTTTCGTTTCCCTATTTCCTACACTTCCACAAACCCATATTTACCCGGCCCAAATCCAGTCACCTTCTTAATAAGTATAATCCCATTCCCCCGTTATTTTCAGGCATCCCTTGCTATCAATGGACCAGTCTAAATCTCCGCTCTTCACGGGATGGACAATCTCTGTTTATATTTCATCAATTTAAATTTTCCAATGATTATTTAATGTTTCCGTTAATTTTTGAGTAATAATCAAATTTCACAAAACCGCAGTGAAAAAATTGAAAATAATGCTTGAATATTAAGCACGATGGTGATATGATTCAAATAGAAAAAGCACGCCAAAAGCACGCAAATAAAACAAAAAGCACGCAATCATATCTTTGCGGAAGGTGCATGGCGCAGAGAGAAACAAAGTGACATGGAATCCTGTATCACCAAACAGGCAGAAAGGAGAGGAACATGGAAAAAACGATCAGAATGACGACCGCGCAGGCAATCGTAAGGTTTTTGGATAACCAGTATGTGGCGATGGATGGCGTGGAGACTAAATTTGTGGAAGGACTTTTTACAATATTTGGGCACGGGACAGCTGTGGGCCTGGGCGAGGCCATGGACAGCAATCCGGGCGGCCTGAAGCTTCTCCAGGGGCGGAACGAGCAGGGGATGTGCCATGCGGCGACCGCATACGCGAAGCAGAATGGGCGTAAAAAGATCATTGCCTGCGCTTCCTCCATTGGCCCTGGCGCCGCCAATATGGTGACCGCCTGCGCGACCGCGACAGTCAACAATATCCCGCTTCTGGTTTTCCCGGCGGATACGTTTGCTTCCCGGCAGCCGGACCCGGTGCTTCAGCAACTGGAGCAGAGCAATAGCCTTGCTACGACAACGAATGATGCGTTTAAGCCGGTCTGCAAATATTGGGATCGGATCACGAGGCCGGAGATGGTGATGACCGCGCTGATCAATGCGATGCGTGTCCTGACGGACCCTGCGGAAACCGGGGCATGCTGTATCGCGCTTTGCCAGGACGTGGAAGGGGAATCCTACGATTTTCCGGAGTATTTCTTCCAGAAGAGAGTGCATCGGATCACAAGGCCCGTGGCCGCGGAGGAAGAGTTGGAAGATATCGCGGCGGTCATTGGAGAGTCAAAGAAGCCGTTAATCATTGTAGGCGGCGGCGTCCGGTACTCCGGCGCGGGAGAAACGGTCGAGAAATTCTGTGAGGAATTTAAGATACCCTTCGGGGAAAGCCAGGGGGGAAAGAGCGCCTGCATCTCCAGCCATCCGTACTGCCTTGGCGGTATTGGCGTGACGGGCACTTACGCCTCCAACATTATCGCTAAAGATGCGGATGTTGTGATTGCGGTTGGTTCCAGGATGTCTGATTTTACAACGGGTTCCAAGCGCCTGTTCCAGAATAAGGATGTGAAATTTGTCACGATCAACAATTGCCGTTTCCACGCGTATAAATTGGATGCGGTAAAAGCGGTAGGCGACGCAAAGGCCACGGTTGAGGCGCTGGCGGGGAAGCTTCGCGCAAAAGGGTACGTTTCCTCTTACACAAATGAAATCGCGGAAGCGAAGCGCGTATGGGATGAGGAAATGGCAAGGCTTAGCGCGATCGAGTATACGGGGGATGATTTTGAACCGATCATCAAGGAGAGGGATCCGAGGACGATCCCGGAGTTCGTAAAGCTTACGGATGGAAAGATTACCCAGACAGCGGCGCTTGCGGCCATCCGGAGGGTGATTGACAAGGATGCGACCATTATCACGGCAGGCGGTTCCCTTCCGAGTTGTATGCAGCGGATGTGGACGACAGATAAGAGAGGCGGCTACCATGCGGAATACGGCTATTCCTGCATGGGGTACGAGGTTGCGGCATCCCTTGGGGTAAAATTTGCGGAGCCGGATAACGAGGTGTATTGCGTGGTGGGTGATTCCAGCTTCCAGATGCTTC
>CAZYVA010000130.1:0-2187 GCA_964650695.1 uncultured Dorea sp. | reverse complement strand
GTTGTATTTTATACCCGGTAAGGCCACTTGTCAATTATAGAATCCTGCTTTGCAGCCCGATCAGAATAGGCCCGATCAGAATAGATTTGAATAGATACACACCGGGAGGGCAAAATAGCAACGAATCTTGACATTTCCGGCACGTATAAGCTATACTTTGGCTAAATAAAAAATTGACTGTACACAGGACGAAAATGAAGCATGGCGTTTGTATTTACAGGACAGGACAGACCGGAAAGGAGCCCTTTATGATCAAAATCACGATCCATGTAGACGGGATGATGTGTGGAATGTGCGAATCCCATGTCAATGACGCGATCCGTAAAGAATTATCTGTGAAAAAGGTTACAAGCTCGCATACAAAAAAGCAGACGGTCATTCTCGCGGAGGATGATATTGACGATGGGACGCTCGCGGCTGTGATCGGCAGCACGGGCTATACCTTTGTATCGGCGGACAGGGAGCCTTATAAAAAAAGAGGGCTTTTCAGGATTTGAAGGAAGGCTCAAAATCGCCGCGCATACATAGGAATGAGGAACCGAAATGGGAATACCGATAAAACTGCGGGTGTTTGAAGGCCCGTTAGACCTGCTGCTGCATTTGATCGACAAAAACAAAATAGATATTTACGACATCCCGATCGTAGAGATCACAAGCCAGTACATGGATTACATCAAAGCCATGGAAGAAGCGGACCTGAATATTATGAGCGAATTCTTGGTAATGGCGGCGACGCTTCTGGATATCAAGTGCCGGATGCTTCTCCCCCGTGAAGCGGATGAGGAGGAGGACGGGCAGGATCCCAGGCAGGAGTTGGTGGAGCAGCTTTTGGAATACAAGATGTATAAATATATGGCTTATGAGCTGAAAGACAAGCAGGTGGAAGGGCAAAGGATGTTCTGCCGGGAGCCGATGCTTCCGGATCCCGTGCTGGAGTATGTGGAGCCGGTTGATCTGGACCGCCTGCTGGAAGGCGTAACGCTAAAACGCCTGAACGACGTTTTCCAGGACGTCATCAAACGGCAGGCGGAAAAGATCGATCCGGTGAGAAGTAAATTTGGAAAACTGGAAAAAGAAGAAGTGACGCTCCCGGAAAAGCTGGACTATGTGACGGATTATGCAAAGAAGCACAAAACATTCAGCTTCCGCAGGCTTTTGAAAAAGGGAAGCTCAAAGACACAGATCGTTGTGACTTTCCTTGCTGTTTTGCAACTGATGAAGGATGGGGCCGTCACGATCGAGCAAAAGCGGCTTTTTGATGATATCATGATTTCTTCCCAGATCCGTTAAAAAAGGGGCAAGGCTTCCCTGGAAAACGGATAAGGAGTTGCGGCGCCAGTCCGGGGAAAATGGCCGCGTGGGCCGGCGCCAGTGTGGAAAGGCGGAAAAGCAATTGGAAATTACGAAGCTGGAAAGCGCTGTGGAGGCGATTTTATTTGCGTCAGGGGATTCGGTGGAGCTATCAAAAATTTCCGCTGCGATCGGACACGACGAAGACACTACCAGGAAATTGATCCACCGGATGATGGACCGGTATGACGCGGAAGACAGGGGCATGAGGATCCTGGAGCTGGAAGATTCCTTCCAGATGGTGACAAAGACGGAGCTGTACGACTACCTGATCCGCGTTGTAAAGCAGCCGAAGAAATACGTGCTGACGGACGTGCTTTTAGAAACGCTGGCAATCATTGCCTACAAACAGCCGGTGACAAAGTTGGAGATCGAGAAGATCCGGGGCGTGAAGTCCGACCATGCGGTGAACAAGCTGGTAGAGTACGGCCTTGTTTGTGAGATGGGGCGGCTGGATGCGCCGGGGCGGCCGATTTTGTTTGGGACAACGGAGGAGTTCCTGCGCAGGTTCCATGTGCAGTCGATCGAGGAACTGCCCGGTATGGATCCGGAACAGATGCAAGCCCTGAAATCCGAGGCGGAAGAGGAAGCACAGCTAAGGCTGGATGTTTGAGGAACTCTGATGGTATTTGTTTTATAGTGGCAGAGTACACCTTATCCATATAAAATCACATCCCCCATTTGGAGCATTTGAACGAAATTAGCAAAATCCAAGCGCTTGCTTGGTTTTTTATTACCCATAAACAGGGTTTTTTTGAAAACTCTTAAACAAATGAAGCATAAATAACATAAATTTCTGAAATCAAAACAATTCCAAGAACTCCATCTATCATCAAA
>CAZYVA010000129.1:0-2234 GCA_964650695.1 uncultured Dorea sp. | reverse complement strand
TTCATTCAGCCCGGAGGCGTCGGTCTGGAGGAGGGAAGCCATCTGGTCGATAAAGGAACCCGTCCCCCCCGCGCAGACACCGTTCATCCGCTGCTCGACGTTCCCGCCCTCAAAGTAGATAATCTTCGCATCCTCGCCGCCCAGCTCGATCGCGACATCCGTCTGCGGCGCGTAGTCCTGCAGGGCGGTGGAAACGGCGATGACTTCCTGCACAAATGGGACGTCCAGGTGCTTGGCCAGCGTCAGCCCCCCGGATCCCGTGATGACGGGGGACGCGTGGATAGGGCCAAGCTGGTAGACGGCCCGCCCTAAAAGGTCGGAGAGCGTCTCCTGGATATTGGCATAATGCCGCTCGTAATCCGAAAAGGCAATATCGTGGTTTTTATCTAAGACTGCGATTTTTACAGTAGTGGAACCGATGTCGATCCCCAGAGTGAATGTCTCTCTGTCTACCATTCATCAAACCTCCTGGTATAGCATGGGCTTGCTGCAGGAACAAGCGTCCGTAAGAAATGATACCGGCTTATTCCGTGCCGTGCGCGCAAGCCTGCAAGCATCCGGGTCCCGCCCGCTTTTCTGCGAAAAATGGCTGCATTCTTCTGCTTTGGGCGGGCCCTTCTGGACCGGTATGCTTCTACAGTATGTAACATTATACGACAAATTTTTTTTATTGACAATTCTTAAATTGAGAATCGGATATGAAAAAAATGGATGGTGAAAGCGCCCCGGCGTCCCGGCAACGGGAAAGTTCTGGTTGGCAAACGGCATTCTTTATTGTATAATAGCCATGCGGGCATGGAGCGACGCCGCAAAAATGCCTGCAGATCTTTTTTGCAGAGCTTTCTATGGTGAGGAGGAATTTCAATGGTTAAAGCGGTAGTAGGCGCAAACTGGGGCGATGAGGGGAAAGGTAAGATCACGGATATGCTTGCGAAGGACGCAGATATCGTCGTCCGTTTCCAGGGCGGCGCGAACGCTGGCCACACGATCATCAACAGCTACGGGAAATTTGCTTTACATACCTTGCCGTCGGGCATATTCTACGGGCATACAACCAGCATCATCGGCAATGGCGTGGCGCTGGACATCCCGGTTTTTACTAAGGAAATACAGTCTGTCCTTGAAAGGGGCGTCCCGATGCCGAAGCTTTTCGTCTCTGACCGCGCCCAGATCGTGATGTCTTACCATAAGGCTTTTGACGCTTACGAGGAAGAGCGGCTGGGAGGCAAATCCTTTGGCTCGACCAAGTCCGGCATTGCGCCGTTTTATTCTGACAAGTACGCAAAGATCGGCTTCCAGGTGAGCGAGCTTTTTGACGACGGGCTTCTGAAAGAAAAAGCGGCCCGTGTGGCGGAACAGAAAAATGTCCTGCTGGGCCATCTTTACCACAAGCCGCTGATCCATCCGGATGCTTTATACGAGGAGCTTCAAGACTACAGGCGGATGATTGAGCCGTATGTCTGCGACACCTCTTTGCTCCTACACCATGCGGTCAAGGAAGGGAAGACCATACTGCTGGAGGGACAGCTCGGATCGCTGAAGGATCCGGACCACGGCATTTACCCGATGGTAACGTCCTCTTCCACACTGGCGGGGTATGGCGCGGTCGGCGCGGGGATCCCGCCGTATGAGATCCGGCAGGTCGTGACCGTCTGCAAGGCGTATTCCAGCGCGGTCGGCGCGGGGGCGTTTGTCAGCGAGATCTTCGGGGAGGAAGCCGACAAGCTCCGGAGGCATGGCGGGGACGGCGGCGAGTTTGGGGCGACGACCGGGCGCCCGAGAAGGATGGGATGGTTTGACTGCGTGGCCTCCAGGTATGGCTGCCGGCTGCAGGGGACGACGGACGTGGCGTTTACAGTCCTGGACGTGCTGGGGTACCTGGATGAGATCCCGGTGTGCGTCGGATATGAGATCGATGGAGAGGTTACAACGGATTTCCCGCCGACCTACCTTTTGGAGAGGGCAAAGCCGGTGCTGGAAAAGCTTCCGGGGTGGAGATGCGAGATCCGCGGGATCCGGGATTATGAGGATCTGCCGGAAAACTGCAGGAACTATGTGGAGTTCGTGGAAAAACGGATCGGCTATCCGATCACGATGATTTCCAATGGGCCGGGACGGGAAGATATCATTTACAGAAAACAGGTATCCTGTTCCAAATGACCCGCCGTTCCTTTTTTGCCGCTGTAGGTTTCCTTGAGCCTGTCGATGGCCATTTCCGGGCTCATGGTGTGGTA
>CAZYVA010000128.1:0-2415 GCA_964650695.1 uncultured Dorea sp. | reverse complement strand
TCAATACATTCTCTTTTTCATATCCCTTTTTTACCAGTTCCTGGATACAGTAAGCTTTGCTCCCTGTATCCTGCGCCAGGACGAGATCCGTGTGCTCCAGAAGCCCATGCCGATCCCATTCATCCAGCACCGCCTGTAGATTTGCCGAAGATACAATAGCGATATCCGCAAAACGGTGGGCATAAGCCAGGGCTTCCTTCACCCCTTCAAACGGTTGTTTGTCTGTTTCGTCCAGCATCTGGATCTTCCGGTTTACCGATTCAGACCAGTTCAAGGCTTTTTCCAGGATCGGGCTCCCGGTTTTTTCAATCTCTTTTTTCAGCGCTTCATTGGACAGCTCCGGCGTGTTTTCCACCCAGTCTTTCAGGTCGCCGATGCCATCTATTGCCGTATAGGAGCCGTTGATTTCCTCCAGCGCCTTGCTCAGCCCCTGGAACCGGTTGATGCCCCTGGTCATAGTATAAAGGTTCATCTCATTCCAACGGGTGAGGATCGCATCCTTCCAGGCGCCCAGGTCCCATTCCTCCACCATGCAGGGGCCGAAACATTTGATGTGCTTACTATTCATGGTATCCATCGCGCACCCATCCGAATCCACGCAGATCAGATAATCTTTATTTTTATGAAAATCCTGAATTTTCCCTGACATTGCAGCCTCCTTTTACTGTTTTGCCTCACGTCTTTGTGCCAGTTCCGCGCTGTTGGCATCCACCCGTTTTTTATTCAGCGGGTAAACAAAGTACAAGGCGGCAGCCACCGCCGCCAGTCCAATGATGGGTACCCAGCAGGACATTTTGAAGATCCCCTCCGTTACGGCTGGATCGAAAGCGGTCTCCTGGGTATAGCCGATCATGCTCAGCAATCCTCCTACCATGCCAGAGGACAATGCCTGCCCAATCTTTCTGGCAAAGGAATATAAAGAATAAATCGTGCCATCCTCGCGGACATTGTTTCGGATTTCTGCATCATCAATGACATCTGTGATCATGGCCCAGATCACCATGTTGAAAAATCCAAGCCCCGCATAGGCCACTGCATAGAATACAATATAAACATAGGGGCTTTGCGGCTTTACGATCAGGCACACCAGATAAGAGACCGCCCCGCACAGGCAGGAAACGATGGAAAGCTCCTTCTTCCCGAATTGTGCGGAAAGCTTCGTGGCCAGAGGCGCGCAGATCACCAGCGCCACAATACTTCCTACCAGCGATGACACGGACTGCGCCCCGGCAGATCCATAATAATTCGGGAACAGGTAGCCCGCGATTCCCGTCATGCCAAGCTGGGCCAGCAGCAGCAAAATCGCGGCCAGGATGATCCCCAGGAGCGCCCTGTTCGTGAGCAGGCTCTTCAGCAGCTTGCCGATATTGAGCTTCTCGTTATTCGCCTCGATCGGGATCCGCTCTGTCACGAGGTTAAAGCAGAGAAGATAACAGATAATCCCCATCACGGAGAACACGCCTGCGATGATGGTCATCTTTGTCCCGGAAAGTACGGTATTCCCATCCACTACGGAATAAGCAACCATCGGCGTTCCAACGCCGATCACAAGCCCGGCCAGCGTGGAGCCAATGGTACGCCATGTGGATAGCTGCGACCGGTCTTCCGGCTTATCGGAAACAGCGGATGCCATGGAGCCGTATGGGATATTAATGGATGTGTAGAAAATGGAACCCCAGAGTATATAGGTCACTACCATCCAGACGACCTTAAAGCCGTAGGCCATGCCTGCGAATTCCCCCTGATAGATCAAGAACGAAGCGATGGCCACCGGGCCGCACATCCGCCTGATCCACGGTTTAAATTTCCCATCTTTCGTCGGTTTTGACCGGTCCACGATCTGTCCCATCGTCACATCCGTAACCGCGTCAACAAAACGTGCCGCCATCATCAGTACGCCTACCACGCCAGGAGAAATGCCCATAACATCCGTATAGAATTTCAGCATAAACATCGAGGACAGTAAAAACGTAAAATCATTACCAAAATCGCCAAACATATACCCTATTTTATCCCGCATGCCAAACGGCTTTACATTCGTTTGATTGTTCATATGCATTTTCCTTTCTCTGAATCTGACTGGTTATGTTTTTCTCCTGTGGCTTTCTTAGCGCTTTTTATAATTCTGTGGCAGGCTTTCCCACCGTTTCTTAAAGTAATAGGCCGCCAGCTTCGGCTGTCTTTGGCGGGTAAAAATCCCTTTTTTGTTGCCGTTCATCCGCATAATGCCCTCGGTCGTCTGGAAATCCGCAAAGTTCCATACCAGTTCACCGGAAACAAAGTCGTAAGAATCAAATACCCTGTGGCACATTTCCAGATACTCCTCCTGGTATTCCTGGCTCCACATCACGGACGGCAGCTTATGCTCCGCGGCGCTTGTATCCGCGCCGTACTCTGTAAAAATCAGCGGCTTAT
>CAZYVA010000127.1:0-2585 GCA_964650695.1 uncultured Dorea sp. | reverse complement strand
ATTATCTGATATGCGCGGAGGGCGGCACTGGCTATTATCACTGCGTATCGGTGGCCCGTTCCAAAAACATCGGGGGACCTTATGAGGGAGACCCGTGTAACCCCATCCTCACGTCTAACCCAGAAGAGCACAATGAAACAGAGAACATCGACCATTTGAAGCCGCAGTATTATAACCCGGAGGCTACGCTTCAGAAAGCGGGGCATGGAAGCCTGGTTGAGACGCAGACGGGAGAGGTTTATCTGCTGCATCACTGTGCCCGGCCCTTCCTTCCTGAGCTCCGTTGTACCCTGGGGCGGGAGACTGCGATCCAGAAAATGGAGTGGACGAAGGACGGCTGGCTCCGGCTTCAAGGCGGCGGCTGCCTGCCCAGAGAGTGGGTGGATGAGAGTAATCTGCCGGAAACCTTGCTGCAAACACCTCCGGATCGGGACGATTTTGAAGCAGCAAAGCTGGATCTTCGGTGGTATGCGCCCCGGATCGATCCGGCGTCCTTTGTGGATCTGCATTCCCGGCCCGGCTGGCTTCGGATGCGGGGGCAGGAAGCAGCCGCATCTCTGAACAGGGTCAGCATATTAGCGAGAGTATTGACCTGTACGCATGTGGTTGTAACGACAAAGCTGGAATTCCATCCGGAAATCTATCAGCACAGCGCAGGGCTGATCCTCTATTACGACAACATGAATTTTGCCTACTTGCGGAAGTATTACAGCGAAAAGCTGGGCGGGAGCGCACTCTCTATTGTCAAAGTGGAAAACGGCGTAAAGGCCACCTGTCAGGAGTCCAGGACACCCGTCGGCGATGAGGCGCTGTATTTCCGCCTCATCATAGATGGAAGGGAGAGCCGGTTTTTGTGGTCTGCGGACGGGGAGGACTATAGGGACATTGGCCCGGTGTTCGATACAAGCAGGTTCTCCGACGAGTATAGCGAGTTTGGGGAATTTACCGGGACTTTTGTGGGCATTACGTGTTGGGATAGGATGTTCCACGAAAAATACGCGGATTTTGATTTCTTTGAATACCAGGCGAAAGATTGACCCAGGCCTTGTAAGCAGGTAGAACTGTTTTTCATTCCCTGTTGTCTTTCAGGCTTTCGACCATATCCACCTTTTTCACCTTGCGGCGCAGCAGCCATAGCGAGCCAAAGTAACACAAGGCGGTCAGCCCGATGGCAAGGCAATAGCTTTCCGGCGATATGTAGGTATCCATCAGCATCACGCCGTAATCGACCATCATCAGGAAGAAGGCGTGGATGACCGCGTAGGCCGCCGGGATGGATAGGATAATCCCGATGGGCAGCAGAATGTGATGGGATCGCAGCACGATCCGGTTGATCCTCCGGTCGTCATAGCCCAACACCTTCAGCATGGAAATATTGCTCCTGCTCTCCGTCACAAGCATATTGACCGCCACATAAACGGCTGCAACACAGATGATCACGCCAAGCCCTTCTAAAAGCCACAGGATGAAGTCCATTTGAGACGTCATGGTATCGACCTGCCCAGCGAGGTTCGTGCGGGTGGTTTCCTGCGCGATCTCAGCTTCCGGGATGTCCAGCTTTTCATCGCTGACAATGCAGTTAAAGGAATCCGCGTCCAATCCTGAAAGCTCTGCGGCCATGGCTTTTGAGGTGTAAATGCCTTTCTGCATATTGTTCTGTATCACGCCTGTGATGGTAATGTTCCGTTCCTCCATCGTCAACGGGTTATATACGGTTACGGTATCCCCGGATTGCCAGCCAAGAAAAAGTTCCGCCAGGCTCGTGATGTAATACCCGTCATCAAGGTCCGCGTCCTTGGCGTCCGTCGTCTGAAGGTTCAAATACGGGTTGTCATTTTCTGTTCCGATCAGTGACAGGGCGGCCCCATCCTCTGCCTCCAGGGCGGATGCCAGCATCGCCTCTCCGCCGTAGGGATTTTCCGTTGCGAGTTCATTTAAAATATACTGACGCTCATAGCCGACCAGGGCGTCTATCCCGACCGTCCCCATATAGTCGATGGAATCAAAGAGCCCCTGTGCCGTCAGCACAATAAAACAGCCCAAAAACACGCCCAGCAGTACGACAAAGCTGCGCCCGGGATTACCCAGCAGGGAGCGGATCGCGAATTTTCTTTGAAACGGGATTTTCTTTCCCGCCAGCATTCTTTTTCCTTTCTTTCTTCCACCGTCCGCATTTCCGGACAGAAGCAGAACCGTGTCCTTTTTCAAAAGCTTCCGGACAGACAGGAGCGCCGTAAGAATATAGAGCGTCGTCGGGACCAGGATCCCAAGCGCTGCGTCAAATGGTTTCAGGTGGCCAACTACCCGCATCGGCTCATAATCCGCCAGGCCCATCTCGCTCAGCGGCTGCGCAACAACGAACGAAACGGCAGCGGTAAGCACGCCGCCCAGGATCCCCGGAATCGCGGCAAAGCCCGCGTAATGCCACATAAGTCTGTGCTTCGTGTATCCAAGGGCGGACAGTGTCCCCAGCATCCGCTGTTCGCTTTTCACCTTTCGGCTGATAATGATGCTGATCAGCGCCACGGCGATCAGCGGCAGGATGCACAGCAACAGGTACGCCATCACAAGGAACAACTCAGCCT
>CAZYVA010000126.1:0-2686 GCA_964650695.1 uncultured Dorea sp. | reverse complement strand
CCACTACATCGATCTCTGTATTCATGGTTTTGGATTCTTCGATGGTGATAACGCCGTTCTCGCCGACCTTCTCCATAGCGTCCGCGATCATTTCCCCGACCTGTTCGTTTCCTGCGGAAATCGCGGCCACCATTGCGATATGCTCCTTTCCGGTTACTGGATGGCTCATCCCCTCGATGGCGTCAATGGCCGTGTCCGTCGCCGTCTTCATCCCTTTTCTCAGGATGATCGGATTGGCCCCCGCAGCGATATTTTTCATTCCTTCCTGCACCATGGCCTGTGCAAGGACAGTGGCCGTCGTGGTCCCGTCACCGGCGGTATCATTGGTCTTTGTCGCAACCTCCTTTACAAGCTGCGCGCCCATGTTCTCATAACGGTCCTCCAGTTCGATCTCTTTGGCGATCGTCACGCCGTCATTGACAATGAGCGGTGTCCCGTAAGATTGGTCAAGGACTACATTCCTGCCTTTTGGCCCAAGCGTGACCTTTACGGTATCCGCCAGCTTATCGACGCCGGCCTTTATCTTTTTTCTTGTATCAATATCATAATTAATATCCTTTGCCATTTTACATTCCTTCTTTCTCGGTCTGTCTCAGCGGTTTATTCTACGGTAGCGATAATATCACTCTGGCTTACGATGATGAATTCTTCCTCACCGAGTTTCACTTCCGTCCCGGCATATTTGGAATAAATGACCCTGTCGCCCTCTTTTACCTGCATAGCAATCGTTTTTCCGTCCTCCTCTTTTCCAGGTCCGACAGCGACTACCACTGCCTCCTGTGGTTTTTCCTTTGCGCTGTCGGGCAGGATAATGCCGGATTTGGTCTGCTCCTCCGCCTCCTGCTGTTTTAAAACAACTCTGTCGCCTAATGGTTTTAACTTCATTTTTCTCCTTCCTTTCCGCCTTGTCAGCACTCTTTTCCTTTGAGTGCCAGAACGGGGCTAAAAAATTTGCTTCCTCGGAAGCATTATTTTTAAATGATTTAATTTTAAAGTTTTATACAACACTTTCTCTTCCTTGTCAATAGTTTTTATAATTTTTTTATATTCTCCGGTTACGATCCACGGCCGGTTTGAGATGGATACACAGACCCGCCGCGCTTGCACGTAGGAGGCTGTGTATCCATCTCAAACCGGCCTGCGAAGCAAGGACTTCCCCTCCAAGCCTCAGACATATGACGCGAAGCGGCATATAGCTTTCGAAATCAAAGCAATTCCTGGATATTCCTGCAAATTTTCCCGGTGGTTTTTTGATAGGCGGCCATTTCTTCCTGGGAGATCCCTTTAAAGATCTGCTGGTCGAGTTCTCTTTTGATTTTTGCGATCTCCTCTATGATGGTTCCTGCGCTGTCACTGACCAGATAGTGCGTATATCTCCGGTCCCCCTTATCCGGCACCGCAATAATCAGCTTCCTGCGGTATAGATTGTCGATGGCCTGCGATACATGCCCGCGGTTCAGTTTCAGCTTCCGGTAAATGTCCGTCGGCGTATTCCCATCTGTACTTTCTGAAAGATAATACAACACTTCAATATCTACTTTTTTTAAATGATATTCTTTTTTTATCACTGAAAAACGGCTTTCCATCAAACGCTTGAAATTCCCGCCCTTTAACGTGAGCTCTAATTGTCCGTCCATTTTGCTTACCTGCTTTCTGAGGCGATGCTTCCGTTATTCTAGCATATGTGCCAGGCGTGTTTCAAGTATGCACGGGCGCGCGTTGGCTTTCTTTCACCTCTTCCCAATAAGCGCCTGGAATATCAAAATAATTTTAAGATCATCTCCCGGTATTTTTTGGGGGTCATCCCTTTCAGCTTTTTAAATGTCCGGGTGAAATAGTTAATATCATGGAATCCACAGGAAGAGGAGATCGTCTGGATCTGCAGGTTTGTCGCGTTGAGCAGCAGAATGGCATGGTCGATGCGCTTTTGGTTTACATACTCCGTTAAAGTCGTCCCCACTTCTTTTTTAAAAAGGGTAGAAAGATAGCCTGCGCTGATATTGAATTTTTCCGAAAGGTTTTTCAGGCTCAGGTCGCCGGTGAGATCGATACTGATCTGGTTCAGCGCTTTTTGAATGACCGGTGAATATCCTTTGACGGAATGATTCCGTACAAGCAGGCAATATTTGTGGAGCATTTCCCGTTCCAGGGCGTGCTCATCTACAGAAGTTAAGGTCTCAATCTTTTTTGCAAATCGGGAAGACAGTTCATCCAGGTAGACGGGATGGACAGCGCCCTGTTCCGCGGCTTTCCGCAAAAGTGTATTGAAGATAACCATATAATTCTTGTAATCCCGCAAGGTATTTGTCAAGCGCGGGATGATCCGTATGCCATCGCCGCGGGAAAGAAGCTGATCGACCAGGTTATAATTGCCCTGGCTTACCGCCTGCATACACTGATTTTCAAACTGATATCTTTCTTCGATTGCCTTTGTGGTGACCGACATCAGGCTGGCCTGCGGCGGATCGGTAATATACTCCTCCAACGGGGGGGAATCCAGAAGATTCCAAAGGACATGGGATATGGTGTAATTAGAGCTTCCCTGGTAAACCGTCTCCGCGAGAGTGGTAATCATGTTCCGGAATTGAGCTTCTGAATGGATAAATGTAATATTGTAATAATAATTTTTCATCAATGGGAGCAGGTCCGCAGGAATGTCCAGCTTTTCCAGCAGCTCCAGGTAATT
>CAZYVA010000125.1:0-2705 GCA_964650695.1 uncultured Dorea sp. | reverse complement strand
TCCCGGATACCGGCAGCGGTCCCATCATTGAACTGCAATACGATCCCGAAAGGCGTCTCTTCCATAACCCGTGGTACGATGAGGCAGCCTCAAAAATGCTGGACGCCCTGGCGCCCTCCAAAACAGATCCCGCAAGGCTTGACGAAATCCTTCGGTGCCTGCAGATGGGGAGCGTACACGCCGATTGGCTGATGAGTAAAGAAGAAATCGACCGGCACATCCTTCACGCAAAAAAAACAAGCGAAAAAAACTACTGGATCTGTATGAAAAAATTGTCGCTGCACAAAACTTCCTCTGTTTTCTGATACACGGCCGCTTGTGGACAAGCCTGGCCATCCTTATTCTGTATGTCCGATTAAAAGCCCACGGTGAATAGGAACGGTACTTTCTTCACATACTATACCTGCCAGAAAACTGAAAGGAGGGACTGAAAATGTCTGAATTATCTGTGCTGGATTTACAGAACCTGCGCCATCTGATCGGCGGCTACGCTACGGAACACTGCAAAATGGAGGGCTACGCCAAACAGGCGAAAGACCCGGAAGTCCGAAAGCTTTTTGAGGATGCGGCAAACTCTGCCATGCAGAACAAACAAGATTTAATGAAATTTTTGTAGGAGGGGACAGGAATGTTGAACGATAAAACAATGGTGTCAGATGCCCTCAACGGCATCAACGGAGAACTTGGAAAATTCGGGGAAATGATCCCCCAGACGGAAAACAGGGAATTGAAGCAATGCCTGAAACAGATGCGGAACGCCTGTGAGATGTCCCAGGAAAAAATCTACCAGCTTGCCCGCGAAAAAGACTACTATGTCCCGGCGGCAAAGGCTTCCCAACAGGAAGTCAGCCACGTAAAATCGATCTTGTCCGGGATGTCGTAAGCCATACGAAAGGACGTAGAAAGCCCTCGGACGGATTTTCCGAAAACCCACGCAGATTTTGAGAAATCCTGCAAAAGAACGCCCCTGTGGGGTTGCTGTGAATCGCACCCCTCCGGGGCGTTTTTTGTTCTTTTTTTAAAACAGGGGTTGTATTTTTTTCTTTCTTGCATATAATATAAATATATCATCACGTAGTTTTAAAAACTACATGACGGAGCGCCGCAGTTTTCCGCGCGCTTAGGATGAATACCATCCCTGCCTCCGCGCTTGGGCCGTACTTTATCCACGAAGCCGCGCGGTCTCCGGAACCGCCAAAATCACCAGGAGGGAACAGAATGTCGGATAAAATTACAAACCATATCAAAGACCCAGGAAGCGCTATCACGCATTTTATCGGGATGCTCATGGCAGTGTTTGCCGCCGTCCCGCTGTTGATCAAAGCCGCGCGGGAACCTGGCCGTATTTATCTGGTTTCTATCGCCATTTACAGCCTCAGCCTGATCCTGCTGTACGCGGCCAGCACGACCTACCACACGTTTGACCGCTCCCAGCGGGTGAATACGATCCTGAAAAAAATCGACCATATGATGATCAGTGTGTTGATCGCCGGAAGCTACACGCCCATCTGCCTGCTTGTCCTGAAGGGAAAGACGGGCGTCATCCTGCTCGCCATTGTCTGGGGGTTCGCCCTGATTGGGATCCTTATAAAAGCGTTTTGGGTCTATTGCCCAAAATGGGTTTCTTCCATGCTTTACATTGGCATGGGCTGGACTTGCGTGCTTGCTTTTACCCGCATTTTAAATTCTCTGTCCGCTGCAGCCTTTGGCTGGCTGCTTGCCGGAGGGATCATTTACACGGCGGGGGGGATCATTTACGCGTTAAAGCTCCCGATTTTCAACAACAAACATAAGTACTTCGGGAGCCATGAAATCTTCCACCTGTTCGTCATGGGCGGAAGCGCCTGCCACTTTATCGTAATGTACGCTTTTGTGCTATAACCCGGATGGGGAGCCATCGTTTTTGCCAGCGGCTTCTTTTTTCGCGTACCCTTCAACCAGGATGCATTTCTGTGCGCGCCGCATCCGCTTGATCGCGTATTCACGCCGCATTGCTTCCTCTTTCGTCTCAAACCTTTCGCAGTACACAAGCTTCACCGGCCTGCGGCTTTTCGTGTATTTCGCGCCCTTTCCCGCATTGTGTGCCGCCACGCGCTGCCCAACATCCGTAGTCCACCCTGTATAGAGGCTTCCGTCCCTGCACTCAACGATATACGCATATCCCCCCGGCCCCTCCATCTTGTACCTCCTCACCTTCCTGAATCTATCCTTTACAATATATCTTTGACCGTATAAGTATACCACAATTATCATTTTTAAGAAAACCCGCAAACTTGAGATGTTTGCGGATTCTCATAAAATATATACCATTTCCTATCTCTTGCGTAGTTCCAAACGCCTAAAACAAGGCGCTTTCAAGCACTTTGTCCGTTATGTGCCCGCAAGGCTCTTGTCGGATTTTTGTGCTGCATCGACTTTAACCTTTGTCGTATTGGTTCCAGATGTACCGGATGCTGCATACAATTTCTAATAATGGCATCATGTCCGGAGAGAATGAATTTCACAAAAACCTATTCAAAACATTTGCACGGTTGGACGAAAATGAACTCTCCGCTCTCGAAAACATGATTGATAAATTTATAGAGGTGCGAAAAAGAAAGGACTGACAGTCTTTCAATTGCCAGTCTCATGGGTGTAAAGATACAAAACGATGCAGTTATATATGAAACCCAATGTTACTTAATATCTTCCAGTAAAAAGTCTGT
>CAZYVA010000124.1:0-2717 GCA_964650695.1 uncultured Dorea sp. | reverse complement strand
GGCGTTCCGAGACTGTACAGCGCTCACTTCTGTCGTTTTCCCGGCTACGGTCACTGATTTGAAAAAGAGGGCATTCATGGGCTGTACAAAGCTGGCGTCGGTTACGTTGAATGCAGGGTTGACGTATGTTGGGACGGCGGCATTCCGGAACTGTAAAAGCCTGGGAAAAATCATTATTCCTATAACAGTTACCAGTATCAAACCGAACGCGTTTTATGGCGATAGCAGCCTGAAGACGGTATGGATTAAAAGAGAAGGGGTAAGGACGATAGGGAAAAATGCATTCCGTTCCTGCTCAAAGCTTGCTAAAATTGTTATTGTTTCCGAAAATTTGACCGATGTCGGGGCCAATGCGCTTAAAGGGATCAAATCCAATGCGGTGATTAAGGTTAAGTATTCAAAGCTGGCTGCTTATAGAACGCTTTTGAAAGGAAAGGGGCAAAGCAGCAAGGTAACCATTAAAGGGAAAAAGTAAGCATAATTGAAAGATCGATATGCAATCGTAAAAATCCCCGTATCTTGCCTCATGGTAAAAGATAGGGGGATTTTTGCGGATATTCCCCATGGTTGGCCCCCATTGCTGGATGAACAATAGAGGAAGATCGGATGCCGTGAATAGTAACGGGTGCGCAACATATCGTAGCGGTTCTTTAAGAAAAAACTGGATTATTTGACATAAATAAGATATACTCACAATGATAGAGACAGCAGGAACAACAAGGACGCAGGAGGAGCAAGACGGAAGGGATCCTGTTGGCGGTGCGGGAAAGCTCTGCGTAAGTATTCCAGGATGGGCTGGTGGAAAGAAAATACGGGCTATAGATGAAAGGACGTCAAAAATGGATCATTTGGAAGAACTAGAGGCGGAAGCCATTTATATCATGAGGGAAGTTGTGGCAGAATGTGAAAAGCCGGTAATGCTGTATTCGATCGGGAAGGATTCTTCAGTGATGCTGCATCTGGCGCTGAAGGCGTTTTACCCGGAAAAGCCTCCTTTTCCCTTCCTGCATATAGATACAACGTGGAAGTTCAAAGAGATGATTGCTTTCCGGGACAGACGTGCGAAAGAACTTGGACTTGATATGATCTGTTATCAGAACCAGGAGGGGCTTGCACGGGGGATCAATCCTTTTGACCACGGGGCATCTTATACGGATATCATGAAGACACAGGCATTGAAACAGGCGTTGGATCTGTATGGCTTTACGGCGGCTTTTGGTGGCGGAAGACGCGATGAGGAAAAATCAAGGGCGAAGGAGCGGGTTTTTTCTTTCCGGGACGAACATCATGCATGGAACCCGAAGAATCAGCGCCCAGAGATGTGGAAACTCTATAATACCCGGATAAAAAAAGGAGAGAGCATCCGGGTATTCCCGTTGTCCAACTGGACGGAGAAGGATATCTGGCAGTATATCAAGCGGGAAAACATCCAGATTGTATCTTTATATTTTGCAAAGGAACGGCCGGTCGTCCGCCGTGACGGGCAATATA
The DNA here is from genome assembly GCA_964650695.1 of uncultured Dorea sp. GTDB lineage: Bacteria > Bacillota > Clostridia > Lachnospirales > Lachnospiraceae > CAZYVA01. The sequence continues at coordinate 1,226 of CAZYVA010000124.1, read as the reverse complement.
TCATGGTGGATGATGACAGGATGAAGCTAAAGGAAGGCGAAAAAATAGAAATGAAAAAAGTGCGCTTCCGGACGCTGGGATGCTATCCTTTAACAGGTGCGATGGAATCGGAGGCGGATACGCTGGATGCCATCATTGAGGAAACCCTGGCGATGATTGAATCTGAGCGAACCAGCCGCATTATTGATTCTGACGGCGGATCGGCCAGCATGGAAAAGCGCAAACGGGAGGGATATTTTTAAGCCTATGGAAAATCATTTATTAAAATTCATCACATGTGGGAGCGTGGACGACGGCAAGTCTACATTGATCGGACATATGCTTTATGACGCGAAGCTTTTGTTTGCCGATCAGAAAAAAGCGTTGGAATTGGACTCAAGGCTGGGTTCCAGGGAAGGGAAAGTCGATTACTCCCTCTTGCTGGACGGGCTGGTGGCGGAACGGGAGCAAGGGATTACGATCGATGTGGCGTATCGGTATTTTTCCACGGAAAACAGAAGTTTTATCGTAGCGGATACGCCAGGACATGAGGAGTATACGCGGAATATGGCAGTGGGGGCATCCTTCGCATCTTTAGCCGTGATTTTAGTGGATGCCAGTCACGGGGTCGTGATCCAGACAAAACGCCATGCACGGATCTGTGCTTTGATGGGCATCCGTCATTTTGTATTCGCGGTAAATAAAATGGACCTTGTAGAGTATAACCCCAGGAAGCTTGCGAAGATTGAGAAGGATATCCATGCGCTTATGACAGAGTTCCCTTACCGATCCCTGCAGATTATTCCGGTCTCGGCGACAGAAGGGGACAATATCATCCAGATGTCCGAACGTATGCCCTGGTATCAGGGAAAACCCCTGCTGGCCTATCTGGAAACGGTTGAAGTCGGGGAAGAACAGGCTTCGGGTGCGTTTGTGATGCCGGTACAGCGTGTGTGCAGGCCGGATCCTTCGTTCCGCGGATTCCAAGGGGAGATCTCCCAGGGGACGATTGCCTGTGGAGATGAGGTTAGCGTCCTGCCGAGCGGGGAAACGGCAAACGTCACGAAGATTTTAAGAGGGGATCAAAAAGCCAGCCGGGCGGGAAGCGGCGAAGCGGTGACGCTTCGGCTAAACCGGGAAATCGATGTATCCAGGGGGTGTGTCCTGACAAGAGACAAAACGCTTCTGACAGGGACGATGTTTGGCGCGAACCTGCTTTGGATGGATGATAATTACCTGGTGGCAGG
>CAZYVA010000123.1:0-2887 GCA_964650695.1 uncultured Dorea sp. | reverse complement strand
ATCTCATGGAAATGGAACGTATCTACCGTGATCCCGACATTCTCCCTGTCCACCGCCTTTACCACATCGTACGCCGTCCCAAACTGGTTGATCGAGCAATTCGGCGCGCCGCAGAACTCCAGGGAAATCCGGATATCCGGGCCGACCTTGCTGGACAGGTAGCGAAGCCTCTCGGCCGCTTCTTCCTTAATCTCCGCCACGCTCTTGTCTTTTACGTCAAACTGCGGGACTGTGATCAGCATCTCCATTCCGATCGCCTTGCACACTTTTATGATAAAATCCGTCTCCTCATCGATTTCCTTTACGCCCGCCTCATCCCTCTGGTTAAAGTAAATCAGGGTATTGTATGCCCAAGGTTTTAAGTGATGGTTCTGAAACCAGTCCGCCAGTTCCTCCAATGTATGCTCTTTCAGGTAGTCCTTCATGCAGTCAAAACGGATCTCTATATAGTCAAAGCCATACTTCTCGCACGCTTCCAGATCCGCCATCAAAGACTGCCCTTTACACTCCAGCGCTGTCGCCTCATTAAATCCTATTTTCATCGGTTTCTCCTTTCCTTTTTCAATGTTTTTTGGCATTTTAATACCCCTTGGCAGGCTGGGAAGCATCATCCGTGACCGCGGATGTGCTGCCCGCCGCAGGGGTATCAATGTTTATTCATAAAAATCTGGTTTCCGGACCGTGACGACTTTTTCGATGCCGCCAGTTTCCTGTGCCTTTACAAGCGCGTCTGCCGTCACTGCCGCAAGGTAGCCGTCCCATGTATTCGGCCCTTCGATCACTTCCTTGCCCGCGCAGTCAACCCAATTTTGGATTTCCGCATCGTAAGCGTCCTTGAACAATACAAAACAATCTGTCGTGATCCCGGTGGAAACCATCGCGTCTTTACGGATAGACGGAACCATCGGCGCCCCCATCTTCAGCGCGCCGTCTTCGCATACGACCTCACAATTGATATCGTAGCCAAACTTACAGTTGACAAAGCACTCAACGTCAATACAAATCCCGCTCTTGGTGCGCATGAGCATAATCTGGGGGTCTTTCAGCTTGGAATGTGAGTATTTCGTAACCTTTGGCATAATCACCTGGACGCTCTCATAGTCATCCCCGACGAGCCAGTGGCAAAGGTCGATCTCATGGATCACCGTATCATGGACCGCCATCGGGGTGTCATAATTTGTCCCGACCTCCGGGTTCCTGTGCGTGCAATGCACCATCAACGGCTCCCCGTACTCCCCTGTCGCAATCGCGTCTTTGATTTGATTGTAGCCTTTATGGTAGCGGCGCATAAATCCAAGCTGGATCAAATGCCTGCCCCCCGCGGCCTCCGCTTCCATGACTTTCCTGCAGTCCTCCGCCGTTGTACACAACGGTTTCTCACAAAATACCCTTTTCCCGGCCCGGATCGCCTCTAAAAGATCGCCACAATGCGCGAATCCAGGAGAAACAATCAAAACAGCTTCTACCTCCGGGGCATTGATCAGCGTCTTTGCGTCCGGATAAATCTTGACGCCGCCAGCGATTTCAGACGCTTTCACGGCGTTTTCCTCAAAAACATCGGAAACCGCCACGACCTGGGCTCCCTGTGTCCTCTCTGTGATCCGCCTGATGTGCTCCCGTCCCATTCCGCCGCAGCCGATAACACCAACTTTTAACATTCTCGTCTACCACCTTTCCTGTTAGAATAAGCTTTTTCCTATGTTTATGTTGGCATTTTATCATTGCGTGTCCGTGAACGCAATGTGTTTTTTGTACGAAACCGCGTTTCGTTTTTTGTCAATGTTGTATGTTTGATAAAAAATAGACAAAAAAACTGTGCAAATTAACGCATATTTAGTCGTAGCCTACACAGTTTTTGTACTTTTATCCAATTATTCCCCTGCGCCTTCCGAAAAAACATAGAAATATTATGATGAGCGGATTTGAGGCGCTTTAGGGTTGCGGGAGTGCAATGGCACGAAGCCATCCGTAGTCTTGTTCCATTGATCGGGCCATTCATTATATATTATATCTCGTCTTAATAACGATTTCCGTGTACACGGACACATCCTCCGGCTCTTTCCCATCAAACAGCTTATTAAACAGCAGATTGATCGGCTCATACCCTTGCCGGTATCCATCCTGCCCAATCAGGAAACGGATTTTCCCTTCTTTCAGGTAACGGATATTCTGTCCTGTCAGGTCGTTCGATATCACCTTCAGCTTCCGGGACATCCCGGCTTCCTCAAGGGCCGCGCAGACCCCTTCTACGCCGGACGCAGCCAGATAAATCCCCTCCAGATCCGGATACTCGCCAAGCATCCCCTTCGTAATCATCCGCGCCATCTGGTCGTCGTCAAAGGCATACTGCACATCCAGGATATGGATGTCGCTCCTGCAGGCTGTAAGTTCCCCGCAAAAGCCTTTTACACGGTTTTTATGCGCACGGTTCGAGGGATAACCGGAAATCACCAGTACTTTCCCATTTTCCGCTGTGATCTCCGCCATCAGCCCGGCCGCAACCCTTCCGCTTTGCCTGGCGTCCTGCCCGACAAAGCACAGCCTTTTTGATTCCTCGATATCGGAATTAAAAGTAACCACCGGTATCTTTTCCCCAGCAAATGCATCGACCGTTTGTTTCAGCCGTTCGTCATCCACCGGGACAATTGCGATCCCACCGCATCCATCCTTTTTTAATTCAAGCATCGCCTCCACCGCTTTGTCCGCATCCAGTTTTTCGATCTTTTTTACAAGGACCGCAGCCCCCAGCCGTTCTACTTCCTCTTTCGCATCCATCACACCTGAAAGGACTTTCGCCATGAACGGTGTTTCCGCCGCCTGGATCACTACCCCCAGCGTGATTGACCTGCGGGACATCGCCAGCGCCCGCCCCGCCCGGTTTGGCTGA
>CAZYVA010000122.1:0-2920 GCA_964650695.1 uncultured Dorea sp. | reverse complement strand
CCGCCGGTTGAGAGACTTCATTACTGGAGCAAGGAAATCCGTGGGAGCGGACGTCTTTCGGCTCTTTTGCGGCAGTACCAGCGTACATCGGGCGGGCGGCTTTTAGGATTCATACACGGGCATAACCACGCGGATCAGGTTGATTTTGCGGAAGGGTTTCCCATCGTATCGGTTGGATGCGGAAAATGCGAGTATTTCGAGGATAAGAAGCCGCCAGGCGCATACTGCCCTGTGCGGGAGCCGGGAAAAGTCACGCAGGAGCTATGGGACGTCCTGACGGTTTCGGCAAAGGGGCGGAGCATGGACTTTACCCGTTTTGGAGCGGGACAGGACCGCCATATACACAATGGCCGCATCAAAGACAGCGAAAAGGGCATCTGCCATTGCAGCGAGGGGAAAGCAGCAACGATGAAAAAAGTGATTACTTACGGGACGTTTGATCTATTCCATGAAGGACATTACAGCCTGCTGAAGCGTGCGAAGGCGCTGGGGGAATATTTGATCGTCGGGATCACAACAGAGCATTTCGACGAGCAGAGAGGGAAGCTAAACGTGATGGATTCCCTGATGGAGCGTATCGAGCATGTGAAGAAGACCGGGTTTGCCGATGAGATCATTATCGAGGATCACGAAGGGCAGAAAATAGAGGATATCCAGAAATATAAGATCGATATTTTTGCGATCGGGGATGACTGGAAGGGGACATTTGATTACCTGAAGTCTTTTTGCAGTGTGGTGTACCTGGAACGGACGCCTGGAATCTCCTCCACCGTGCTGCGGAAGCAGAAATTCTCGATTGTACGCGCCGGGATTGTGGGGACGGGGCGGATCGCCCCGAGATTTCTTGCGGAGGCGAATTTCGTGAGTGGCATCAGTGTCTGCGGCGCATACAATCCCCATAGGGAAAGCGCAGAGAGATTCGCGAAAAAGCACCGGCTGGAAGGTTATTGCGGAGCCTTTGAGGAATTCCTGGGGACGGTGGATGCAATCTACATTGCATCCCCTCATGAAACCCATTATGGCTACGCGAAGCGGGCGCTCCTAGCGGGGAAGCATGTGCTGTGTGAAAAGCCGCTGGCGCTCACAAGGGGGCAGGCGGAGGAGTTGTTTGTACTGGCGCAGGAGAAACGGCTTGTCCTGATGGAGGGCATCAAAACCGCCTACTGCCCCGGATTCGTCCAGCTTGTGAATGCGGCGAAAAGCGGGAAGATCGGGGAAGTCCGTGACGTGGAGGCCTGTTTTTCCAGGCTGACCGCGCCGAACCTCCGGGAAATGAAGGATCGGGACTATGGCGGGGCGTTCATGGAATTTGGGAGTTATACACTGCTCCCGGCATTGAAGCTTTTCGGTCCGGGCTATGAAAGCGTAGAGTTTGACAGCATCCCGGCGGGGAACGGGGTGGATTTGTATACGAAAGCCCAGTTGAAATATAAAGAAGGGTTCGCGCTGTCCAAGACCGGCATCGGCGTCAAGTCCGAAGGGCAGCTTTTGGTGGCGGGGACGGAAGGGTACATACTGGCGGAAGCTCCGTGGTGGCTGACAAAAAAATTTGAGATCCATTATGAGGATCCGGACAAGGTTGAGCTTTTTACACCGCCTTTCATGGGCGACGGGCTGCGCTATGAGATCAGCAGCTTCGTATCGCGCATCCACGGGCGCGGCGGGCAGGAGTTCAAGCTGACGAAGGAGGAATCCCTTGTGATGGCGGAAGTCGTGGAACGTTTCATGGAAAAACGGAAACGTGAGCGGCAGGAGGAGAAGCGGAGGAACCGGGGATCCGGCGTCCACATCTGGGCACACCGGGGATGCAGCTGGCGTTACCCGGAGAACACGCTGGCGGCGTTTGAGGCCGCGTGCCGGATGGAGGGGATCGCGGGCATCGAACTGGACGTGCAGCTGACGAAGGACGGCAGGCTGGCGGTATTCCATGACGGGACGCTGGATAGGCTGACGGAAGCGTCCGGGGCGGTCGGGGATTACACGATGGAGGAACTGAAAGCCTTACGGTTTAGGGATTGGGATTATGGAAACGAGGGGGCGCAGACGCTTCCGGGCAGTGGGGCGATGGCGATCCCGGCGCTGGAAGAGGTCTTGCAAATGGCAAAGCCGTATGTGGAAGCGAATGGGATCCGGCTCAACATAGAATTGAAAGAAAGAGATGCGCCTGTAGGCGCTGGTTTTGGAAAAGGGCCTGTGGGGAACGCGCACGATGGCGCAAAGACGGAGGGCATGGAAAGGAAGCTCCTGTCGCTCGTGGAGCAATATGGATTGAAGGGACACGTCCTTTATTCCTCCTTCCATAAAGAAATCCTGAAAAAACTAAAAATGCTGGACGGCGCCTGTGAGACAGCGATCCTGGGCATGGACATGAAAGGCTGCCTGGAAGCCGCCGCTGCATGCAGGCAGACAGACAGTGAGGCGGGGGTGGATGGGCTGCACCCGAACGTCCAAGGGCTGTGCCAGGACGCGAAAACCCCAGCGGGCATAGCGGTGAGGGTATGGAACGCGGAGGAGCCGTTTTACAAGCAGGATAAGCCATATGTGGTTTACCATTTATATGAACTGGCCGAAAAAGGCGTTACAGATTTGATCACGAATGTGCCGGAGGAGTATTTGTAGAACCGGCGGGCAAGGAAGGTATTTCCCATTTACCTACTAACGAGTGGGCGGATGGAAAATATAAAACATGAATCAGGAGGTGCGGGAAATGGACAGCCAGGAAGCAAAGCAAAGGATCAATCTAGAAGAAAGGAGCGGGAAGCGGAACAGGAAGGTCCTGATTGCCATCCTGGTGGGCGTCATCATCCTGCTGGCGTGCGTCATCCTTTACCTGCTGCTCGCGAAAAAAGAGCCGCAGCGCAATGTCGTCGTGACTCCTGATAATGTGGATGAGGTGATCGCGCAGATGGAGGAGGATGCG
>CAZYVA010000121.1:0-3056 GCA_964650695.1 uncultured Dorea sp. | reverse complement strand
CCTGCGCCGCCCCTCCTCCAGCTTCCCAAGCTCTTCCATCGCTTTCAGCCCCGCCGGGGTGGCCGCCCAGCCCAGCCCCAGCACATTCGCGATGATATTCGTTGTGATAAATTCGGTTGCCGGATGTCCTTCGGGCAGGCGGGGGAAAAGAAACCGGATCAGAGGCTTCATTTTCCGTGCCGCGCCATCGATCAGCCCGGATTTTCCGGCGATTTCCATCATCCCAGCCCAGAAGGCCATCACCCCCATCATAGCCATGCAGAGCGTGACGGCTTCCCTGGATGCATCGAGGGCGGCATTTGTAATATCCGGCAGGCGTCCTGTAAAGGCGGCAAACAGGATGCCGCCCATGATCATGCCTGCCCACAGGTAATTCAACATGGGCATCTCCTACAAACGTTTCTGTGAAATATATATGTAAAAATCAGGCATTTTATGACGCGAAGCGGCGGATCGCTTTCCACGAAGGTCTTTCCCAACCCAACGAATAAATGAAGCGGCAGCGGAATAGAAAGGAAATAGAAAAGAACCGGGCGGAGGTTTGGCGGAATGAAGCTTGTGTTGTACCTGGCGGACATGATCGTGCCGTTGATGGTATTTGGGATCGTAGGGTATGGGTTGTCGAGAGGGGTGGACGTGTACGCGGCGTTCATCAAGGGGGCGAAAGACGGGCTCCTTACTGTGGTAAAAATCATGCCGACGCTGGTCGGGCTGATGGCGGCGGTTGGGATCCTGCGCTCTTCCGGGCTGCTTGCATGGTTTTCCGGATGGATCGGCGGATATACAAAGTACATCGGATTCCCTGGGGAACTGATGCCGCTGACAGTCGTGAAAATGTTTTCCTCATCAGCGGCCACCAGCCTGCTTTTAGATGTCTACAAAGAATATGGGACGGATTCATGGCTGGGGCGGATAGCGTCTATCAGCATGGCGTCCACGGAAACGGTCTTCTACACGATGAGCGTCTATTTCCTGGGCGCAAAGGTAACAAAAACACGCTACACCCTGCCGGGAGCCCTGCTGGCGACCCTGGCAGGGCTGGCGGCAAGCGTAGCGCTGGCCGGGATGATGTAAAACGCCCTTTATGGAAACATCTGTTTTTCAAGGATCCCAAACGGGGCGGGGCCGGTATCCAGAATGACTTTATGGAATTTTTTCTGCGTGAAGTCTTCGCCCCATTCTACAAGGGCTTCCTTTTTCAGTTCCAGGATTTCCAGGTAGCCAATGTAATACTTCAGATAATTTGCCGGGTCCGAGAGGATGATCTGGTAGACGTCCTCTACCGCGGCCTTGTCCGTGACGCCGTAATCTGCGAAAAAGGAAACCGTTTCGTCCAGGTTCCAGCCGTCATAATGGATGCCCATATCGGCGAGGGCGTAAAGCCCCAGGATCAGGGAAGTGTTTTTCTGTACCAGCGTGGCGGACTGCCTGGGGACAGGGGCATAGTAGTAGCTGAGCATTTCGCAGTAGGTCGCCCACCCTTCCGTATAGCCCCCATAATCCAAAAGATGGCGGATCAAGGGTACGTCTTTTTTCCGATAGTATACGTTCTGGTAAAGGTGTCCGGGATACCCCTCATGCGCCAAAGTGGTGAACAGGGACATATCATCGGACAGATGCTTGGGATTGATGTAAATCACATTTTCTTCGCTGTTATCAATCGCAGGAATCATATAAAACGCCGGGCTTAAATAATCCTGCATGGAGCTTTGCACATATTTCACCTGTATATCCACATCCTCCGGCAGGCCGGGGAAATCCTTTTTTGCGCTTTGCCGTAACGTATGCAGGATCGAGAGCGGGTTGGTATCCTCCAGGACCGTGCCTTGCGCGGCATAGAAATCGGATGTGGGGGAAGCCGGGGCGGAGATTTTATCCATGGCCGCCTGCATATCCGCAAGATCCAGGAAAATCTGGGAACGCGCCATTCCCTGTAAGGTTTCGATGCTGCGCCCGGAACCGGTCTCGCTGGCAACCAGCAGTTCATAGTAGCGTTTCCCGTTTGGGAGGCTGCACGCCCCTTGCTTATCGGAAGCGGAATAAGCGATGGCCTTTTGCGCCTGTATGCCGTCTATGAGGGATTGGAACGCGGGAAACACATATTTCTTGAGAAGGGAACGGTTTTTCTTGATATAGCTTTTTTGGTCAATGGTTTCATCGGTTTCCGCGCAGAGCGCGTCCAGCCGCTCGGAAAAAGAAGAATAGAGGACATTGCTTTTCCCCGTCCGCAGGAACGTGCTGCATTCCTGGACGACTGCGTGGATTTCCGCTTCCGAAAGGAACAGGCCGGAGGCGGAACGGGCGTCCAGGAAAGAAAGAATACTGGCGAAATATCCGGGCGTTTGTTTTAATAGGGCAAAGTAACTATCCACATCGGAAATCGTGTAAAAGCGGTATTCGCAGAGCAAAAGCGGAAGCTGGGACTGGATGCCCGTGAGGGAGGCCAGCGGGTTATCGTACAGCAGATAAGGAGCAAGGGTCAGCCCCCGCTTGTATGTATCCTCCAGTACATCGTAGGTTAATTTCTGTTCCTTTGTCAGTTTTTTCCGGCTGAAACGGTGCAGGGACGCCAGGGCATTTTCATAAGATGCGCAGGCCGCGTCCGGGTCGGCCGGGTATGTCCCGAAAGAGTCCGGCACGGAAAGGATGCCGTATGCTTTTGGGTTTTTCAATGTGTAATGAAGGGAAATACTGTTGCCGGACACTTCCTGGCGGAAAAGCTCCTGTGTGTAGGCGTCAAAGCGTTCTTCCTCGTTTTTGGCCGCGCGGCGCAGGAAGAAGACGATGGAAACCAATAGCGCCAGAAAGGCAAGGATGAAAATGACAGAACGTTGTTTTTTTGACATAGCTGTCCTCAGATGATCTTTTTTATTTTATATGCGCGGGAAATGACAGACATTCGTTGTATTTGGCAAAGGGGGTGGCGTGACAAGGCAAGTTTCATTGTAGCTTGGAAACTCGGCGTCACTAAGCTCGAAAGGACCTCGCTAAGTGTCGCCGAGTACATTCAACTAAGCCTTCCCACGCCCGGATGGGCGTGACAAGGCAAGTTTCAT
>CAZYVA010000120.1:0-3379 GCA_964650695.1 uncultured Dorea sp. | reverse complement strand
TGCAACAACCATCTCGCCGCACGCATCACAATAATAAGCTGGGATCCGGTGTCCCCACCAGATCTGGCGGGAAATGCACCAGTCACGGATATTCTCCAGCCAATGCAGGTAAATCTTGTCAAAACGCTCCGGCACAAATTTTAGATCCCCGTTTTTGACTGCTTCTATCGCCGGTTTTGCCAGCTCCTCCATCCTGACAAACCACTGCTGCTTGATCAGAGGTTCCACGGTCGTATGGCAGCGGTCGTGGGTCCCGACATTGTGGCTGTGAGGCTCAATCCCCACCAGATAGCCTTGCTCCTTCAGATCTGCAACAATCGCTTCTCTGGCCTCGTAACGGTCCATGCCGGAATACCTTCCATACCCTTCCGCAATCGTTGCGTCATCATTCATGATATTGATCTCCGGAAGGTTATGCCGCTTCCCAACCTCAAAATCGTTTGGATCATGGGCCGGTGTAATCTTTACCGCGCCAGTTCCGAAATCCTTGTCCGCATGGATATCCCCTATGATCGGGATCTTTCTTCCCACCAGCGGAAGAACCGCATGTTTCCCTATGATATCCTGATACCTTTCATCCTCCGGATGTACCGCGATCGCTGTATCACCCAGCATAGTTTCCGGACGGGTGGTCGCAATCTCGATGAACCGCCCCTCTTCTCCGGCTACCGGGTATCGAATATGCCAGAAATGCCCCTCCTGCTCCTCATGCTCTACCTCCGCGTCAGAAAGAGAGGTTTTGCAGACCGGACACCAGTTGATGATCCGGGAACCTTTATAAATATAGCCCTCCTCGTACAGCTTGATAAAAACCTCTTCAACCGCCCTGGAACAGCCTTCGTCCATCGTAAAGCGCTCCCGGTCCCAGTCGCAGGAAGTGCCAAGCTTTTGAAGCTGCTTTGTGATGGCGCCACCGTATTCTTTCTTCCACTGCCAGGTACGCTCCAAAAACTTTTCCCTGCCCAGCTCCTTTTTATCGATCCCTTCTTCCTTGAGCTGGTTCGTTACTTTTACCTCCGTAGAGATCGCCGCATGGTCAGTGCCCGGTACCCAGAGTGCATTGTACCCCTGCATCCGTTTATAGCGGATCAGGATATCCTGGAGCGTGTTGTCCAGCGCATGTCCCATATGCAGCTTACCGGTAATGTTCGGAGGTGGCATTACAATCGTAAACGGCTTTTTATTTCGGTCTATCTTTGCATGAAAATACTTTTTCCGGCGCCATTCATCATAAAGCTTTTCCTCAATCTCTTTCGGCTGGTAAGTTTTTTCCAGGTTCTGGCTCATCATTTCCTCCTTCATAGCTGCGGTTCACAGCCGCTTCATGTATTGTAATGAAGGGCAGAAAAAACGCCCTTTCTTTCCGAAAGGGCGGTAAAAACCGCGGCGCTGCCTTTGGTCTGCAGTCCTTTCTATAGTGCGCTTCTCCTTTTTTTACACCTTGGTTTCTTTGTTTTAGGATGATACCAGGGTCAAACGTACATGATTTCATGCTTGTATGGAAAATCATGTATTTGGGGCCAAAGACTTTTGACCCCTACATCTTAGGATAAAAATATCATAGCTACAGGAAAGAGATTTGTCAAGGCTGTTTTGAAATCCCATTAAACCTGGATCGAACCCAATACTTCCCCAATCGGCGCCGCTATCGTAAGCTCCGCGCCTACTTCCCTTGCCGTGGCGCTTTTATTGATAACCACCAGATGTTTCCCCTGGAAATAATCAATAAAACCCGCCGCTGGATAAACAACCAGAGAAGTACCGCCAATCATCAGCATGTCCGCCTGGCTGATGGCGCGGATGCTTTTCCGGATGACGCTGGAATCCAGGCCCTCCTCGTACAGCACCACATCTGGTTTTATCGTCCCTCCACAGGAACACTTCGGGACGCCATCCGCATGTTTGACATAAGCCGCATCATAAAATTTCCCGCATTTCTGGCAATAGTTCCTCAGAATGCTCCCATGCAGCTCTAGTACATTTTTACTGCCCGCCGCCTGATGGAGGCCGTCAATATTCTGTGTGATGACCGCGCTTAATTTCCCTGCCTGCTCAAGTTCCGCCAGCTTTAAATGTGCCGGATTGGGCTGTGCGTCCAGGAACATCATTTTCTCTTTATAAAAATCATAGAAATCCTCAGTCCTGTTTACAAAAAAGCTGTGGCTTACAATCTGCTCCGGGGAATATTTGTATTTCTGCCGGTACAGTCCATCCGCGCTCCGGAAATCCGGGATATTGCTCTCCGTAGACACCCCTGCGCCGCCAAAAAATACTATGTTTCTGCTGTCGTCAATGAGTTCCTGTAATTTTTTCACCTCTGTCTCATACATGCGTTTCTCCTCCCATCCTTTATCTACTCATTCATCCTCTTCCATATTTCCTGCCCCGCAGGGCTTATCGCCACACCTCCAAGGGCGGTTTCCCGCAAAGATGCGTCCATCTTATCCCCTGCATCTTTCATAGCATCAATCACCTGATCCACCGGGATCTGGCTTACAATCCCCGCCAAGGCCATGTCTGCCGCCGCAAGCGCGTTGACCGCGCCGCCTACGTTCCGCTTTACACAGGGTACTTCCACCAATCCCGCTACCGGATCACATACAAGGCCCATCAGGTTTTTCAACGCCATCGCGCAGGCATGCCCCTGCGCCCGGTTATCCCCGCCCCTGAGATAGGTCATCGCTGCGGCCGCCATCCCGGAAGCAGAGCCAATCTCAGCCTGGCACCCGCCGGACGCTCCCGCAAGGTAAGCACGGTTTGCGATGACCTGCCCGACTCCTGCCGCCACATACAACGATTCCACCATCCTTTCTTCCGGTGTCCGATACTCCTGGTAGTATGTTACCAAAACCGCCGGGAGAACGCCGCATGCTCCTGCAGTCGGCGCTGCCACGATCCGCTTCATGCAGGCATTGTTACAACCCATTTTCAAAGCGTTTGACATGACTTTTGCCATATAACTGCCGCAAAGCGGATGTGTATTTTCCCGATAGGCATCCATCTTTGCCCCTTCGCTCCCTACCATTTTACTCCTTGAAAGCAGATCCGGCTCATAAGCATCCAGGTTTTCCAGCATAGAATGCCACATACGTGTCATCTGCCTCCATGAACTTTCCGGCGTCACGCCCCGCTCCTTTGCGTCATCCAATTGTACCGCTTTCCAAAAAGCCATCCCTTCCAAATCACATTGTTCAAACGCCTCTTCCATCGACTGGTATGACATACCGCTGCCCCTCCGTTTTCTTCTTTCTTTTCCCAGATGGGTTTCTTCTATAAATAAATTATATATTGTCCCTGGACCATGGAGATCGTTACGCCTCATTGATACTCAGAAACTTCACGCGGATGATCCCCGGTTTCCCGGACAAATCATCGACCG
>CAZYVA010000119.1:0-3428 GCA_964650695.1 uncultured Dorea sp. | reverse complement strand
GTTCAAAATGTGACAAAAACATGTCGATTTTCTAAAAAAGAAAGCCGGTATTCTTAACGGCTTTCTTTCTCTGAATCAGCATATGCGGTTTCCAAATCTTCCAGTGCTTCGGCAAGCAGCGCGTCCTGCCCCACCGCCTCCTGGTAGGCTTTTGCGGTATCCCCAAACAGTTGCTTCACATCCTCATGGGACAGCAGCCTCTGGATATAACCATCACTCAATCCCTCAACCGGGTTTTCTTCCAGCCGATAGCTTTCCCCGTCCTGTCCACGGACGATCCGCAAGGTCTCCAGCCCTGGGACCTCTGTGTACTGCCCCAGGATTTTCATCCGGTATACAACAAAGGCAACATACGTATCCTGGTATTCGCCAACTTTTGTATAGACCTCAATGTCATCGTACTTCTCAACAAAATCCAGTGCCTCCTGCTTGTCCTTATAGTAGCTGGCGATCAGCGAAACCATATCCTCATACTCCGCTTTCCGCAACGGGTTCAGTTGCTCCTGCCCACATCCGATATTGGCGGCGGGCTGTGCTTCGCTGTGAAAAACAGGTACACTGGCACATCGTGCTTTCTCGTGTGTAAGGATCACGCCCACTGCAAAGGCCGCCAAGGCTGCCAGTGCAAGGACTGCTTTTTTCCGTCCCATAGACATCCTCCACACATATTGCAAAAAAAAGGCACACACCCGGGCGGATTCGAACCGCCGCTCCCGCCTCCGGAGGGCGGTGCTCTATCCCCTGAGCTACGGGTGCCTGCTTTTGAAACTGCAATAGTTATCTTAGCACACCCGACTTCCAAAGTAAAGGAGATATTAATATTTTTCGTATTTTGTATTTTCCCGCATATCCCTGTAGCGCCGTTTCGCAGTCTCTACTGGGGCCACTTCCATCAGGCCAGTGACCTTGTCTCCGGGTCATAATAGTAGACCCGGTTGGAAAGTACCTCTTCCGGATGGACATGTGTGGCGTTGATTTCCCGTACCAGCCCGGACAGGTAAACTTTATTTTCCTCCAATTCTCTCTGGGTGCTTTCCTTAAGGATAATGACCTCATGGACGCTGCTTGGGATAATAAAAAATCCCTGTTTCAAAAACCGGCCTATTTTTTCCAGGCAGTCCGGGTAAAAAATTGCCGATGCCCCGTAGCTTCGGAGGCGGTTTGTCAGCACATACATTTTTTCCTTAGATAACGGCGCTGCTTTCCCGCCTGTCTCCCCCAAAAGTTCACTCATGGCATACATTTCCTCCGGCAGAAGGATGGGCGTGTTTTCTTCCGCCCGCGCACGGATCTCATCCTCTTGCACATGCCACATCTCCAGATGCTCTTTGCCGATCAGCATCGTCGCAGTTGTCCATTCCCCAATTTCAAATAATACATAATAAACAATCGCTAAATCCAGATGTTCCTGATGGGGGATGCTTTTCAGCATTTCGCCATTTGCTTCTCTGCCGACCACACGAAAGACAATCCGATCCCGGATCCACGGATAATCAAAAACGTTTTCTCTGTCCCATGAATGTTGAAGCTTCACATTGTCATACATGTCTATGATTTCCTTTGTGATCTGCTCGATCGGGCAGCCGGAACAAAACCTTTCATAATATTCCTCCAGATAGATCGTCGGGGAAATGAATGTCCCTTTTTTTGAGAAACGCAGCCCCCGCCGCAGAATCCCGTTGGTTTTCTTTGCTTCACACACAGAAATCTCCATCCTATCCCCTACTTTTTCCTTTACACTTTCCTCAATTCGATGTATAAACTGATCGTATGCCATAAAATTCACCTATCCTTACTTCCTTATAAATTGTTCTAGCTTGTGGAAACCGGCAGGATACTGTCTTTGATTTACAGACTGGATCTGAATAAAATATATGGTAATTTAGATTATAAGAAAACCTTGCGCAAAATGCAAGAATTTTTTCCTCATTGATTACGTCGCTGAAGTGGAAAAATCGATACGCAGCCTTTTACGTGCTAGCACGACGGGTCTGTGTATCGATTTCAAGTTGGCCGTGAATAGTAACCGCGAAAAACAAAAAACGAACAGGCATTGAAATTCGTCTTGATTTAAGGTATGATACTATAAACACAGAAAGGGAAAGGGCAGTCTTGTTACTATGAACGGCCGCTGAGCCGTGAATCGTAGCCTTTTGCCGGTTTTAGCATATATGGGAAGCTTTCAATACAGGAGGTTCAGGATGTATTTGTTGGGAAGCATCGACACAGAAGCCCGATTTGTGACAAGCCTTTATGACAGGCATATATTTTTTTATTCCCTTCCGGTCGCAGATGTCCATTCTGTGACCGGATTTTTATACGTTGAAACGACTGTAAATCGCAACTGAAGCCCTACTATGCGCCGCATCGGCGCCCCATCGTGGATAAAAATGGGGCTGGCATAAAGGGCATCCATGGACTTCGTTTCCTATTGATGCAGGAAACGGGTACTTGCGTAGTAAAGGAGGAGTGTTTATGAGACATTTGATGAGCCCTATGGATTTTAGCGTGGATGAATTGGAAGATTTGATGGATCTGGCGGGCAGGATTGAGGCCGACCCGAAAAAATACGCCCACGCCTGCGAGGGTAAAAAGCTTGCGACTCTTTTTTACGAGCCAAGCACCCGCACACGTTTAAGCCACGAAGCCGCCATGCTGAATCTCGGAGGCAGTATCCTTGGGTTCTCCAACGGGGACTCCAGCTCGGCGGCCAAAGGAGAAAGCGTTTCCGATACGATACGCATGATTTCCTGCTACGCGGATATCTGCGCCATGCGCCATCCGAAGGAGGGCGCACCGATGGTAGCGGCCCGCCATTCCAGCATCCCAATCATCAATGCCGGTGACGGCGGACATCAGCACCCGACCCAGACTTTGACCGATCTCCTCACCATCCGCAGCCTAAAAGGGCATTTGGGGCATATGACCATCGGCCTGTGCGGGGATCTGAAGTTCGGACGTACCGCACATTCATTGATACAGGCGCTGGTCCGTTATCCGGACGTCCGTTTCCTCTTGATTTCCCCGGAAGAACTCCGTCTGCCGGGCTACGTCCGCTCAGACGTGCTGGATAAAAACCGGATCCCCTACGCCGAAGTGGTTAGACTGGAGGATGCGCTTCCGAAGCTGGATATCCTGTACATGACCCGCGTGCAGAAAGAACGGTTCTTCAATGAGGAAGATTACGTCCGGATGAAGGATTTCTACATCCTGGACGCCAAGAAAATGGAGCTGGCCCCTCCGGATATGCATGTGCTGCACCCGCTCCCCCGTGTCAACGAGATCGCCGTGGACGTGGACGACGACCCAAGGGCCGCCTATTTCAAGCAGGCCCAGTACGGCGTGTATATCCGGATGGCATTGATTTTGACCTTGCTGGAAATCCATGTGGATTAAGGCTTGGATACCCGAATGCGCCAGAGCTGCCC
>CAZYVA010000118.1:0-4004 GCA_964650695.1 uncultured Dorea sp. | reverse complement strand
CACACTGTTTTGCTGTGAAAAATGCGTATTCCGCAATCGGAGACGGGGCGAAATCGTTGAAAAACATGGTAAAGGCTTTCCACAGGGCGGGCATGGAAGTCGTGCTGGAAATGCCCTTTTACAGCGGGATGCCGAAGCTTCGGATGCTGGAATGCCTCCAGTACTACCGTATGGAGTACCATATCGATGGTTTTATCGTGAATCCGGAAGTAGCCCCGATGGAGCTTTTCAGGCAGGACCCTCTTTTAGCGGATACAAAGATTTTACATCACAACACGGATTTCCAGAATGTGATGCGGCGGTTTTTAAAAGGTGATGAAGGAATGGTGCCGGACGTGATGTACTGGCTGAAGCATAGTTCGGGCAAAGACCATATTTTTAATTATATCGCGGCAAGATCCGGGTTCACGTTGGAGGATCTGGTGTCCTACAACGAGAAGCACAATGAGGGCAACGGGGAAAGGAACCGGGACGGAACGAGCGATAATTTCAGTTGGAACTGCGGGGCGGAAGGGCTGACCCGGAAAAAAGCAGTCCGGACTTTACGGGAGAGGCAGGCAAGGAATGCCCTTTTTCTGGTGCTGCTGGCGCAGGGGACGCCCTGCCTTTTGTCAGGGGATGAGTTTGGGAACTCACAGGAAGGGAACAACAACGCTTACTGCCAGGATAACCCGGTTGGCTGGCTGAACTGGAGCCGCCGGAAAAAGTATGCGAAACGGACAGAACTTGTGAAACGTCTGTTGGAGATCCGGAAGGTTTACCCTGTCTTTATGCCGGAAAGAGAGATGACCGGGGTGGACCGAAGCGGCTGCGGCGTACCGGATGTTTCCTATCACGGAAAAGATGCCTGGCGCGTGCAGTCCGAGCCGTCCAGCAGGCAGCTTGGTGTGTACTACAGTGGGACGGCAAGCCAGTGTGAGGACGTGTTTGTCTGTTACAATATGCACTGGGCGGAACGGGATTTTGCCTTGCCCGCCCTGGCGAAAGGAAAGAAATGGCATCACCTGATCTCGACGGATTCCGACGAAGAAAGCAGGGAAGCGCTGGAGGACCAGAAACGGATAGCCTTACCGCCCAGGACGGTTGCCGTCCTGGTCGGGAAAGCGGTTGAGGAAGAAGTTGGAAAGCCGGCCGATGGGCCAAGCAAAGTACAGGGAATAAAAGAATGAAACTGAATGTGCTGCAGTTAAAATGGATAGCGGTCCTCACGATGGTGGTGGACCATATCGGCGCGGTGCTGTTTCCGGACGTATTGCTGTTCCGGTATATCGGGAGGACGGCGTTCCCTGTCTTTTGCTTCCTTTTGGCGGAAGGCTTTTTCCATACCCGCAGTGTGGGCCGGTACCTGTTACGGTTAGGGGTATTTGCGCTCCTGTCGGAAATCCCGTATGATCTGGCGTTCCATCAGAAATGTTTTGATTTCCAGCATCAGAACGTGTTTTTTACGTTGTCCATCGGGCTTGGGATGATGTACGTGCTGTCAAAGTGCGGGACTTCTTTGGAGAAGGGCGTCTATGTTTTGCTTGCCATGTGGCTTGCAAATGCGCTCTGTACGGACTACAGCTTTAAAGGGGTGCTGCTGATCGCCGTATTTTATTTCCTGCGGGGGTACAGGATGGCAGAGCTTTTGGCCGGGGCAGGCTGGAATTTCCTTTGGAACTGGCAGATCCAGGGCTTTGGGGCGGTGGCGATGCTTCCGATTGCCCTGTATGGCGGAGAAAAAGGGGAGAGCCTATTCGCCAGGCATTTCGAGAAAAAAAGCCGCGCGGCTGCCGGAGCCGCACGGACGGTTTCCCAATATTTCTTCTATTTTTTTTATCCCGCGCATCTGCTTGTGCTGGCGGCTTTGCGGGTGAAATAAAAGGGCGGCTGATCAAACAGAACAGAGAGGGTATATGAAAACGATCATGAAAGCAATCGAACATTTCAGGACAGTGAACCACCACAGGAAGCTGGTCAGGCAAGGATGTTTTAAGGTAGGCTTGTACCGGCAAGGGATCCTTCACGATCTGTCCAAGTATTCCCCGGCGGAATTCCTGGTGGGCTGTAAGTATTACCAGGGAGACCGAAGCCCGAACAATGCGGAACGGGAGGATATCGGGTATTCCAGCGCGTGGCTGCACCACAAGGGACGCAATAAGCACCATTATGAGTATTGGCTGGATTACAGCACAGACCGGGAAAATGGGATTGTCGGGCAGAAGATGCCGGTCAACTATGTGGTGGAGATGTGCATGGACCGGATCGCGGCTTCCAAAACGTACCTTGGGGATGCCTACACAGACGAGCAGCCTTTGCTGTATTACCGCAAAGGCGCCGCGAAGCTGGGGAAGATGATCCATCCGCAGACAGCCGCGCTTCTCAGGCATATCCTGGAGATGCTTGCCAGGGACGGGGAGGAGAAGACCTTTTCCTATATCCGCAAAAAAGTGCTGAAGAAAAAAAGAAGGAGGCTTCCCTTCTTTGGACGGAAACGGCGCTCCCTTGCGGGATGGAAGAAAAAGAACGACAAGCCGGGAACGACGGAGAGGAGATAGGGCTCCCCACTCACAGCAAAATATATTTCAGTAAAAACAACACCGCAAGCACATACATCAGCGGATTCATTTTCTTGGTTTTTGCCTGCCCGGTGACGGCGTTCAGGATGACATAGGAGATGATCCCCATGGCGATCCCCTCGGAAATGCTGTAAAAGAAAGGCATCGCCCCAATGCAGATGTAGCAGGGGATCGCCTCGGAAAAATCATTGAAATCAATCTTTACCACATTCGCCATCATGTGGAAGCCTACAATGATCAGCGCGGGCGCCGTCGCAAAGGAAGGAATGGCCAGGAAGATGGGCGACAGAAACAGCGACAGGGCGAAAAGAACCGCCGCCGTAGCCGCCGTCAGGCCGGTCCGTCCGCCTTCCGACACACCGGAAGCGCTCTCTACAAAAGTCGTCGTGGTTGAGGTCCCCAGGACCGCGCCCGCCGTGGTAGCGATAGCGTCTGCGGTCAGCGCCCCCTTGATGCGCGGGAGCTTCCCTTCTTCATCCAGCATATCCGCTTTGGAAGCGACGCCGATCAGCGTCCCCAGCGTATCGAACAGATCGACAAACAGAAAAGCAAAGACCACCACCACAAAATTCAGAGAAAAAATCCCCGAAAAATCCAGCTTGGCAAAAACCGGGGCGATGCTTGGGATAGCCATCCCGCTGCTGAAATCCGGCAGGAGGCTGGAAAACCCGATGTCTGCATTCGGAATGTAGATGCCGGTAAGCTGGCAGGCTATGCCGAGCGCCCATGTCAGAAGAATGCCCCACAGAATGTTTCCTTTGATGTTTTTGATCACCAGGATACTCGTGATGATGACCCCGACGCAGGCCAGGATCACAGTAATGCCTACATCGTGGAACGTCGCATCCACCCCGTTGAACTCGTTGTAGGAATCGAGGGAATAGAGGCCTACCAGCGTGGAATTGCCGATCACGACATTGGCGTTCTGCAGACCGATAAAAGCGATGTACAGGCCGATACCGACACTGACCGCCGTCTTTAGGTTGATCGGGATGGCGTTGAAAATCGCTTCCCGCACATTGGTGAGGGACAGTATGATAAAAACGATGCCTTCTACAAAGACGGCCGCCAGCGCAAGTTCCCAGCTATAGCCCATACCGATGACAACCGTATAGGCGAAGTAAGCGTTCAGGCCCATGCCCGGCGCAAGCACGAATGGGTAGTTGGCGAACAGTGCCATCAACAGGGTGCCGATGAACGAGGCCAAAGCCGTCGCCGTAAAGACGGCCCCGGCGTCCATCCCCGCCGCGGACAGGATACTTGGATTGACCGCCAAAATGTATGCCATTGTCATAAAGGTTGTCACACCGGCAAGAACCTCCGTCCGGGCGTTCGTGCCGTTTTCGCGCAGGTGAAATAGTTTCTCAAGCATTTTTTCTTCCTCTTTTTCGTTTTTTTCTTTGATCTATTGGAAAAATCGGTATTTTACGTATAGATGTGCCTAGC
>CAZYVA010000117.1:0-4006 GCA_964650695.1 uncultured Dorea sp. | reverse complement strand
TCAATGACTTCCTGACGCCGCTCAAAACAGAAGTCCACATCAATATCCGGCATGGACACCCGCTCCGGGTTCAGGAAACGTTCAAACAACAACTGATAACGGATAGGGTCAATGCTGGTAATTTCCAGGCAGTAAGCGACGAGGCTCCCGGCCGCCGAGCCTCTTCCTGGCCCTACCATGATCTGATGGTCTTTCGCGTATTTGATAAAATCCCACACAATCAGGAAATAATCCACATACCCCATAGACTGGATCGTAGAAAGCTCGTATTCCAGCCTTTTTTTCAATTCCTCTGATGGATGGGGATACCTGCGTTCCAGCCCTTCCTGGCAAAGCTTATTCAGGTAATCCCACGAGGTATGCCCTTCCGGCACATCATATCTGGGGAGTTTTATCACCCCAAATTCGATCTCGACATTACACCGCTTCGCAATTTTTTCGGTGTTTTCCAACGCCTGTAGGGCGTAGGGAAACAATGCGCGCATTTCTTCCTCGGACTTTATGTAATACTGCCCACCCTCATACCGCATCCGGTTCTCATCCGCCAGCTTTTTCCCGGTCTGGATGCAGAGCAGCATATCATGCGGCTTTTCATCCTCCGCGTAAGTGTAATGGACGTCATTGGTTGCCACAAGAGGAATCCCGGTCTCCTGCGACATCCGCAGAAGAGACTGGTTCACCAGCCTCTGCTGCGCCATCCCGTGATCCTGGAGTTCCAGGAAAAAATGATCGTCCCCGAAAATCTCCCAGTAACGCAGCGCCGCCGCCTTTCCCTCTTCATACATCCCACGGACAATATGTCTCTGGACTTCCCCCGCAAGGCATGCGCTCAGGGCGATGATCCCCTCATGGTACTGGCGCAAAAGCTCCAGATCCACCCTTGGCTTGTAATAATACCCTTCCGTAAACCCCCTGGAGACAAGCTTCATCAGGTTATGGTAGCCCGCATCGTTCTCCGCCAGCAAAACCAGATGGTAATACCGCTCATCAGAGTTCACTCCCGCTTCCTTGTCAAATCGGGATCCGGGAGCCACATAGACTTCACAGCCCAACACCGGATGGATGCCCGCCGCCTTCGCCGCCCGGTAAAAATCGATCACGCCGTACATCACGCCGTGGTCGGTAATCGCCACACTGTCCATACCCAGCTCTTTGATACGGGCAATGCACTCTTTAATTTTATTTGAGCCGTCCAACAGGCTGTACTCCGTATGTACATGCAAATGCGCAAAACTCATGCCACTCCTCCGCCGGTCAGTACGATGCCCTTTTCCTGTATCTGTATCTTTTTCTCTTTTAAAAGCCGTCCTACCGCACGCTTAAACGCATTTTTGCTCAGCCCGAATGCATCCTTGATGACTCCGGCGTCCGCTTTGTCCGTAAACGGCACACGGCCGCCCATTTCCCGGATACGCTCTAACACCATCTCCGCGTCCTCGCCCATTTGCAGGAACGCTTTTTTGCGGATGCTAAGATCCAGCTTCCCATCTTCAAGCACGCGGGCTACACGGGCAGTGATCCGGTCGCCTATTTTCAGGTCCCCATACACCTCCTGCCTGGAAATCCGCGCGGAATACTTCTCATCCACCGCCACGTACACCCCAAAACGGTCGCTGGTGTCATATACGATTCCTTCCACCTCATCATCTTTCTGGTAGGGAGAATTTTGCTCCAGTTTGTCATAGACTTTCATCGTCGCGCACAGGCGTCCGGTCTTATCCTCGTACAAAACCACGAAAACGTCATCGCCTTTTTTTACCTTCGCTGTCTGCTCCCTGAAAGGCAGCAGCAGGTCTTTCACGAGCCCCCAGTCCAGGAACGCGCCGATACGCCCCACGTCCGACACACGCAGGAGCGCCGGCTTCCCCATCGTGATTTTCGGCGTCCGCGTCGTTGCAATCAACCGGTCCTGTGAATCCTTGTATAGAAACACTTCCAAAGAACACCCTGGTCCCACACCTGCCGGGACCTCCTTTTTAGGCAGCAGCACCCGATCCGTGGCGTCGCCAAGGTAGATGCCAAAATCTGTTTTTTTCACAACTTCCAATGTTACGGTCTGTCCGATGTACTCTTGTAATTTCATGCGGTTCTCCTTTATTGTATTGGACGATCTTGATTCCTGTTATGGTTCACACACATCGTACCTATTATATTCTTTTTGCGGCATAAGTCCAACAAAAAGATGTGATTTTTGTACTATGAAAGTATCTTTTCCCCATCTCCTTGCTACCGGAACTCCACCACCGCATACGGCTTGTCCGCTTCGTCACAGAGTATAACGACAAACCGCCCGTCTTCCTCTGCCGCCTTTACCACTATCATATCCTTATAAACCGCGGATTTTTTATATTCAACCCGGACCTGCCGTACAGGCTTTGTCTCCGGATATGCCTCCATGGCCATCCGGACATATTGGCAATTGTTCACATGCTCATTCGTATCAATATGGTATTTCCGGATCGGAAACCTGTCCAGCGTCCTTGCTGTCCCGGGAAGCTCAATCTTTCTGGGCGCATGTTCCTTCAGTATGGGTTCACCCATCCCATAAGCCTGTACTTCTTCCATGGGCGGCTTCATCGGACGTCCACGCCCCAAATCCATGTAGACCCATAAGGAATGGGCATAAGCGGTAAAGCAGCCTTTTTTATCCTTCATGCAGAAACTCCTGTCGCCGCAGACCCCTTTGAATCCCGTCGCCCACGTACTGACAGCGATTTCCTCACCCAAATCCACATACCTTTCTACAATAATCTGCCACGAAGAAAGGATCCAGCCCCTCTTCTGCGCCTTCAGCTCTTTGATCCCAACCCCCAGCGATTCCGTCTGTGCAATGCTGCAGTCCTGGAAATAATCAATGATCCCTGGCAGCGTAATCCGCCCGGTATGGTCAATCTCGCTGAATCTTACCGTGCCCTTTGTTGTGTATTCATTTTGATTCATCTTTCGCAAAGATCCTCTCTCCAAAAAAACATTTGATCTTAAAATCAGAAGTCGCAGTCACAAGCTCATACTCTTCTTCAGTCAAGGCCCGCTTTAACGCTTCTTTTCCATCCTCGTCCACTACAGAACAGGCCGCGTCCGTGAAGCAGAGGTTCGGATAAAGCACGCACCACCAGTTATGCCCTTTCGCGCTCCCCAGCCGGATCCTCAGCGCTTCATACCACCCCTCCGGGAAAATCACATCCCCGTATTTTTTCTCTGGAAAGTAGCAGGCCGACACCTCCGCTTTCGCCCCATAATCATACCCTTCCTCCCGGATGACATCTTTTGCCAACACTTCAATCTGCAAAAGATGATTCTTGGCCCACTCTTTAGTCTCGTTCACCGACACCAAATCCTTGCTGCCCGGCATACTGGACTTCATATAATCCAGCACCCGGTCGCGGACCTCGCGCTTCACCTTCTGCGCATCATCGCTGTCGCTATCCGCCAGCACATGGAAACGGAACACTTCTTTTGAAAGCTCCCGCTGCACCTGGGAAACTTTCGCATCCACCGCCATAGAACGGTGATGGACAATGATTCCCGTCATTATCATCCCGAAACAGAGCCCAAGAAGCAGGCATACCCCTGTTTTCCAGCACATGCCTGTCCCGCTTTTCCTGTCGGCGGATGTCCACCTTTCCTCCCAACCGTCTACCTGGATATCGAATGGCTTCCCGCTTTTTTCTGCCTCAAAAACCTTCTCCGCCTCTTCCTGTCCGCCAATCGTTTTGCCCCGATCATCACTCACAGATATGTACCCCCTTGTCTACCGCGCCACGGCCCGAAGCCGTAACCCTTGTTCATCATATCGTGAGTGTCGTCCATTTATTCAAGAAATATTCAGGAAAATCATCTTTTTCTCTTACAGGAAGTCTCGTTCCCTATAAAAAACGGTTCGTAACTGTTCCGGCTCTGCAAAACCGGATGAGCTGCTTTCCGTCAATATTATAAAAACTCCGGCCGTTTTTTTCAATATGCTTCTCAATACTAATGTACTTTCCAACAAGATATCCGGATTTAT
>CAZYVA010000116.1:0-4050 GCA_964650695.1 uncultured Dorea sp. | reverse complement strand
ATCCCCGCAGATATTGTCCGCCAGGATGAAGTCCTGATGAATGATGGAATTCAGGTGCGCGATCGGCTTATGCAGGCCCATCGTGTGGAATCTCCTCTTCTCGGAATTCGGGATCAAGCCTTTACAGTTTTTCAACGCACAGGTAACCGTTGTCTGGCAGTGCCCTTTGAGCACAGGGATATTGATCAGGTAGTCGATCTTCAGCGCTTCCTTGCACACTTTCAGCTCCATGCCTTTTCCCTGGCAGACCGTAAAATCGTCTTTTTGAAGGTCGATGAATCTCACGCCATGCTTTTTGCAGACATCCCCGATCCCGCTCGCTTTCAACGCCCTCGGCGTGCTTTCCCCTACCCAGGAACTTTCGAGTGTTACAATGTTTTCAAATCCATTTCCTTGTAGATAGGTAAGGAGCGCATCGACCAATTCCGGGTGCGTCGTGGCGCCGCTGGATGCCGGTTTCGCCACATTCAGGTTCGGCTTCAGCCCGATTTTCTTCCGGCGGTCTTCGATATCATCCGCCAGGCCGGCTTTCTCCAGAAGCTCCACCGTCATCTGCTTATAATCCGTTCCCTGGATAGAATAAATTTCATTATGTCTCATGTTGCCTCCTCTATATCCGGATGATGTTGGGGTCAAGGAACAGCCTTAACCGAAAAGGCATCCGGCATTCCCAAATCCATCTGGAAAGCCGGATGCCCACTATTTACAATCTCTGCCTGGTCAACCCTGTGCAGCCATCATCAATATTTATCGCTGCCCGCATAGGAATGCTGGTTCATATTGGAAGACTGGGAAGAAGCGTTTTGCGCCGCTGCCGGAGCCATATGGGTCGCACTGCCCTCTTCCAGTTTGAAGTGCCCAATCAGATCCTTCAGCATCTGGGACTGCCCGGACAGCTCCTCGCTTGCGGCCGCGCTTTCCTCTGCCGTCGCGGAGTTGGTCTGCACCACGCTGGAGATCTGGTCGATCCCCTGGGATACCTGGCGCACCGCATCTGCCTGCAGTTCGCTTGCGCTGGAAATCTGGTCGATCGTGACCGCCACGTCATCCACGCCTGTCACCACATCGCCCAGAGCCTGTGCCGTCTCATTGGCAATCTTGGTCCCCCTCTCAACCGCCGCCAGCGAACTCTCAATCAAGGTGGCTGTGTTGGAGGACGCCTCTGCGGACTTGCCCGCCAGGTTACGGACTTCATCCGCCACTACCGCGAAGCCCTTCCCTGCCGTACCGGCCCTTGCCGCCTCTACCGCCGCGTTCAGCGCAAGGATATTGGTCTGGAAAGCGATATCCTCAATGGTCTTGATAATCTTGCCGATCTCGCCGGACGTATTGCTGATATCCTGCATCGCCGAGAGCATTTCCTGCATACGATCGCTGCTCTCTGCCGCCTGGCCTTTCACCTGCTCGGACTTGTTGCTTGCCGCTTTCGCATTGTCCGCGTTCTGCCCGATGTTGTTGGAAATCTCATTGATGGTAGCCGCCAACTCTTCTACCGAAGACGCCTGCTCCGTAGCGCCCTGTGAAAGCGCCTGTGCGCCTGAGGATACCTGGTCGGAGCCGGACGCGACCTGGTCGGAGGCCACATTGATCTGGCTCAGCGTATCGCTCAGCGTATCCCTCAATTTCCAGATCGACTCTATCAGGGACCTGTAATCGCCCACATATCTCTCTTCCATCCCGCTCTTCGTGGTAAAGTCGCCGTCCCCGTATCCAAGAAGGACATTGTCCATATCCTTGATGATATCACGCAGGAATCCGAGTGTCCCGCGCGTACTCTCCGCAAGCTTTCCAAGCTCATCCCTGGATTCGTAGTCAACGGTCGTGTTGAGGTTCCCGTCCTCCATATCCTTCAAGGCTTTCTGCATCGCCTGTACCGGCGTCACCACCGACTTGATGAGGACAAACGCCATGACCACTGCAAGCACGACCGATACTATGGAGAGGATGACCGCAATAAACATCATGATCTCCTGGGATTTCATCGCGCTCTCAAAATTTTCCGTCGCAATATCGTTCTGCTCATCATTGAAGCTCTTGATGATCTCGCCCGCTTCGTTCACGCTATCGTTGTAATTCTCCAGGATAATCTGCTGCGCCTGCTTGTTGGCCGCTTCTGTGTTTTGTCCTGCCAGCTCTTCGATCTGCGCCCGCTCATCCGCGATGCTGTCGATCAAAGTCTCATATTCATCGAGCTTGCTTGTGTCCCCGTCAAAATTTGAATCAAACCATGACAGCTCATCCTCGATGTTCGTAATGTTCTCTTCCGCGCTGTCCAGGAACTCCTGCGTCTCTGCCGCGTCGTCGTCAACCGTCGCCAGGACCAACTGCTTTGTGGACAACTGGAGATAGACACGCATCAAACGCGCCCGCATCGTCGCCTCATGCCGCATCGAATAGAACGTCTCATACCTGTTCCCCGTACTTTGCATGCCGAAAATCGTCACAACAAGAGCAATCACAAAACACAGGATCACAATGGCAAAAGAAACGGCGATTTTCTTACTCATTTTCATGTTTTTCATGTTTTCACCCTCACTTTATGTATAGTATAGATTCGCGCCCTTTTTCCATATGCAGGCCAGGCGGCGCCTTTGATCATCTCCCAGCCTTTTCCAGACACGGGGAACACGAACCGCGCTGCCCGGAATACCCTCTTTACCACGGGCAACTGCTAAATTCCCTTCTGATGTCGGTCAAAACTCCTTTCTCACCATGCTGCCAAAACATTCCCCCTATCTTTGTTAATATTAAATGCTTTTTTAATATTTTCGGCATAAAACGCTAATTCATAAGCTTTTTCTGCGATTTTGCTGTTTTTTCCTTTTTTGGACATCTGCCGCCGGAGAACTTTTGAATGTTTTACGCCTGATGGCTCAAAAAAGCCGTTGTTAGTCATTATACTCTATCTTTTTTCATTTCTCAATCCCTTTTTTGGAAGAATCCTTTTCACTTCACTTCTTTTATTGCCATCCACGGCCCTTCCCTCCTGCAAGGCAGGCCCCGTAAAAGGGCGGCGCCCATACGTGCCGCGCCGCCCTTTGCCTAAATCCATCTGTTTTCCAGCAGCCTTTTTCAAAGCTGCCCACATTTTACGATACCATCTACGATACGCTCATACGCCAGGAGCAGGAGACAAAAGCCTCTGCCCCGTATGGATTTCTTCATCGTCCCCCATCCTTGCCGGACATTCCATTTTACTCACGGAAACCTCATATGCCGTCCGCTTCTGCGTTTCTGTCTCGGAAAGCCTTTTTACATATTCCCTGCTCTGGATCCTTCCCAGGATCTGCACATGCTCCCCAACCTCAAAGGCGGAAGCAAACCTCGCATTCCGTCCCCAGCAGATACAGGGTATGTAGTCCGATTTCCCGTATGGCCGGTTCACCGCCAGCAAAAGATCCGCAATTTCCCTCCCTAAAGGCGTTTTCCGGTAAACGGGGAGCTTGCAGATATATCCGTCCAGCATGATGCTGTTTGTCTTTGCCCCGTCCAGTTCCTCCGGGATAAACTCGGCTTCCCTCGCAAATACGGAAAGCACCAGCCGGTTTTTCTGCTCGTCGTGCCGGTTGTAAGAGCGGAACTGCCCGCTCACCTTCAAAAATTCCCCGGTGTAATCCTGCGCCACGTCCAAAAGACGCTCGGAAACCATAACCGGGATCTGATCCACAGAATCTGAAAGACGCCTGACCTTTACATCGACCATGTAAAACCCCTCTCCAAATACCTCGTGACTGAACGTGAATGGTGAAACAACCTCCCCCATGATCGTAACCTGATTATTTTCAATAATCTTATCTGACATAACCGTTCATTCTCCTTTTCTTTTTCGTATTTCTCGGTCATTATTAATACTTATTCCAGACATGCCAGGTTTAGAACCGGATTCCCCCGCAAATGTCCGACAGCGGATTTCGTCAATATTCTAAACTTCAATATATGGCGCTGGATTTGTCGAGAGGCTTGTGATATATTTAAATTATAGGCATTGAGTATAGAAGCAGGAGGATTTAGCATGGATAGATATGCAATGATAGATAAGATAGGAGATCA
>CAZYVA010000115.1:0-4165 GCA_964650695.1 uncultured Dorea sp. | reverse complement strand
GCTTAGTTGAATGTACTCAGCGGCACTTAGCGAGGTCTTTCCGAGCTTAGTGACGCTGAGTTGTCCGATAATAGTTTACTCAAAAATTGTCTGCCCGTCAACCTCTGTTGTAAGCGCTGTCAACGCTTTTTCAACAATGCCGCGGCGGAGCTTCTTTTCCTCTTCTTTATCCAATGCCGGATTCCCAAGAGGATGTGGGATCGCGATCGCGGGTACGATCCGGTTCGCGCCTACGGTCATGGAAATAGGAGTGACGGTACAAATGTGTACGACCGGAAGACCTGCACGTTCAATTTCTTTTACCATTGTTGCGCCGCAACGTGTGCAGGTGCCTCATGTGGAGGTCAGGATCACCGCGTCCACACCGTCCGCTTTCAGCTTCTTTGAGAATTCATCCGCGAAAGCCTTAGCGTTTGCCACGGACGTCCCATTCCCTGTCGTGGTATAAAACAGGTGATGGAGTTCCCCGATCACGCCTTCCTTTTCCAGGTCGCGCATAACGTCTACCGGAAGCACGCGGTCCGCGTCTTCATTCGCGTAAACCGGGTCGTATCCGCCATGGGCGGTCTCGTAAGTCTCCTCCGTCAGATCCATGACGCCCGCAATATCATACTCGCCGTAACGGGACGCAGAAGAACTCTCGATATGGTCCGGGTTGCCTTTCGGGCAAATACCGCCGGATGTCACCAGCGCGATCTTGGCATGCGCAAGGTCTTTCACCGCCGGGTTTGGATCCACCCTGTCAAAGTCCGGCATCGGATACTCGGTCGTGAACGGCTTACCGGCCAGCTTCGCCAGCATCATCTTCACCGCGCGTTTGGAGCCCCTCTCTTTCTCAAAGAAATTCACACGCACGCCGTTGGGGATATATCCCTCCTGGCAGGAGGCGCCTATTTTTTCGCCCTTCGCGACTTTCAGCGCCAGAGGAGCCAATTTTTTCACCGCGTCCCTCATGCCAGCCGCGTTATTCTTTGTCGAGATAATATAGATCTGGTTTTTGAACATATCCGCGCCCGGATTCTCCACATACATGCCGGTCACAGCCGGAATGCCAAGCTCTTCCTGCACCGCCGCCGCGATGGTCGCGCAGGCGACGCCGTAACGTCCCGCGTTGAACGCCGGCCCAGCGACAAATACATCCGGGGCCTGCTCCTTGATCATCGCCAGGATGTCCGCTTTTGCTTTGTCAAGGTTCTCATTAAAATAAGAGTCTCCGCATACCACGGTGGCAATGATTTCCGCCTCGTCCTTAAACTGCTGCATCAAAGCCATGCCTGGCCCTACCACTTCCCCGACGCGGATCTCTGCCGGGTAATCCGCTTTTTCTTCCCCACCAATCTGTGCAAAAAACTGATTGATGTAATGAACCACTTTTAATTTTGCCATGATATGTCCTCCTTCCTATCTTGCACTCAGCTTATTGAAACCAGTCTCATTAGTCGCGCCTGTAAGCACCTGGAGCTCTACCTCGAGGGAACCGTCCTCATGGAGGGTTTCATCGCTTGCCCCGGCAATCTTGGTGACATAATCCAAAGTTCCAATTACCTTGTCAAGCTTCGGCAGGATGATCAATTCATTTGCGTTTCCGCCGGTGACAACTGCATCCGCGGCCGGGTCGGCATCCGCCAGCGACTGGGATTTTCCGTCGCGCCCTGCGTATTCGTCCGTGATGATGACCGTCTTGACACCCTCCGCCTCGATCTTCTTGCAGTTCATGATCAGGTCGGTATCCGGGTTGCCAAATCCTTCCTGGGAAACAATCGCGCCGTCCAGGTCCAGCATCTTGCAGATCTTTGCAGTCCAGTCGGAAGAACGCTGCTTATCCGCCAGGTATACGTTTTCATTGGTAATGATGTGGGCGACAAAATTCAAGGTTTTTCCGTGCTGTTCAAACATATCGTGGACAACCGGGTTGTTCATGTGTACATAGGTCGGGTTCTTGTCACACGCGGATACACAGTTTCCGGAAACGATCGCGCCATCCATAACCTCGGTTGGGCTCATGATCGTCGGAACGATTTTCTTCGCATCCACGCCGTATACATAAGTGTCATGGAGAAGCCCCTGGCTCTGGAGCATCTGCACATATGCAACCCTCGGAAGATCCGGATATTTTTCCATCCCTTCCTTGATCGTGCATGTCTCATATACTTTTGTCTCGTCCGGCGTAAGGCCGCGCGCCAGCTCCCCGATATAAGCCGCGACACGGAATCCCGCAAACCTCACCGACGCTTCATAATCATGCTGCTTGATGTTGTCAACCGGCTCGCAGACCATAACCAGGTTCAGCGTCTGGGAAAACGGTGTGTATTCCGCGCCAGGGCCTGTCATGTCAATGATACCCTCCTGGAAGCCAACAATCTTTCCGGCCGTCACGACCGCCATACCTTTCAGGGCATACGTCTTTCCCGAACCAACGGTGTCAACCTTCGCGATGACGCCTGGGAAAATGCCGCCCCTTCCTTCTACTTTTACCCGCGGCTCAATGACATCCTTGACAGGCGTGATCCGCACGGACTCGCCCGGTTTCGCAATATCAAAGGACACGCTCTTGATCTTCTCATCTTCAAGCGCGACGGCACTGGCGGCCTCTTTGGATACATAAAGGATGCCGTCTTCAATCTTTGACTCTTCCGCGAACTGGATATCCTTGATGTAAATGTGTCCCATTTCTAATTTCACTTGTCGTTTCCTCCTTCAATAATGATTGATGCAGGGGTCCAAAGATTCTGGCCCCTATGATACCGTATGCATCGCGTCGGCCGAAGCGATGCCGCTTTCGATCAGCGTACAGTCGATCAATTGAAAATCCTCCAGCGTCCTTTCGCTATAGCGGCCGGGTTTAAACTCGAATTTCCGGCATGAAAGGATCGCGTTTTCAATCAAACGGACCGATTCCTGATCCACCCCCTTTCTTTTTGCCGATACCAGGACCGACTTATATGGCGTCTCATTTGGCTTTACGCTTCCGGATAACGGATGTGATAAAAGCCAATGGCCTGCATGGATTCTGTCCCTCGCCTCTTTCAGGAGCGATTCATAGGAAAGCTCCCGGAAATCGACCTTGTGCGTGCCGCCAAACCTCTCCATCACCAAAGGGTTGTTCGTCAGGATGATATAGTCTGCCCCATTCATGCTATAATTATTGTCTCCTTCCAAAATGAAATGACGGCGGCTTCCAGGCAAGTCCTGATAAAAAAGGGGACGATTGACACATATGTGCGAATCGTCCCTCCTGTCTTTTGCTCTGACCCCGGTAAACACTACCAACACAGCACAAGATCCAGAATGCAGTACGTCTTCCCATCCTTTTGCCTGAAAGTTTCGCCCACTTTCCGACGCCATTCAAAAATCCGGGCTTGCCTCTTCGGCGGCTGATGAAACAGCGCTCTCTCGGAAAACATCTTCCTGCTCTTCTTCACTTATAGGTGAATCCAATAAAACTTGTTGCCTGTTTCTATAATAGCGGATTGACATTTTTTTTGCAATCCCTATTTCGCCGAAATACCATTTTCGTGTTTTTATACAATTTTCAAGAACCGTTTTTATGGATTTTTACCCATTGTCGGCCGTTTTTTCATACGTGGATCTCCGCTTTCCTGCCGAGAAGCGCCCGGTTTTCCTCCAGGATTGGTTTGATCACATTGCCCAGGTACTGGTCCACCTGCAAGGATGCCCGCCCGGTATATTTTTCCGGATCCATGGATTTTTCCAGGTCGTCCAGCGAAAGGTTGAACGCTTCATCCGCCGCGATCAGCTCCAACAGGTTATTCTCCAGCCCTTTTTCCTTTACATTGCGGCCCGCTTCCATCGACAGGACCCGGATCCGTTCATGGACCTTTTGGCGGTCTGCGCCCGCTTTCACCGCGTCCATCATGATATTTTCCGTCGCCATGAAAGGGAGCTCTGCCATCAGATGCTTCTCGATCACCTTCGGATAGACCTGCAGCCCGTCCGCGACGTTCAGGCATAGGTCTAAAATCCCGTCAACGGCCAGGAACCCTTCCGGGATGCTCAGCCGTTTGTTGGCGGAATCATCCAGCGTCCGCTCAAACCATTGCGCCGCGGAAGTGATAGCCGGATTCAGCGCGTCTGCCAGCACATACCGGGACAGGGACGCGATCCGTTCGCTGCGCATCGGGTTGCGCTTGTACGCCATTGCCGA
>CAZYVA010000114.1:0-4207 GCA_964650695.1 uncultured Dorea sp. | reverse complement strand
CCCGGTCGCGCCCTCGTCCGGGCTGATGGCCATCATATGGCTGCTGTCGATCTTCAGATCCTTGTATCTGCGGAGAAGTCCCTTTACAAACTGGTAAGTAGGGCGGACGGTCTCAAAGCCGTTTAACGGGATGGCGTTCTGCACCCGGGGGTCATGGGCGTCAAAGGTGAGGATGTTGTCTACGCCCATCCGGACCAATTCCTGCAGCGCCAGCGCGCAGTCCAAGGATTCCCTGCCGTTTCGCTTGTGCTGGCGGCTTTCATAGAGGAACGGCATGATCACATTCAGCCGCCTGGCCTTTCCGCCGATAGCGGCGATCACCCTTTTCAGGTTCTGGTAGTGGTCGTCCGGCGACATATGGTTTATGTTGCCGGTGAGGGAATAGGTCAGGCTGTAATTGCAGACATCCACAAGCAAGTAAATGTCCATGCCGCGGACGGATTCTTCAATGATCCCCTTTGCCTCCCCGGAGCCGAAACGGGGGACCTTCGCATTGATCAAATAGTTGTCCCGCTCATAGCCAGTGAAAACGATGTCGTCCTTAAATGCATGCCCGTCTTCGTGGCGCCATTTCACGATATAATCGTTGACATGTTCCGCCTGTTCCTGGCATCCGTCCAGGGCGATGATCCCGACCGGGCCGACCGGAATGTTTTCCAAAACCCGTTCATTACGGCGTAGCAGCATCTTGCGTACCTCCCAGTTTCAATAGTTTTTTTTGGATACGGATATCGTCCCCAGTCAGGCGCAGCATAGTATAGCTGCTGCTGATCCGGGAAAAAATACGTTCGGAATAGATGGCATTGATATCTTCCAAAGCCAGGTTTGTAGAAATGACCGTTGCTTTTTTGCGCAGGATCCGTTCATTGATACAGGAAAAAAGCTGCGATACGGTAAAACTGTTGGAAAGCTCCGTCCCCAGGTCATCGATGATCAGCAGCCCGCACCCATAAATATGCTCAAAAGTATCCGCAGGCAGGTTCTCCTTCCTGCCAAACGTGTTCTGCGCAAAATAATCAAAGAGCCGGGCGGCCGAAAAATAAATGACGGAATACTGCATGTCCATCACTTCTTTAGCGATGCAATGCGACAGGAATGTCTTTCCGACGCCCGTGTCCCCATAAAAGAGGATATTCTGGAATTTCCGGGGAAACATGTTTACAAATTCATGGCACGCCCGCAAAGCGGTTTTTGCGGCTTCCAGGGAGGAACGTCCTGTCAATGGGTCAATATGGTTGCCGGAATAAAAATCCAAAGAAAACGTAGAAAAATTTTCCTGATCCAGTATTTCCTGGAGATGAGATTGTGCATATAATAAATCCACGGTTAATTTTGTAAAACAGTGGCATTTGTTTGCGCCGATATACCCGGTGTCGTGACAATCCGGGCATGTATAAGTACGCTCTAAATAATCTTCGGGGAAGCCGCCTGCGCGAAGCAGCTCCTTTTTTCTGGAAATCAAAAGAGCCAGATGTTCTTTCAACTGCCCCAAGGCCAGGGAATCGCCCTCCAGCATTTTTTTCGCCTGCGAAACACTCAGGGAAGATATCTTGTCATCCAACTCTTTTAATTCCGGGATATGGCTGTAAGCATTGCGGTAATGCTCACGCAGCCGATGCTCATTGTCAAGCTGCCGGAGCTCATAGGTACGCATCAGTTGGTCATACTGTGAATTTGATAGCGCCATAACAGTCTCCTATTGTTGTACCAGCCGACGTTCCAAATCATCCATATCGTAGGAACGGCTGTCAAAATTGTTGAATTTTGTGCTGGCTTTTGCAGGCGACGGTTTGGCGTTCCGCTTGTTTTTCTTTTCCTTCTCCTGAAGATAGTCCGCGTCCAGGGCGGAAACTTCAGCAAGCGTATGTACATGATGCTGCATCCAGCTTTTTAAGATGCTGTCCGTATATTCAAAGCTGGGCTGATGGGTATTCGCCATGGTGCGTCTGCAGGCTTCCAGGATGATATCGAGAGAAAACCCGTATTCGTCCGTCCAGCGCTTGATAAAGTCCACCTCCGGCGGGGCAGGCGCGCGCCCTTTGATTCCGAATGCATTCAAAACAGAGAAACAGCTCTTGTTGTATAGCATTGTCTGGTATTTTGCCTGCTCTGCCGTTGTGATATGCTGTTCGTGCCATGAGAGGGCTACTTTTTGGATATAGCGGATGCTGCGGTGGCCGTTTTCCACACAGTATTCAATCAGATATTCGATCAGATCGGCGGACATCTGCAAAGTGTCGTAAAAATAAGTGATGGCATCCACTTCCGTGCTGGAAAGCGTTTTGCACAGATACTGCTCCGCAACAAAGATCAACTCCTGAAATTCTTTGCGGGAGCGGAACTGCTGGATATCTGAGACAGGCTCCGCCCGCGGCGGCTCCTCCACGCTACAATCCCCAAACCTGTCCGGCATGGCCATTGCTGGGCCGTACTCCGAAGCCTCTGCCGGTTTTGCTTCGGACAGGTCATAGTCCAAAAGCCCTGCCCGCTTCCAGTAATTCAATGCGCGGATGATATCCCCCTCTGTCATTTCGAGGAAGTCCGCAATTTCAGAGACAGCCGGATCCTTCGACGTCTCCCCGAAATGCCTCAGCAATAGAAGATATACTTTTACATACTCGCCATTGGCTTTTGCCATATATTGATCGATAAATTCATTTTCAAGTACAGTTGTATTCTTTTGTGCGGGATTTGTAAGAGTAATTTTCTTCATAACGATCCGGTCCTTCCTCTGGCAGCCATTGTAGTCCATCATTCATACACACCCCTCATATACGCCTGTGGCGGATTACCCCTATTCTCCGCTGCACTGCGAGAATAGTATAACATTGAAAGGACAGACAAAAAAAGAAATTTTTACCTTGAAAAACAGCTTTTTTGTGGATAAAATTCTGTGGAAAATGTGGATAACCTTTCATTTAAGGAGGTCTTCTCCAATGTTTACCACATCCCCGGCGCCCATAGTTATCAACAAGTCCCCTTTTTGGCAATGAGCCCGGCAAAATTCTTCGATCGCTGCAAAGGATGGAAGGTAGATGGCATCCGTGCCGCCCGCTTTCAATCCATCCGCCAGCATTTTTGAGGACACCCCAAGCGTGTCGGTTTCCCGCGCGGCGTAAATGTCCGCCAGGATCACATGGTCTGCAAGTGAAAGGGCTTCCACAAACTGGGGGAACAGCAGTTTGGTGCGGGAATACGTGTGCGGCTGGAAGATGCACCAGACATTCCTGTGCGGGTAATGCGCGGCGGCTTGCAATGAAGCAGTGATTTCCGTTGGGTGGTGGGCATAATCGTCAATGATGGTACACCCATCCATCTGTCCCTTATATTCAAAACGGCGGTTCACGCCGCAGAATGCTTTCAGCCCCTTTTTGGAAGAACCGGCCGGGATCCCAAGGATATCCGCAACCGCCAAAGCCGCCAACGCGTTGGAAACATTGTGGCCGCCATTTACAGAGAGCGAGATCCGCGTGGCAGATTGTCCTTGCTTGGAAAAGTCAAAAGAAGCTTTCCCATACGCATCATGGGTAATATTGGCCGCGCTGTAATCCATGCCGCCATCCAAACCATACGTAACTACCCGGCAAGGGAGAGACCCGGTGATCTCAGAAAGATCCGGGATGTCCCCATTGATGACCAGGCTTCCATCTGCCGGGAGAAGCTCGGCGAATCTGCGGAAAGAGCGGCGGATATTTTCTAAATTTCCAAAAAAATCCAGATGGTCTTTGTCGATATTTAAAATGACGCCGATCTTTGGGAAGAACTCCAAAAAGCTGTTGGTATATTCGCAGGCTTCCGTGAGGAAGATCCGGGAGCCGCCGATACGGATATTGCCGCCGATTGCCTTTAAGATGCCGCCAACTGAGATGGTGGGATCCTGGCCATCGGCTAAGAGAATGTGGGACAGCATGGAAGTCGTCGTTGTCTTCCCGTGGGTGCCGGATACGGCAATGGGGGTTTCATAGTTTCGCATGAGCTGCCCCAGAAGCTGGGCACGCGACAGAATCGGAAGCCCTTTGTCCACGGCCGCCCGGTATTCTTCGTTGTCCTCATGGATAGCGGCGGTGTAGACCACTACATCAATGCCGTCGATGATATTGGAAGCTTTCTGCCCGTAAAAGACGACAGCCCCCTTTTGCTCCAGGCGGGTGGTGAGGGCGCTTTCTTTACAGTCAGAGCCGGATACGCTAAAGCCTTCTTTTAAAAG
>CAZYVA010000113.1:0-4584 GCA_964650695.1 uncultured Dorea sp. | reverse complement strand
ATCGCCATCAGCGAATAGAACCATCCGCGGGTCTGGTCTACCGCCTCCGAGATAAATCCCGCCGGGAAGCGCTGTTCAAATTTTTCCCTGTTCTCAAACGGGTAATGGTACTGCGCAAACGGCATGGCGCCGCTGTCAAACCAGCAGTCGATCACCTCCGGCACACGGTGCATTTCCTTCCCGCACTGAGGGCAGCGGATGGTCACATCATCAATATACGGACGATGCAGTTCGATATCGTCCGGGCAGTTGCCGGACATGCGCTTTAATTCCTCGATGCTTCCGACCGAATGCATATGCCCGCATTCACATTCCCATATATTCAGCGGCGTCCCCCAGTAACGGTTCCGGGATATCCCCCAGTCCTGCACATTCAAAAGCCAGTCCCCGAAACGGCCCTTGCCGATACTCTCCGGGATCCAGTTGACGGTATTGTTGTTGGCGATCAGATCGTCCTTTACCTCCGTCATTTTGATGAACCAGGATTCCCTGGCATAATAAATCAGCGGTGTGTCGCACCGCCAGCAGTGCGGGTAGCTGTGCTCAAACTTCGGCGCGTCAAACAAAAGCCCCCGGCCCTCCAGATCCTTCAGCACCTCCGGATCCGCTTTTTTCACGAACAGCCCCGCAAACGGCGTGGAGCTATCCATATTTCCCTTTTCATCTACAAGCTGCACAAAAGGCATGTCATACTTGCGCCCGACCTTCGCATCGTCCTCGCCGAATGCCGGGGCGATGTGTACGATGCCTGTGCCATCCATCATCGTGACGTAAGAATCCACGGTGATGAAAAACGCTTTTTTATTCTGCTTCTTCGCGCACTCATACGCGCACGCAAACAAGGGCTCGTATTCCCGGTACTCCAAATCCCGTCCCTTGTAAGTCTCCAATATTTCGTAATCAGCGGCGTTCTCTCCCGCGGCATTTCCTTCCGCGCCGTTCTCCCTATGGGCGCTCTTTCGGGCGAGGCCGCCCAGGACCGGATCCAGAAGCGCGGAAGCCAGATAGTATACATACCCGTCCGCCGCTTTCACCTTCACGTATTCCTCATCCGGGTTCACGCACAGGCCGATATTGGAGGGCAGCGTCCACGGCGTCGTCGTCCATGCAAGGAAATACGCATCCTCGCCGGCCGCCTTAAACCGGACAATAGCAGAACGTTCCTTGATGTCCTTGTATCCTTGCGCCACCTCCTGCGCGGAAAGCGGCGTCCCGCAGCGCGGGCAGTAAGGCACGATCTTGAACCCTTTATAGAGAAGCCCCTTCTCCCAGATCTTTTTTAACGCCCACCATTCCGACTCCATGTAATCATTGTGGTAAGTCACGTAAGGGTCCTCCATATCCGCCCAAAACCCTACCGTGCTGGAAAATTCCTCCCACATCCCCTTATATTTCCAGACGCTTTCCTTGCACTGGCCGATAAACGGCTCTAAGCCGTACTCCTCGATCTGGTCTTTCCCGTCCAGCCCAAGATGCCGCTCCACTTCCAGCTCTACCGGAAGCCCGTGCGTGTCCCAGCCCGCTTTCCTCGGCACGTAATACCCTTTCATCGTGCGGTAGCGGGGGATCATATCCTTAATGACCCGTGTCAGCACATGCCCGATATGCGGCTTGCCATTCGCGGTCGGAGGCCCGTCGTAAAACATATAGATGTCGCCGCCCTCCCGGTTTTCCATGCTTTTTTCGAAAATCCGGCTGTCTTTCCAAAATTGCTCAACATTTTTCTCCCTGCCGACAAAATTCATGTCTGTTGGAACTTTTTTGTACATGGCATACCTCCCTGAAATAACAAACTCCCGTCCTGTAGAGGACGGGAGACACCTCCACGCTTAACCAGCGCCTTTTTCTCCGACAATTAATATAGCAAGAATCAGGCGGATTTGTCAAGGGCGGATTTCGCGCCCCTGGCCCGTCGCCGTCTCCTTTTCCTCCACCGGACTACCCGTATCCGTATATAGGCCAGCACCAGGATGGCCAGCAAAACGCAAAGCCCAACCATAAGGAGCTTCTCTTTGGCATTTTTCCGCGCAAGCCGGCCCGCAAGCCAGTCCTTTGCCTGTGCAGCCCGGCCCGTAAGCCAGCCCTTGGCCCGTGTGAGCCATTCCTTCAGCCGTGCAAAAATACCGTCCTCCCCCTCGCTTTTCCCCTCGGTTTTCTCTTCATCCTGCCCAGAACCCTCCTCGGATGGCTCCGGCGTCCCCGCCTCCAGGCGGTTGGCTTCCAGGTAAGCATCGCTCAGCCTTGCCCGCGCGCGCCCTACCATCTGCCCGCCATACGTATAGGATAACACCGCTTCGCCGGAAGCCCCGTCCTCGGATGGCTCCAGCGTCATCTGCAGATCGGAGAACGCCGTCCCCTTCGGCACGACAACATAACTCTCCGCGCTTTCGGCGCTTCCGTCCGCATCAGCCGTTTCCTCCGCTTCCATCGGCAGGATCTCCGCCACATCCGCAGACGTCTCGTTCCCCGCGACCGGCAGCTTCTCAAAATTTTTAAATGCGTATTTGAGCATCTTTTTCGTATCCGGGTATACATTCTTACCATACGTGTGCAGCACAACAGCCACAAGCTGCATCTTCCCGTTATCCGCCATCGTGATCAAGGTGGATTTCGCGGCGTTGGTATACCCCGTCTTCCCGCCGATCGCGTATTTATAATAATTGGCGTTTTCCGCGCGGAGCATCTTGTCCTTCTGCTGGAACACATGCTCCTCTACCGTATCCGAGGCGGGGATGGTGTACTGCATCGTCTGCATGATCTTGAAAACTTCCGGATACTTGAACAGCGCGCGCCCGATCAGCGCCATGTCCCTGGCGCAGGTATAATGGTTTTCGTCCGGCAGCCCATTGGTATTCACAAAATGCGAATTGACGCCGCCCAGTTCCTTTACTTTCGCGTTCATCTGCTCAATGAACCAGTCATAGTCATGGCCAGCGTTTTTTCCGACATTCTCCCCCACCGCGTAGGCCGCTTCATTGGCGGAGGCAAGGAGCGTCGCGTAGAGCGCCTGCTCCAGCGTGATCACATCGCCCTCTTTCAGCCCGACCGAAGAATCCCCGTACTGCAAAAAAGATACACAGTCATGGGAAAATGTCACCGTATCCGAAAGATTGCCATATTCCAATGCAAGGAGCGCGGTCAATACCTTTGTGATGCTGGCGGGGTACATCGCGGCGTCAATGTTCTTCGCATACAAAACCGCGCCGGTCCCGACCTCCATCACGATCGCCGCCTCCCCGTATGTCCCAGGCCCCTCCGGCCAGCCCTCCCAGGCGTTGGACTCGACCGGGATCGCATAGGCCGCATCCAACTGCGCCTGCGCTTTCTCCTCTTCCGTCATCTCCTGTTCCGTGTCCGATGTGCTTTGCGCCGCCTTTCCGCCCTCCGTGGCAGAAGCGCTGCCCACCGCCGAAAAAGCAAGCGCGCATACGAACAGGACCGGCGTCAGCCGCCGCCATATCTTTCCCATGATTGAACCGTCCCCTTATTTCCTATAATCCGCCGATGTAAACGATCAGCCGCCCACGGATATCCTCTATATCCACATTCCCAAACAGCCTGGAATCCTCCGAATTTTCCCGGTTATCCCCCAGCACAAACACCTGCTGGTCGCCTACGGTGACCGGGTACTTCATATCGCTTCCCATACGGCCCGTTTCGCCGATCGGCCCGTCAAACTCCCGTATCTCCCCATTCACATACAGGTTTCCTGACTGGATATTTACCGTGTCCCCGGCAACCGCCACCACACGCTTCACATAATCCTCACCGCTCGGGCGCCGGATGACTATGATGTCCCCCGGACGGAACTGACGGACGCGCCGCTGGTAAACGACAACATTCCTATCGTGCAGCGTCGGGTACATCGAATTTCCCTTTACCGTCGATATCCCCATCATGATATAAAAAAGCGCCAGGATCGCCGCGATCAGCAAAAAAAACTCGGCGATCACAATCAGCCAAGCCTTGCGCCGCTCTTTCTTAAACCTCCGGCGCGTCTGCGGATCCACATCCGTCAAAACCATCTTTTTAATGTCGTCCTGCCTGGCGGTTTCAATATCGATTTCCAGATCGATCTCCTGGCTGTCTTTATCCTTGCCCATCTTTCGCCGCACGCCCCCTCAGCTCAACGCTTGTTTTATTATAGCCTATCTGCAGCGCGAATACAACAAAAATAGCAAAATGAAAACAAGAAAGCAGTGGAACGGTTTACATGAAAACTACGTTCCCTGCTTTCCTGTTTTTGTTATACTCGAAAACGAACATACTGGTCATTTCTAATTGTTCGCCGCGGTATATACAGCCACACCGGACATTTGCCTGCGGCAAATATGAAGTGGAAGTGGTACATTCCTTTACGCAACATGGACGGACCAAATGTAAGGCCCCTTATTTTTTCGCAGCCGTAAAAGAACTGTAATACTTCTGTCCATCCGCTATTTTATAGGAACGGATCTTATAAAAATACGGTTTCTTCTTTTTCAGTTTAGACGTCGTATATTTTACTGTGGACGTTTGAGTGATGGTTTTTATTTTCTTAAATTTCCCATTTTTCTTTGTGCTCCGGTATATCTCATAACCATC
>CAZYVA010000112.1:0-4892 GCA_964650695.1 uncultured Dorea sp. | reverse complement strand
TAAACTGGCTACAAAAAACCAGTAAATAGTATACCACATCTTTTCCCTGACTTCATTCAAAAATGCCGAATTCTCACGATGGCGGAATTTCTGGAAAAATATCAGGAACATGGGGGCAGACAGTGTACAGGAATAAAAAAGTACGCTGTCTGTTTTTCTGCTTGTTCCTATCCAATCTTATCCAATCCCAAAATCAAGACTGATTTTTTATTTAAAAAAGATTTATAGATCGTTACCAGGATCACAGGGCCGGCCTCCTGCCCGTGGAGCGTAGGCCGGATCCATCGGGGAAAAGTAGCCAAAAGAAATGGTTTATGCTATACTTACGCCGTAAAGGCATGGATGTCAAAAAAATCCAGCCAGGACCAAATCCAAAACAAAACGGAGGACAATACTATGTTGATTGGTTCACACGTAGGGATGAGCGGGAAAGAAATGCTGCTCGGCTCTGCCAAAGAAGCGGTTTCCTATGGGGCGGATACCTTTATGTTCTATACCGGCGCGCCCCAGAATACGAAGCGGAAAGATATCAGCGAACTTCGCATCAACGATGCATGGGACTACATGACAACCCACGGCATCCATGAGATCATTGTACACGCGCCCTATATCATCAACCTCGGAAACTCTGTAAAGCCGGAAACGTTCCGGCTTGCCGTTGATTTCCTGGCTGTGGAGATTGAACGCACAAAAGCGTGCAGGAGCAAGATACTCATCCTGCATCCCGGTTCCCATGTCGGAGAAGGGGCGGACGCCGGGATCCGCCAGGCCATCAAAGGGCTGAATGAAGTGCTGACAAAAGATACGCCCATTTCTATCGCACTGGAAACCATGTCTGGAAAGGGTTCGGAAATCGGGAGGAATTTTGAAGAGCTGGCGCGCATCTATGACGGCGTATCCTGCAACGACAAACTCCGTGTCTGCTTTGACACCTGCCATACCCACGACAGCGGCTACGATGTCGCCCATGATTTTGAAGGCGTCATCCGCCAGTTTGACCGGCTCATCGGGAAAGACCAGATTGCCGTATTCCATATCAATGACAGCAAGAATAAATGCGGCGCAAAAAAGGACCGGCACGCCAACCTTGGATTCGGCGAGATCGGGTTTGAAGCGCTATCCCATATTGTCTTCCACCCGGACTTTGAACGGATCCCAAAGATTTTGGAGACGCCTTATATCCCTTCCGAAAAAAAGCCGAAAAATTCTTACGCCCCCTATAAGTACGAGATTGCCATGCTGAGAAACAAAACCTTCGACCCAAATATCCAGAAAACAATCCTGGAAGAAAATGAAGGCTGAAAATCCCGGATCATGTCCTTTTTTACCCCGATTCCAGGTAAAACCCGCACATCTCAAATAAAGCGCCATATACTGGAAGTAACCGTATATCATGGGAGCAAAGCTATGGCGACACAGAATACAGATATGCCGGATACCGGCACTTTACAGGTAAACGTGACAAATATACTGGATCATTATCCGATCGAGGACGCAACGGTCTCCATTTCCTACACAGGAGAACCAGACAGCCCGCTGGATCAGCTTACCACCGACAGCTCCGGGCAGACGGAAACCGTCACCCTTAAAACGCCGCCCCTGGAATACAGCTTAGACGCAGACAATGAAATCCAGCCCTATTCCGAGTACACCATACAGGTAGATGCGCCGGGTTATGAATCCGTCAGCATTGCCGGGGCAGAGCTTCTTCCCACCGTCGAAGCCATCCAGAATGTAGAGATGAACCCTCTCGGCGCGGAAGGGAACGCCGGGGAAAACGATGAGGATGTATTTGTCATCCCCGCCCACACCTTGTACGGGAACTATCCCCCGAAAATCGCCGAGGAAGAAATCAAGCCGGTGAACGAAACCGGGG
Organism: uncultured Dorea sp.; assembly: GCA_964650695.1. Taxonomy (GTDB): domain Bacteria; phylum Bacillota; class Clostridia; order Lachnospirales; family Lachnospiraceae; genus CAZYVA01. Next base: position 3,016 of record CAZYVA010000112.1, on the reverse strand, counting down.
AAATCGTGCTGAGCCGGGTCGTGATACCGGAATATATCGTTGTACACGACGGCAGCCCCGGCGATTCCACCGCCAGGGATTACTATGTGCGCTACAGGGATTATATCAAAAACGTAGCCTCCAGCGAAATTTACGCGACATGGCCCACCAATACCATCCGCGCAAACGTGCTTGCGATCATGTCCTTTACGCTGAACCGGGTTTACACAGAATGGTACAGGAATAAGGGCTATGATTTTACGATCACATCATCCACCGCCTATGACCATAAATGGGTGCCGGAACGCAATTATTACGATACCATAGCGGCAGTGGTGGAAGAATTGTTTACAAACTACTTATCCAGGCCGAATGTAAAGCAGCCGATCCTGACGCAATACTGTGACGGCAAACAGGTACAGTGCCCCGGATGGATGACCCAATGGGGTTCCAAATCCCTTGGGGACCAGGGATACTCCGCCATTGAGATCCTCCGTTATTACTACGGGTATGATATGTATATCAATGTCTCCGAGACCATCTCCGGCGTCCCGGCATCCTGGCCAGGCTATACCCTGGTTTCCGGCTCCACCGGGCAGAAGGTCCGCCAGGTGCAGGAAGAACTCAATGGGATTTCCAGAGGTTATCCTCTTGTGCCAAAGGTGGACGTCGATGGGATTTACGGGCCAAAGACGGCAGAATCCGTGCGTGTATTCCAATCGATATTCGGGCTTCCGCAGACTGGGGAGGTGGATTACCGGACGTGGTATAAGCTCTCCGAAATCTATGTCGGCGTGTCCCGGATTGCCGAGGGAAGCTGAAAGCATCCAAAGAGGGAAAACCAAAGTAAAACTGGAAAGTACGTCAAAAATCCGGAAAAGAATCAACACAACAAAAGATTCTCTCCGGATTTTTTACACATAGAGCGAGGGAGCCGCTCAATCATCTAATTTGATGATTTTGCGACACCCCCTTGCATAGCAAACCCCCACGCTACGCTGTGCCAACGCCATGACGTGAAACCTGGAGCGTTTTACCCCCGGCGCCATGGCATGAAGCCTGGGCGTTTTACTTTTGGGCAGCTACTTCTGCACCAGGTTGATGATCTTCTTTGGCACATAGATCTCTTTCACGATCTTCCCGGTCAGCTTCTGGGCCACCGCCGCTTTACCGGCTGCAATCGCGTCCTCTTTTGAAGCCTCCGCCGCAATCGAGATCACCGCCCTGGTCTTCCCGTTGATCTGTACTGGCACCTGGATTTCATCATCCTTCATAGCTTCCTCGTCATAGGTCGGCCACCCGGCCTTAAACACGCTTCCTTCATGCCCCAGCCGTTCCCAAAGTTCCTCCGCGATATGCGGGGCAAACGGGGAAAGCAGCACCGCCATCACGGACAGCGTCTCTAAGTCCACGCCGCCCTCCTTCTTGGCAATCTCTATCAGATTGTTATTGTGTTCCATGAAGCCGGAAACCGCCGTATTCAGGCTGAAGCTTTCCAGGCGGGTGGTGATGTCCTTCACGAGCCTGTTGCGCTCCTTCACCATTTCCTTTGTCGCCGCAACATTTGCTTCTTTGCTATCCATCGTAAGGTTCCAAAGCCTCTTCAGGAAACGGTTCACCCCATCGATCCCCCGGTCGTCCCACTCTGCGTCCAGCTCCGGCGGGCCAACAAAAAGCTCATACATGCGCAGGGAATCACAGCCATAGCGATGCACCAGGTCGTCCGGCGACACGACATTCCCTTTGGATTTGCTCATTTTCACGCCATTCTTTCCGGTAATCATCCCCTGGTTGAAGAGTTTTTGGAATGGTTCGTCAAAGTCAATCACCCCTATGTCATACAGGAATTTCGTATAGAAGCGGGAATACAGAAGGTGCAGCACCGCATGTTCCACACCGCCGATATACATATCCACCGGCAGATTGGCGTCGGCTTTTTCTTTGGATACCAGCTCCTTATCATTTTTATTGTCCACGTAACGCAGGAAATACCACGAAGACCCTGCCCACTGGGGCATCGTGTTTGTCTCCCGCTTTGCGTCTTTCCCGCAGGCCGGGCACTTACAGTTGACCCACTCGTCGATCGCCGCCAGCGGGGATTCCCCTGTCCCAGTCGGCTCATAGGACTCTACTTCCGGCAGGCGCAGCGGAAGCTCCTCCTCCGGGACCGGCACATTGCCACAGGCCGGGCAGTGTACGATCGGGATCGGTTCCCCCCAGTATCTCTGCCTGGAAAAGACCCAGTCGCGCAGCTTGTAGTTGACCGTCGCACGCCCGATCCCCTTCTTCTCTATGATATGGGGCGCTTCTTTTTTCAAAACCGAAGACTCCATGCCGCTCCACTCGCCGGAATTGATCACCGTTCCGGACGCCTCGGTATAAGCCTCGGTCATATGCGGGATTTCTTTCCCGTCCTTCGCGATGACCTGGACGATCGGAATCTGGAATTTCGTCGCAAATTCAAAGTCACGGTCATCGTGCGCCGGCACGCACATCACCGCCCCCGTGCCATAATCGGCAAGCACATAATCTGAAATCCAGATCGGCACCTTCGCGCCGTTCAGCGGGTTGACCGCATAGCTTCCGGTAAAAACACCCGTCTTTTCCTTGTCCTGCATCCGGTCAACATTGGACTTCATAGATGCATCCGAAATATACTGCTCCACCGCTGCTTCCGCCCCCGGAGCCGCAAGGCTCTTCGCCAGCGCATGCTCCGGCGCCAGTACCATAAAAGTCGCCCCGTAAAGCGTATCCGGCCTGGTCGTGTATACCGTGATCTTTTCTTCTCTGCCCTCCACCGGGAAATCGACTTCCGCCCCGTAGGATTTGCCGATCCAGTCCGTCTGCATCTTTTTAACCTTTTCCGGCCAATCCAGTTTATTCAAATCCTCCAGCAGACGGTCCGCATATTTTGTAATACGCAGCATCCACTGTTTCAGGTTCTTCTTTGTGACAGGGGAACCGCAGCGCTCGCAGTTTCCGTTGACAACCTCTTCGTTGGCAAGACCTGTCTTACAGGAAGGACACCAGTTGATCG
>CAZYVA010000111.1:0-5550 GCA_964650695.1 uncultured Dorea sp. | reverse complement strand
CCGTTTCTTCGCCCTCGTAAGCAAAAACACCAGAACGATCAGCAGGACAATGAGTATCACCACCAACAGCGCGATGATCCTTCTCCGCTTTTTCTTCTGTTCGTCAATGCCATTCTCCGCTATGATCTGTCCGGACATCTCTTTCCCCTCCATATCCAAAGCCGCGTAAAGCTAAATCCCGGATGGAAATCAAAAAGCCATCCGCCTTCCGGCTCTGGGCCGTAATTTTCTCTTTTTTGAAACCAGCTTTATAGTATCTTCTTGAATCCAACCTTATGCAATGATGTTGGAGTCAAAAATCTTTGGCCCCTATGCCAAGGATCGCTCCGTGCTGCGCTTCCCCGCGATCCTGGCATTATATAATAAGATATATATACTTTATAGTTATAGGCTTCCCTAAGACCGCTCTTTCCTCTTCTCATTTATATATCGGCATGTCCCCGCCGCTAAATAAGTAAAAGGAAGTAATTTTATTGATTTTTCCCTATGTCCCCGTTCACCAGCGCCAGGAAAATGAACAGGAGCGGCAGATGGAAAATGGAATATTCATTTGCCAGCGCCTGCACCAGGTACACAGCCAGCGTGACGGCGGACGCCGCCAAAAGTACGTTATCCTTCCGGCCGCGAAGCGCACGGAACAGTGTCGCCCCCAGCAGCCCAAAATACCCGACCAGCCCCAGCAGGCCCATATCCGAGAACATCTGCAGGATTTCATTATGCGGGTCGGCAAAAGTAACCCCCGACACCGGTTCGTAGCAGGCATCCCCCAAAAACAGCTTAAAGCAATTCAGCCCGTTCCCCAAAAGCATCCGCCAGAACGGCTCTTCCTTCAATGCCTTGATAGCCCGGATCCAGACAAACCCCCGCCCGCTGAATGTGCTGTCCGTCACAACAAGGCGCTGCAGGAACGACCCCGCCGGGATATCCGCGCTGCGCAGATTCGCATACGCAATGCAGGCGACGCCGCACAAGGCCGCCACGATCCCAAGCCCCAGCACATAATTCCTGATCCGGCAGATGAATGCTCGCACTTTATCCTTCCGCCACCGCCAGAGAAGCAGGAAAAGGACGTACACAGCCGCTTCCCCCAGCAGGATGGGCGCGCTTACCAGGAGCTTCCCTAATCCGTTGAACGGATAAATATGGCTGCCAAACAAGGCCAGGAGGACACAGATGGTAACCTTTGCCCCCAGGTAAAGAGCTATGATCTGCACATAGCGGTCAAACCACTCTTCCTTCTCAGCGGCAAAATAAACCAGCGCGACAAGCCCGGCCGGCACCGCCACGGCTGCGGAATCCGTCTTGATAAAGAACATAAACAAAACGCCCATGTAAATATTGATCCCGCAGAATATCCGCCAGTTTCTCTCCATCTCGCCCATGTAGATCCCCAAAACAGGGAACAGCATCAGGCAGACAAAACAGGTATTAAAGTTTGTATTCCCCAAGGGGGTATAATAAATCTGGGCCTGCGCCTCCGTAAGGCCGTCCTGTATGTAGAGGAAATTAATGCCGCAGGCGCATAAAATCCCGAACAAATAAATCGCGCAGCTACCCCCCATCCAGGCGCCTTGCACAGCTTTACGGAAGGGGCAGTACGCCCGCACCAAAAAGAAAACCACCACGCAGAACAGGAAGCAAAGGCCGCTCACCGTCCGGTCCTCCATCCGCAGGAAAGACCGGGAACTGTCCAACGCAAGGATCGTCGAAAAAATGACCGCCGCCAGCAGGATCAAAGCAAAGACCGTATCCGGCTTTTTCAACGCGGGTATCTTTGCGGCGTCCCACCAGCGCCGCACCGTTTTTACAGCCAAAGGAACCATGGCGCAGAAGAACAGCGCCGAGATGCACAGAAAAAAATACATCTTATCCATATGTAAATTGAACAATCGGTCCGTATAAAAAGACGGGAAAATCGCCAGCATCAAAAATACATACGTGCATGCCGCCTTTTCTCCCAGCCATTGGAGCATGTCTGTTTCCGTTTTTTTCTTTTTCCTCTTCTTTGCCATAACGTCCTCCGGGGTTCAATATCAAGCTTCGCTCACCGCGCTCTGTAAAAAGGCGCGGAGGAGCTTCATTGAACTGTAGCATAGATGAGTATACCATACCTGCTTATTTTTTGGAAACATTTTTTGCGGCCTGGTATCATCATTGATGATTTACACATAAAATCATCCGTGTTATGATAATACCAGGGCTGCGGGAGCGCCCAAAGGAGCATCCAAGCTATGGCTACCAATCTCTTATGCGCCTGTTCCCATGCGAGCGCAAAAAAAGGAAAAAAAATCATTTTAACCGATATTTCCCTGGACGCCCGGAAAGGGCAGGGCATTGCCCTGATTTCCAAGGACGGCAGCGCCGCTTGTGTTTTGCGGCTCATCGCCGGTTTGCTTACGCCTTTCCGCGGGGAAATATCTTATCCGGCTCTCAGCAGGAAGGATCGGTCGGATTTCCCCAAAAAGCTTCAATATGTGCCGGATCATATCGTCCAATACTACAACCTGACGGCGGCGGAATTTCTCATAGGGATGTCTAAAAAACGAAGTGCCTGGATGGAGGAGGCCAACCGGCTTATTTCGCTCTTTGAGATCCCTGCTTCCAGGCAGCTTCTGAATATGACTTACGAGGAAAACCGGCTGGTCTCCATCATCCAGGCAATGATGGCGGATCCGGCATTGTTGTTGCTGGATCGCCCCTGGCATATGCTGGAGCCGCCTGCCCGCCGGATCCTGGCAAAAGAACTTTCCGAATTACAGGATGACGGCGCGGGGCTCATCCTGTCATCGGAATCATACAGCGACGTCCGTCTGCCCTGCAGCCGGTATATGTTCCTGCAGGGCGGGAAGATCATCGCCGACTATGCCCGCCAGGAGCTGCCCGTCCCCGCGAAAGTAATCACGCTGCAGGGCGGCAGCCCGCCCCCGATGCATGCGGGGGAAACGGAGTTGCTGGACCAGAAAGGGGCATCTTTGCGCTTTCTTTATCACAGCCGGAATATGCAAAAGCTGTCATACCTGATTTACAAAACAAAATGTCAGGATTTTTCTGTGGAAGAGTTGTCGATGGAGGAAGCGTTGTTTGAAGACTATGACGGGTGGATGCTGTAAGGGGGAAGAAGGCGGTGTAGCGCATCGCCGACGGACGGCGCTGTGTGCCAATGGCACACGCTTAGCGCAAACCAAAGCGGGGCAGAGGCCAACGACACATATGCGGATGCAGGCAAGTCGGAATGAAAGATGAGTTCTGAGCAGTTCCTGACAAAGGACGAAAGACGAAGTATCATAGTATAGGAAAGAAAGGCAGCTTGTGATGGGTACGATTTTTTATTTTGAATGGAGAAGGAAGAAGAACGACATTTTTTTCCATCTGTTTTGGCCAGCCGTGGTATCGCTTGTCCTATTTGCCGCCTGCCTTCTGGCCGGGCGCATTCCCGCGTTCAGCGCCTCCCGTTTCCGATGGCCGGAGCCGCTGCAGGCATTCCTCTGCCTGAATAGCTGGAACAGCTCCCTTTGGGTCAATGTTGTACAGCTTTTTACCCTTATCTACTCCTTTTCCCTTCCTTACAGCGTCATGAGGGGCGTGGCAAGATCCGTCTCAGAGGAAGATTATTATGAAACCATCGTGTACCTCCATAACGCAGGGATAAAGCCCAAAACCATCTTTACCGTGAAAAGCCTTTTCTGGCTGGGGGCTGCGCTGGCCTGCTGTGTCCTTACAGCGACGGTGCAGGCTGTGCTGACCATCCTGGCGGCATCCGCAAGCGAGGCCGGAGCGATTCTGATCTTTTACAGGAACCTGTTTTTACTGTGCGTATTTTATCTGCCTGTTGCCCTGCTGCCTGCGGCTTTCAGCAGAAAAGCGGGCATGGCCGGGAGCGGTATTGGTTCCATACTTCTCATCCCCATGCTGCTTTCCAGGCTTCCGCAGGGCTTGTGTTCCCTTGCGGAGGCGTTGACGCTTGCACAGCGGGAAGGGGCAATCATTGGAAAGCTCTCGCAGATCGGAAACCGGCTGGAAATACTCTCCGGCATTTCCCCTCTTACATGGACATGGCCGGCAGCAGAGATCCATGGGCTTTCGATTGGATGTGCATGCCTGGTATGCCTTGTTTCGGCTTGTGTTTCTTTCATGAGATATTTACATTCTGCACCATGATCGGCTTCCCGGTCTTCTGGTACAGGTTCAGGACCGAACTCATATCCCCATAATACGCGTCGCTCAGCACGACCGCCCGGTCCATATCCGCTGTATCATCGTAAATCCCCCAGCCTTCCTTTACGTAAGCCTCCCGGATCTGCCGGTAACGTTGCAATAGCCCTGGGCGCATGGATTTCATGGTGTCCTCCAGCAGAGGGTGCGGCCGCCAGAGCAACGTGACCTCATCCTGGTTTTCCTCAAAAACCCGCAGCACATGCTCAATCTTCGTTACCCACTGCTCATCATTCTTCAGCAAGGCTCCGACCCCTGTGTTGTATAAAATGATTTTTTTCCAGCTCCCGTCCGGTTTCCGGATAATATCCAGCCATTCTTTTGGTATTTCCAGGTCGTCCTTTTTTGTGTTGCATACTTTATCGATCTTTGGGGAACCGAGGCCCAGGAACTTCTGCTCCAGGTATCCTCGGTCCATATGATTTCCTGTCAGCCCGTTTGCTTTCGCGGCTTTCAAGTATTCGTTGACATAAATCTGCTTCATCTTTTCCGACTGCACGATGACTTTATCCGCATAGATCACCCCTGGAAGCCAGATAAAATGCTTCATTGCGTCTACGGCAGCCTGGTTGTCCGGCTCCAGCTCACTCAAAATGAAGTACGGGATATAGACCAGTTCCTCCGTATATTTTTTTAAGTTGGAAGAATAAAACCTTGGATGGACGCTTGTCACATAATTACAATTATCATACGGGTTATGGATATAGATGGCGTCCGGCCGCCGGTTTTCAAAATCGTACTCCTGCCAGTCCAGGACCTCAATCCCCTTCGGGTACTGCGCCCCCTCATAATGCATCTCCCCAAAGCTGCCGTCCGGGTTTTTTTCATAGTAAGGGATCGGCACACAGTAAGCGTCGCAGCCCGGATCGTCCCTGGCGGCCAGATACACGCTTTCCAGACTGTCCCACATGGATGCTTTATATGGGAAAAAAACAGCTTCCGTCTTGGCCGCGATATCGTTTTTCACGCTGCTTTTTATCTGGAGAAGCGCCTTTTCCAATGCCTCAACTATGTTATCCGCATTGACGGTACCATTCACAGAAGCATTTCCTATGGATTCATAGACCTGGAAAAGCGCCTCGCAGTATTGCTCTACATAAGACACAGTTACATGTCCCTCGCCCTCGGCTTCTTCAATGCTCTCCCCGAAAGCAACGGCAAAATTCTGGCACTCGCCTAGCATGTCCCGCGCCAGCGCGGTATCTCCTTGGGAAATGGCGTGTTGGATTTCCCGGTGGGCTTCTGAAAAGGTTTGGGTCAGTTCCAGCAGCTTTTGTTTTTGATGCTTCCTCATGGCTTCCCTTTCATCTGACTGATTCTTTCGGCAATTCTTTCCGC
>CAZYVA010000110.1:0-5565 GCA_964650695.1 uncultured Dorea sp. | reverse complement strand
ATGAATGTTTTTATACCATTTACTACACCATTTGCCCGTGGATTTGCGTAGAATTACATAGAAATGCGTAGGTTTGGGGCAAAGACAAAATGGAAGAAAAGTACCAAAAAGCCTGGAATATACGCCTATCGAACTGCTAATGTTCGATAGGATAAAGGTTTGTAGGCTTATGAAAGGATATATTCAAGATGATAAAAGTATTATTCGTCTGCCACGGCAATATCTGCCGAAGCCCAATGGCACAATTTGTATTTCAGGATATGGTGAACCGACAGGGCTTGCAAAATCAATTCCACATTGATTCCGCCGCAACCAGCCGAGAGGAAATCGGCAATCCCCCACATTACGGCACAGTGCGGAAGATGAAAGAGCAGCACATCCCCATCTTGGCGCACCATGCTGTGCAGATAACAAGAAAAGACGGGCAAACCTTTGATTACATCATCGGCATGGATCGCTGCAACATCCGCGATATTGAGCGGATCCTGGGCAGCCATGCGCATGGGAAAGTATACAGGCTCCTGGATTTTTCCGGTTGCCCAAGGGATATTGCAGATCCTTGGTACACAGGGGATTTTGACCTTACATACCGGGATGTGGTAGAAGGGTGCCAGGGGTTTTTTCAATGGCTCAAGGAAACAACAAAGGATGGACGTTTTTTTGCTGACGCAAAAAGGGGACTTTTATAATGATCGAGCAAGTTGCATCGCAAAGGTGACAAAAGAAAAATTTTGTGGTACAATTCAACCTATCTTTTTAAGGAAGCCATTTTGTTAGGAGGAAAGAATATATGGCATTGATAATACCAAAGGGCTATGACCCGCGGCTGACGGTGCGCGAGACACAGGAAGCAATCAAATACATCCGGGACACGTTCCAGAAGGAATTGGGCAAGGAGATGAACCTGGAGCGTATTTCCGCCCCCCTTTTTGTGGAGAAAAGCAGCGGTTTGAATGATAACCTGAACGGTGTGGAGCGGCCGGTCGGTTTTGACATCGCGGGGCTTCCGGGGGAGGAGGTTGAAGTAGTGCAGTCACTGGCGAAGTGGAAACGTATGGCCTTGAAGCGGTACGGCTTCCAACCGGGGGAGGGGCTTTATACAAATATGAATGCAATCCGCCGGGACGAGGAGCTGGACAATTTACATTCCTGTTATGTGGACCAGTGGGACTGGGAGAAGGTGATTACAAAAGAGGAGCGGACCATTGAAACGCTGAAGGAGACCGTGTGCGTGATTTTTAAGATTGTGAAGCACATGGAGCATGAGGTGTGGTACAAATATCCACAGGCGGTCAAGCGGCTGCCGGAGAACGTGTTTTTTATCACTTCGGATGAACTGGAGCAGCGTTATCCCCAGAGGACTCCGAGAGAGCGGGAAAATATTATCACAAAAGAGCATGGCTGTGTGTGTATCATGAAAATCGGGGATAAACTTGCCAATGGGGAGCCGCACGACGGCCGTGCGCCGGATTATGACGACTGGCAGTTAAACGGGGATATCCTTTTCTGGTTTGATACACTTGGGCAGGCCCTGGAGCTGTCCAGCATGGGGATCCGCGTGGACGAGGAGTCTTTGGCGGATCAGTTAAAAAAGGCCGGCTGCGAGGAACGGTCAAGCCTTTTGTACCACCGGATGCTTTTAAATGGCGAGCTTCCTTATACAATCGGCGGCGGTATCGGGCAATCGCGGCTTTGCATGCTGCTTTTAGACCGCGCCCATGTCGGGGAAGTGCAGGCGGGCCTCTGGCCGCAGGAAATGCGCAAAACCTGCGAAAAACATGGAATTATATTACTATGAAACTTGCTTTAGCGCGACCAAAGGGAGCGGGAAAGCTTCCTATGGAAGTACCTTTTTTTGCGTAGGCGGGCTTTATGTAGACAGTCGGATAGGAGTTGAGGGATAATGAAAAAATATGGAGTCAATGAACTGAGGAGGATGTTTCTGGAATTTTTTGAGAGCAAAGGGCATCTGGCGATGAAAAGTTTTTCGCTTGTGCCACACAATGACAAGAGCCTGCTGCTGATCAATTCCGGCATGGCGCCTTTGAAGCCTTATTTTACCGGGCAGGAGATTCCGCCGAGGCGCAGGGTTACGACGTGCCAGAAATGTATCCGCACCGGCGATATTGAGAATGTGGGGAAGACGGCCAGGCACGGGACGTTTTTTGAGATGCTGGGGAATTTTTCGTTCGGGGATTATTTCAAGAAGGAATCCCTGGAGTGGACGTGGGAATTTCTGACGGAGGTTGTGGGGCTTGAGGCGGATCGGCTTTATCCGTCGATTTACCTGGATGACGAGGAAGCGTTTGAGATCTGGAACAAAGACATCGGGATCCCAGAAGAACGGATTTTCCGGTTTGGGAAAGAGGATAATTTCTGGGAGCATGGTTCCGGGCCATGCGGCCCATGTTCCGAGGTTTACTATGACCGTGGGGAAAAGTATGGCTGTGGACGCCCGGACTGTACCGTAGGCTGTGACTGCGACCGTTATATGGAGATCTGGAATAATGTATTTACCCAGTTTGACAATGACGGGCACGACAATTATACGGAGCTGGATCAAAAAAATATTGATACCGGCATGGGCCTGGAGCGCCTGGCCTGTATTGTGCAGGACGTGGATTCGATGTTTGACATAGACACGCTTTTTTCCCTGCGCCAGCATGTTTGCCGGATGGCGGACAAGGAATACGGGAAAGAGTATGGGACGGATGTTTCTATCCGCATTGTGACCGACCACATCCGTTCCGTGACGTTCATGGTTTCTGATGGGATACTGCCTTCCAACAGCGGCAGGGGTTATGTGCTGCGCCGTTTGCTGCGCAGGGCGAGCCGCCATGGAAGGATCCTGGGCCTTAACCGTGCGTTTTTGGCGGATCTTGCGGCAACGGTGATCGATGGATCTAAGGATGGTTATCCTGAATTGGAGGAAAAGAAAGACTTTATTTTCAAGGTCATTGCCAAGGAAGAGGAGCAGTTTAACAAAACCATCGACCAGGGCTTATCTATCCTGGAGGAAATGGAAAAAGAGATGGTGAAGAAGGGGGAAAAGACGCTTTCCGGCGCGGAAGCATTCCGGCTTTATGACACCTATGGCTTCCCGGTGGACCTGACGGTAGAAATCCTGGGGGAAAAGGGGATGTCCATCGACCAGGAAGGATTTGACGCTGCTGTAAAAGAGCAGAAGCAGAAAGCCAAAGGGACCTACCGTGGGGCGGAGCATATGATAGGCCGGGAGGAAAATGTCTATGACCTTTTGGATCCGGATTTGAGCAGCGAGTTTGTCGGGTACGATGTGTCTTGTGTCTCATCCCGTGTGCGGGCGCTTGCTACTGAGAGCGAAATCGTGGAGGCGCTCTCTGACGGGGAAGAGGGAACGCTCATTGTTGACAAGACGCCGTTTTACGCGGCCAGCGGAGGGCAGGAAGCGGATACGGGCGTGATCCGCGCGGAGGATTTTGCATTCCAGGTTGAAGATACGCTGAAACTTCCAGGCGGGAAAATCGGGCATAAGGGGCGTGTCACGAAAGGCATGGTAAAGGTTGGCGATGTGGTGACGTTGGAAATCGATGAAAAACGACGTGCATTGGGCGCGTGCAACCACAGCGCGACCCATCTGCTCCAGAAAGCGCTCCGGATGGTGCTGGGAACCCACGTGGAGCAGGCGGGTTCTTTGAACAATGCGGACAGGCTCCGGTTTGATTTTACGCATTTTTCAGCGATGACGCAGGAAGAGATCGCAAAAGTGGAGGAGATTGTCAATGAGGCAATCCGCAAGAACCTTACGGTCATGACGGAAAACCTCCCCATCGAAGAGGCTCGGAAAACCGGCGCGGCGGCGTTGTTTGGCGAGAAATACGGCGATATTGTAAGGGTAGTCAGTATGGGGGATTTTTCAAAGGAATTCTGCGGAGGCACGCATGTGGGGCATACGGGCGATATCCGCGTGTTTAAGATTGTATCAGAATCGGGTGTGGCTGCGGGCGTGCGCCGGATTGAAGCATTGACCGGAGAGGGCGTGATGAAATATTACGCCGGGCTGGAGGGACAGTTTTTTGAAGCGGCCAAGCTGCTGAAAGCGGAGCCGGGGCAGATGGCGGAAAAGATCTCGCATCTCCTGGCAGAAAACAAGGCGCTTAGAAGCGAGATTGAAAGCCTGAAGAGCAGGCTGGCGAAGGACACTCTTGGCGATGTGATGGACCAGGCAGTGGAAATTGGCGGTGTGAAGTTTCTGGCGGCGCAGGTTGGCGATGTAGATATGAATGGCCTGCGCGGGCTGGGGGATCAGTTGAAAGAGAAGCTGGGCGAGAGTGTCGTCGTACTTGCGTCCGAAGCAGGCGGAAAGGTCAGCCTGATAGCGACCGCGACCAAGGGCGCTATGGATAAAGGCGTGCATGCCGGGAACTTGATCAAAGCAGCCGCGGCTCTTGTCGGCGGCGGTGGGGGCGGCCGTCCGAACATGGCGCAGGCAGGCGGGAAAAACCCGGCGGGGATCCCGGATGCCCTCAGGAAAGCGGAGGAAGTTTTGCGGGAGCAGATTGCGTGATCCCGATGCCCTAAAGCAGCCCAGATCATGCATTTCCTTCCATACACTTTTCCGCCGGACGTACAAGACAGCCAGTGTCCAGGGTTCAAAAACCCTGCCCATACCCCCACGTTGATGATGTTTTTTAGGGCTAGGAATGTTAAAATCAATTATCATTTGGTTTACAAAGGAGGAGCATTATGTCAGGGAAAAAATTTATCAAAGTGACAAGTATCTTGCTTGTAATCAGCGCAGTGATAGGGGTGATCGGCTATATAGCCGGTGTTTTGCTGTTCGGTTACGCGACCGTTGATTCGGGACAAAAAGGGATATGGCTGTTTGTGGTCTTATGCCTGCTTTATATGGTCCTTTCCGTTCTCCAGCTCCTGGCGGGCATAAAAGGGATAAAGGGCTGTGATGACGCGGGGGCAGTTCCGGGTTTAAAGAAATGGAGCCGCATACTGATTATCATAGCCGTGATATGCGGAATCATTAATTTTGTGCAAAATATTCTAACGGGGAGTTCCGTCCTGTATGCCGTAGTGTCGCTCCTGCTCCCTTTGGTGCTGCCAGTTCTGTATATGCATGGGGTGAAATTAAATGAGAAGGATGTCCAGGGTGAAAGCGGCGGCCAGGATCCGGATGCCGGTCTGTGACCGTCCGGCCGGGATCTGGCGCTTCGCAGCAAAGCCCGTGGAAACAGGTATATTCAGCGGCGGGGGGTTCTGCCCTTCCACGCGGGCGGCTTTCAATCGGCGGTAACAGTTTGGCTTTCGGCTGGCCTGTTACCGCCGATTTGTTGAAAAATGGAGAAAAAATGTTGACGTATTGCTAAAATGTGGTATAATAAATTGCAGTGCAGAAATATACCCGAACAGTCGTATGGTGCACAATATAGGGCTGGAGGGGAGGTTAGGTGTGAGGTTATGTCAAATGTGATCGTAAAAGAAAACGAGACGTTGGATAGCGCTTTACGCAGATTCAAAAGAAACTGTGCGAAAGCGGGCATCCAGCAGGAGATCCGTAAGAGAGAGCATTAC
>CAZYVA010000109.1:0-5589 GCA_964650695.1 uncultured Dorea sp. | reverse complement strand
TCTTACAGCCCGTCATATTATAGCAACCACCTTTATATTTGTCAATGGGCGTCATTTTGCCTCCTTTGTTTCCCCATCCCACTTGCGGAACCGGTATTCACAGTGCTTATGCTTCCGCCCGAACGCTTCTGTGCTGTCTTTTTTCAGCAGCGCGATGGCCGTCTGGAAAATCAACTGGATATCTTTCAGGATGCTGAACTGTTCAATATACATCATATCCATGACCAGCTTGTCCTTTGGCGTGGTGTTATATTTCCCGGTGATCTGCGCATACCCGGTCAGCCCCGCTTTGACGCGGAGGCGGTATTTGAACTCTGGCAGCTCTTCCGTATACTCTTCGACATTTTTGATCATCTCCGGCCTGGGACCCACAAGCGTCATATCGCCTTTCAATACGTTCAAAAGCTGAGGGATCTCGTCAATCCTTGTCCGGCGCAAAAAGGCCCCCACCTTTGTGATCCGGCCGTCCTCTGTCGTCACTGAATGATTATCGTCATTCGGTTTCATCGTGCGGAGTTTATATACGTCAAACGCCCGCCCATGGATCGTTGCCCGTTTTTGCGTAAAAAAAACCGGCCCGCCGTCTTCCATCTTGATCGCTATCATCGACACAAGCCATACAGGAGAAGACAAAATACCAAACACAAGGGAAAAGACGATGTCCATCAACCGCTTCACTACCCGCTGCTCCATCGTAAGGCCCTTTACATTCCGATTAAACAAGTAAACGTCGTCAATGACATATTGTTTTGCATTGAGTTCTACAATATCCTCGATCTCCGGGTTGAAATAAATATTCACTTTATAGCGGTAGCACCAGCACATAATTTCTGTCCTTACATCCACCGGCACATCATACACGAAAACCGTTTCCGCATCCCTGATATATTCACGTAGATCTGGCCGCCGATAATCCAGCACTTCGGAAACCTGATACTGCTTGCGCAAGTGCTCCATAGCAAAAACGATCACATCCAGGCTGCGCTGGGAAGATGTGATAACACAGCATTTTTCCGGCTCATGGATCTTGAAAAAAAGCCAGTTCCCGAAATAGGTGAAACCAATAATGATAACCGTCTGCAAAAGAAAGGCAACGCATAAAAGCCCGACGCTCAGAAAACGAAAGCCATACACCGTCGGGCGGTTCGTCCTCATGATCATCAACTGCACATAAGTAACCACGTCCGTGCAGGCGACGGCAAGCGCCAGCGAATAGATGATCGGTTTACTTTTCCTGCGCCCTACATCATACTGTCCGTATACCATCAGGAACAGCACCCCTACCACCGCAAAAGTCAGCACTGTAACACCCAGCGTCCTGGACAGCCGGGTCAGCCCGATGCTCTCTCTCCCGAGGACATAGATGAACGTATACATCAGGGACACGTATAGCGCAATTTTAACGAGTAGCCACATGGTTGTCTCGAATTTGTGCAGATGTTTCCTCATAACGCCTCCATGATAACTTTTCCCCCCATCTGTCATTCCCCAAGTCCGCTTTCCACGACCGCGACCATTGCCTGCAAGGCTTCTTCTTCTCCCTCTCCATCGCAGACAAGCACAATCTCATCCCCGGATTTTATGCAGGCGCCCAACACGCCCAGCACACTCTTTGCGTTTGCGGTCACATTGCCGTATTCAAACATGACTTTACATGGAAAACGGTTTGCTTCATTGCAGAAGATCCCCGCCGGGCGTAGATGCAGCCCGGTTGGGTTGTGTATTACGATTTTCTGTCGAACCATTTTATCATCCCGTCCTATTCCTTTTCCTTCAGCTCCACCTCTACGCTGATATTCTTTAAAAGCGTGCAGCCTTCCGGCAGCACGATAGATACCGGGACTGTATAAACCCCGGCTTTTTTACAGTCTGACAGGTCAATGCTTGCCTGCTCCAGTTTCAGATCTTCCAACAACTCCTCCGGCCCTGCGATCTGGACCTCCAGGATATCTGCTGTCGTGTAGCTCATCGTAAGATCTTCATCCAGATTATTGACCGCGATAGAACCTTTTGTCATATCCAGTGTTGTCGTCCCGTCTTTTTCCACATTGACCGTCACAACGATAGAACTGGCATTGTCATCCGCCAGTTTTATATTATCCGGCAGATAACCGGAAACGTCTATGACCTCTTCTGTCCGTTTCGCCAGGCCATTGACAGACAATGCCGAAGCTGGGACCCGGATCGTGCCAACCTGGTCCAAAACAGACTGCTGCCCACAGATCTGTATCGTCTGAGGTTCATAAGTGATCCCGGTAAATTGATACCCGTCCGCCGTGCGGATCCCGGATGTGTCAAACTCGACTTCTACATTTTTTGTCCGCAGCAGCTTGACCTTGACCTTCACGCCGCCCGTGCCAAGGTTATTGCTTAACAGATTTTGTTCAACCGCATTGTTGTCCTCGTCGTATAGTGTCAGTTCCGACTCTAAAACCGTATCTTCCGCAAGGCCAGATACGCTGACCTTTGCCTCCACCCGGCTGATGGATTCGATCACGGTTTTTGGCCCCCGGATGGACACTTTTTCAGGATCTGCCTGGATCTCGCCGAGAATATACCCATCGCGCACGGTTCCTGTCGTCGTCGGGACAATCGGAAAACGCTTTGTCTCCTCATCGTCCAGTTTCACCTGCAGGTTGCGCGGCGAAGACTCCGCGCTTTCATAATCCCCCTCATACCCATTAATCGTAATGTCTATCGGCAACTGGGTATCCAGTGTCAGCTCTTTCATATCCGCGACGGCAACAATATTCTCCTCTTTGATCTTACTCAGCACTTTCCTTTTGGCGGTGACGGTTACATCCACCTCCTGCGTGTTATCCACGATCTGGTATGTCTGAGGTTGCGCGGCGTTCGCCAGCACTTCTTCATGTATGACCGTTACCGGGATAGCGCTGAACGTCTTATACGTAACCGGGTCATCGATATTCACCACGGCTATCCATGCCATAAAAGCGATCACGAAAGCCAATATTTTCAGTCCAATATTATTCATGAGTCCCTTTTTCATGCATCAGCCTTCCTTTCAGCCACATGTTCCATCTTCCCGGTTCCCTTTTGCGATTTTGGATATTCACCAGATATTCCCGGAGCTGCCCCCTGTTCACGGATCGGTAAAGCTGCCCGCCCTGCGCCACGGAAACCGCCCCGGTTTCCTCGGATACGACTATGACAAGGGCATCGCTAACCTCACTCATCCCTACCGCCGCACGGTGTCTGGTCCCAAGATCCTTGCTTAACCCCATATTGTCCGACAAAGGCAGATAACAGGTCGCCGACACGATCCTGTCCCCCCGGATGATGATCGCTCCGTCATGAAGCGGTGTATTGTGTTCAAAAATATTGATCAGGACCTGCATGGACACCAGGCAGTCCATATAAATCCCAGTGCTTTCATACTCGCTGAGCTGGATGGCCTGTTCCACGACCATCAGTGCACCTGTCTTTACACGGCCCATAGCAAACGCCGCCTCCACAATGCTGTCGATCGTCTCCTCCTGAAAACGGATCTTCTCCCGTCCGCCTTCAAACGGCATGACAGAAGACAGGAATTTCTTCTCCCCCAGCTTTTCCAGCGCACGGCGAAGCTCCGGCTGGAAGACGATGATCGTTGCAATCGCGAGGACCGACACGGCGTTTTTCGCAATAAAAAGAATCGTATTCATCTGGAACAGCGCCGCAATCAGGATAAAAGCGGCCAAAACGAAAATCCCTTTCAGCAACATCCATGCTTTTGTATTTTTAATCCAGAGGATAACCTGATAAATAATAAATGTAAGGATTAAAACTTCTATGACATCTGTCACCTGTACTTCCGGGAAATACACACCGGAAATATATTTCCCAAGAAACTGTGAAATACGCTGTTCCATTCTGCCACCTCCTTACACGCTGTAATCATTGTTACCATTCACGGTCAGGAATGCCCGTCTACAGGGCATTCCTGACCGTGGATCCGGATATGTTTAACGGCTTCTCCGGCCCATCCCGCTGCCGCGTCCATTCCTGCCGGAACGCCTGGCTGCTTCCTGGCGGGAAGCAGCCTGCCGCCTCCTTCTCTCCCGTACTTCCTCTGCATCCATCACTTCGGACTCGTCCCTCCCGCTGATATGCTTCACCTGTTTTTCCGGCTTTGCCACATTCAGCTTCGGCACCGCTTTCACATAATAGTAATACTCATCGTCCTCATACTGCAAGTTCTCACAGCGCGAATAATCCACCGTAAAGAAAAGGATTTCCAAAATCAACCCCACGATAACCGCCGCAATCCCCCCAAGAACCATGGAGCCATAGGAAACCGCCACCTCCATTGCGATATCCCCGGCCACCTCCGCCACAAGATAGATGACCGTGCCAACGATAACTGCAACCGTCCACGCATGGTTGAACGATTGCCTCCGCAAAGTGTAAACCACCATAAAAGCAATCATAAATGTGACAACCGCAACCCACATTTCCTTATTCTGGAAAATCTGCCTTGTACAGACCGATAGCTGTTCGATAAGCCCCGGCGCGTCCTCCCCGGTAAGGCCAGTAGCCCCTACCTTGACATACTCCAGCATATAATAAGTAATGGTCCCACAGGCAACCGCCGCCATCGCGGTAGGCGTAGAAAGCAACGCATACGCCATCGGCACGGCAAACGGCATATGGAAAACAAAGGCCAGCGGAGTCAAAAGGACCGCCAATGCCATCTTTGGCGTCAGCCGGAAATAAAAAATATACATCACCAGAAACACAAGCGAAACAACAATCAATATCCCCAAAGATACCCCATACATATGCGCCAGGATCAGCGCGGTCGCGCCAAAAACAGTGAAAAGCAGGGGCAGGAACGCACAGATCACCGCCAGCGCCAGCGCCACCACCGGGGAGGCCGCCGCCTGGAGGAAGCCTATGTTTTTATTAATTTCATAAAAAACCAGAAACGCCAAGATAAACCGAAATGCTTTTTCTATGATTTTTGAGTGCTGCGCATATACCTCCTGCAGCTTTTCCCTCAATTCTATGATCGTATCCATCACTTTCTCCTCTTCTGATCGTACCATTTCAGCAGTCTTAGCAGGTTGTGGTTATATCTTCGGACCCTCATCCTGGCGTCCCGGTATTTTTTGCCATATATACTACCGGATATGATCCCATAGATGATCAACAGCCCCAGGTATCCCACGACAAAGATCAGGCCAAGCATAAGAACCATGCTGTTGGACCAGGAAGACATCAGCGCCGAAAAACTCGCCAGCACAATCAATGCCGTCAAAGCGGCATACCCAATCGTGACCCAAATCACGGAACTGATAATATGCATCCCGATATAATCCTGTTTATAATACCCGCTGATCTGAAAGTCCTCTTTTCCCTGTGTCTCTTCATACATGGCCAGGCGGGTCATCAGCTTTACTTTCCGTTCATCCAACATAACAGAACTACTCCTTGTATACATCCCGTTTCATGCCTGAACCCAGTATAACAAATATCCCTGTAGATGTCCAATTTTTTTACTTGATTTTCAGTCCGGTTACGGCTATAATAAGGACATGGAAGCATAGCTCAGCCGGGATGAGCGTTCGCCTCACACGCGAGAGGTCA
>CAZYVA010000108.1:0-5718 GCA_964650695.1 uncultured Dorea sp. | reverse complement strand
GCGGCGCCTGTGTGCGCGGGACTGCCGGTGACGGTGAGGGCGGGCGGCGTCCAGCAGTAAAAAGACGGTGAGGGCGGACGGCGTCCAACAGTAAAAAAAAGCAATAAAAGGGGAGTTCATTATGATGAATGGAAAACGAAAGGGAACCTGTAAAATCCTGCCGTTCATGCTGGCGGCGGCGCTTGTGTGCGCGGGACTGCCGGTGACGGTGAGGGCGGACGGCGCCAAGGTCGTGACCTTAGGCGCGGATTTGACGAACGAACAGAAATTGTCCATGTATGAGTATTTCGGGACAACGACGGATGAAGTGGAGACGATCACGGTTACAAACCAGGATGAACGCCAGTATATGGAAGGCATTGCCTCGGAAGCGCAGATCGGCACGAGGACTTATAGCTGCTCTTACGTGGAGCCGACTACCGAGGGCGGGATCCAGGTGAAGGTGGCAAACCTGACGTTTGTCACGAGTTCCATGATCGCCAGCACGCTTTTGACGTCCGGCGTAGAAAACTGCAACGTGGTCGCCGCTTCCCCGATCGAAGTTTCGGGGACAGGGGCGCTGACCGGCATTATGATGGCGTATGAGACGGCCAGCGGCGAGACGCTGGACGAGGGCCAAAAAGAAGCCGCTACAGAAGAGCTTGTCACGACCGGCGAACTGGCCGAAGATATCGGGCAGGAGGAAGCGGCCAGCCTGGTGAATGATGTCAAGGAACAGGTGGTCGAAGACGGCGTCTCCGACGAAAGCCAGATCTCCGACATTGTCTCGGAGGCGGCCGCCAGCCAGGACGTTACCCTGACAGACGACCAGATCGCGCAGCTTACCAGCCTGATGAGTAAAATCAGCCAGTATGATTATGACGTCGATGCATTGAAGCAGACGATGGATAACCTGAGCGGAAAGGAAGAAGGCTTCCTGTCGAAGATCGTCAGTACCATCAAAGGGATTTTTGGCGGGAGCGGTTCAGACGAGGGCGGCATTATCAACGGCACCAATGATTCCATCCTTGGAGACAATGCCGTTGTGGACAGCACGTTAGACGCCATCAGCAATTCCGTGGATAGCTCGGATGAAGACAGCGGTTTCTTTGGAAAAATCGTCCATTTCTTTAAGGGCCTTTTCGGCGGGGATGACGCGGAGGAAGAAACGGACGGCTCTACGGCGGATTCTTCCGATGCCACGGCCACAGGGAACGCGTCCGGGGACACAGACGCGTCGGACGGGACAGAAAGCGCCGATACGGATACGGAAACAGATACCGCGTCCGGCAACAGCAGCGGGGATAGCAGCCTGGAGGATCAATTAGACGACAATGCCACGACAGATACGTTCAGCACAGAGGACGGGACGCTGGAAGAAGTGGAGTGATCCGTCACGCTCTACGCTCCGGAATGCTTATTTCCTATGATGATTGAGGCTTGCTGCGTGCCGTGCGCGCCTGGCAAGCCTTAAATATCCGGCTCCCGCTCATTTTCTGCGGAAAATGGCTGTGTTCTCATTTACAATAGTATATGCCGGGGCCCTTTCCCTTGTTTCTGCCGCTGTTAGCCGGAGCCGGGCGGTTTTTGGTGCGCCCGCACGATATTCCGGATGGCCGCGTACAGATAAGGCTTATAATGCGCCAGGTCGGTCGGATCCTTATCTAGTATGACGCTGTGGCATGTACTGCCAACCAATTCGATCACTGTATACAGCATCAATTCCGGCTCTATCCACGCGATATCTTTATCCAGGTCGAGCTGTTCATGGAAATACGCCATGTAGTCAATGGGTTGGGTATAACCTGTGACTGCGTTTTTAAAAATCCCCCAGCTTAAATTCTTATCGATGAAACGAAGCAGCATAGGCTCCGCGCTGAGCTGCCCGATCACATCGTCAATGAGAAGGATCAGCGTGTCCTCAAAACAGGTATGGCTTTTCTTGTCAAGGCTTTCGACCGCATGTTGGAATAACCGGTTGGATTTATAGGCGATCAGCTTGTTGGCAATGTCGTACTTATCCCGGAAGTATAAATAGAACGTCCCCTTGGCGACGCCGGAGCGCCTGGTGATATCCGAGATGGATGTTTTGAACATGCCCTGTTCCGTAAACAGGGAAAAGGCGGCGCTGAGCAAGCGTTCTTTTTTTTCTTTTTTATTGTCCTCTACTTTTCCCATAAAGCATAACCTCCGGAACGCGCAAAAGGGCTTTTCACAGGCAAGACCGGCTGCGTAACATAACAATAGGATAACAAAATATGGCTGAAAGGTCAAATGGGGGCGGATCTATATATTGACATCCGGTCATTTTCGTGCTATCCTCTCCTATGACATGAAGTGACCTTTGGTCATTTTTTGAAAGGGGCTCTTGGGAATGCTTGGTTTTAGCAGGAAAATCGTGAAAATGCGGATCCCTATCCTGATCATAGGGGTCTTGCTGTTGATCCCGTCTGTGGTTGGCTTTATCGAGACGCGGATCAACTATGACATTCTTTATTACCTGCCGGATGACATTGAAACGATGCAGGGCCAGGATATCCTGATGGATGATTTTGGCAAGGGGGCGTATGCGATTTTTGTATGTGAGGATATGCCGGATAAGGACGCGGCGAAGCTGAAAAGCCGGATAGAGAAGGTTGAGCATGTCGTGTCGGTGGTCTCCATGGCGGATGTGGACGTCCCGAAGGAGATGCTGCCGGATCCGGTCACGGATATCCTCTATTCCAGCGACGGGAATGGACAGTTGATGTTTTTATTTTTTGACACGACGACCTCTGCGGACGAGACGATGGACGCGATCGAGGAGCTGTACAGCATTGCCGGGCAGCAATGCTTTGTTTCCAGTATGTCCGCCATCGTGACCGATACCCGCGACTTGGTGCAGAAAGAGATCGCAATGTATGTGCTGATCGCCGTGATCCTGGCAACGATCGTCATGGCCGTCTTTTTGGATTCCTTTATGATACCGGTGCTGTTTTTGACGGACATCGGGATGGCGATCCTCTACAACCTGGGGACCAATTTTGTGAAAGGGGAGATTTCCTTTATCACCATGTCCCTGGTGGCGGTCCTCCAGCTTGGGGTCACGATGGATTATTCCATTTTCCTGTACCATAGCTATAAGGAACAGAGAGAAAAATACAGCGACAACCAGGAGGCTATGGCGCGCGCGATCGCGGCGACGATCACTTCTGTGACGGGTTCCTCGTTGACGACGATCGCCGGGTTTATCGCCCTGTGTTTTATGAGCTTTACGCTGGGGCTGGATCTGGGGATCGTGATGGCGAAAGGGGTCGTCCTGGGCGTGCTTTGCTGCGTGACCATCCTTCCGGCTCTTTTGCTTTTCTTTGATAAAGCGATCCAAAAGACGTCCCACAAGCCGCTGACGCTGCCGCTTGGGAAGCTCCCGGCGTTTGTGGCAAGGCATTACCGCCTGCTGGCGGTTTTGATGCTGATCCTTTGGATCCCTGGGGTTTATGGGAACCAACATTACAATGTATATTATAAGCTGGATAAAAGCCTGCCGGACTATCTCAACAGCGTGCAGGCGAATGAGAAGCTGGAAGAAGATTTTGGGATGAGCTCCGTTTCCATGGTGCTGGTGGACAGGGAGCTGCCGCACAAAGAGACAAAGCAACTGCTTGACCGGCTGCAGGATGTGGACGGCGTTTCCTTTGCGCTTGGGCTTGATTCGGTTGTGGGGACGGCGCTGCCGGAGGAGATCATCCCGGCGCATGTCAGGGAAGTGTTGGAGAGCGATAACTGGAAGCTTCTTCTGGTAGCTTCGGATTACCAGGTGGCGACGGATGAAGTCAACAGCCAGTGCGAGGAAATCAAATCCATCTTAAAATCCTACGACCCCAAAAGTATGCTGATCGGGGAAGCGGCGTGTACCAAGGATCTGATCGAGATCACGGATCACGATTTCAAGGTCGTAAGCGCGGTTTCCATCGGGGCGATTTTTGTGCTGATCCTGCTGGTTTTGAAGAGCATTTCGCTGCCGGTCATACTGGTTGCGGTCATTGAGCTGGCGATTTTCCTCAATATGGGGTGCGCGTTTTATACCCATACGACGTTGCCGTTTATCGCCTCGGTCTGCATCGGGACGATCCAGCTTGGCGCGACGGTGGATTACGCGATCCTGATGACGACCCGGTACAAGCTGGAGAGAAGGCTTGGCGCGGGCAAGGCGGACGCGGTGCAGACAGCTATGGAGACGTCGATGCATTCCATCATCACAAGCGCCATTGGCTTTTTCGCGGCGACGATAGGCGTCGGTATTTATTCGGATGTGGATTTGATTGGATCGCTCTGCCTGTTGATGGCAAGAGGGGCGATCGTGAGCATGGTCGTGGTCCTGGTATTTTTGCCGAGCCTGCTGATGCTTTTGGATAAGCTGGTATGCCGTACCACCATCGGCATCCGGCCGAAGCGGGTACGTGGACGGATCGTTTTGTAAAATCTTTTGAAAGAAAGGATAGGATGATGATGAAAAACAGGATGGAACGGATGGGCGCGGCGGCATTGGTTGTGTGCATGGCGGTTTCCCTTTGCGCGTGCGGGTCATCAGACGAAGAAGAAACAAAAGAGGCGGCGTCCGCGGAAGTGGATACGCTCCAGAGCGCATTGGAGGGATCGGCCCGCCCGTCCCACAGTGATGAAAATGGGAAGGAAACGACCGTTTACGTGCTGACGGACGCGGACGGCGGGGTGGACAGTACCATTGTAAGCGAATGGCTGAAAAATGGGGACGGGGCAAGTACGATCGTAGACCAATCCACATTAAAGGATATCGAGAATACGAAAGACGACGCGGACTACACCCGCAATCCGGACGGCACGATCACATGGAATACCGATGGGACGGACGTTTATTACCGTGGGACGGCGAGCGAAGAGCTTCCGGTTTCTGTGAATATCAAATATGAACTGGATGATAAGGAAGTGACGGCGGATGAGCTGGCGGGGGCTTCCGGGCATTTGAAAATGACCTTTACCTATGAAAACCACGAGGAGAAGGATTACATCATCCATGGGGAACCCTGTAAGATCTATCAGCCGTATATGATGGTTTCAGGCACGATCTTCGACCATGAGAAAGCATCGGGGGTCAAGGTTGACCAAGGCAAAGTGATCGACACCGGGGACGCTTCCATCGTGATGGGGGTGGCGATGCCGGGCTTTCGCGAAAGCCTGAACCTGGACGAACTGGCGGATACGGCGGATATCCATATCCCGGAAACCGTTGTCATCGAGGCGGATGTGACGGATTTTTCCATGATAGCCGCCATGACATTTGCTTCCAATGACCTGCTGTCGGAGCTGGGGCTGGATGAGGTGGATTCCGTGGACGACTTGCGGGATTCCATGGAGGAGTTGGACGACGCGGCGAACCAGCTTGTAGACGGGACCGGGAGCCTTGCGGACGGGGCCGGGGATCTGGATGACGGCACGTCGGAGCTGAAGGACGGTTCTTCCGCATTGGCGGACGGGGCGGAGGACCTGGACGATGGCGCGGCGGATCTTGCGGATGGCGCGGCAGTGATCAGCGAGAAGATGAAAGAGCTGCAAACCGGAAGCAAGGATCTAAGCGCCGGGGTGGGCAGCATCCGGGACGGCGCGCAATTGCTGGACAGCGGCCTGACCGCCCTGGACGATAGTGTGTCGGCGTTGCCGGGCAGTGTAGAGACGCTGCATACCGGATTGGGGCGGATCAAAACTGCCACGGACGGGGCAAAA
>CAZYVA010000107.1:0-5723 GCA_964650695.1 uncultured Dorea sp. | reverse complement strand
ATTTTGAAAGTACTATTTATGTAAATACTTGAAGTGAATATCAGAAATCAAGCCGTATGCGTGAAATAAGAGGAGCGCTGTCCTTACGTTTCACGCATATTATTTTTGTGGCGTGTGTGAAGGATGAAAAAAACGGACAAAATGGGAAATAAAGAACTTCAGGCAGGGGTGGATTCCGTGTATGGGAAGGCTTTACGGGGCAAGCGTTGATGATATGCTTTTGTAATTTACAAATGAAAAAATCTTTGCTATAATGAGAGCACTTGGCAAAAGTATAGAAATTTTCAATCAGGCGGAGGTTTGTGCGATGGCTAAAGAGGACAAGAATGCTTATACGATAAATAACGAGGAGAGTTTGGGCGAGGTCAAGATCGCGGATGAAGTGGTGGCGGGCATTGTCGGGCTTGCGGCGATGGAAGTAGAGGGCGTGGCCTTTATGGGCGGCAGCCCTGCGAAGGATTTGGTGAGCAAGCTGAACATGAAGCCGATGGGCAAAGGCGTGAAGGTGGATGTGCTGGAAGGCGTTGTGACGGCGTCTTTAGTCCTGACCTTGAAGTACGGTTACAGCATCAAGGCGACGACGGTTAAGGTCCAGGAGAAGGTCAAGGCGGCGATCGAGAACATGACGGGGCTGGAAGTCGCGGACATCAATATCCGTATCGTAGGGGTAGAAGCGCCGGAGGAGGCTTAAGTGAAAAGGACAAAGCTGCGGGAGCATATATTCAAGGTGGTCTTTTGCCTGGAGTTTGACGATGGGAGCGGTATGGAGGAGCAGATACAGCTTTATTTTGACCAGCTTGAGGGCGCCGGGGAGAAGGACCTGGCGTATATCCGTGACAAAGCGGGGCAGGTGGCAGGCCGCGCCGGGGAGATCGACGCGATGATCAACCGGTTTGCAAAGGGCTGGAAGACGACCCGGATGAATAAAGTGGATTTGGGCATCCTGCGCCTTGCGGTATATGAGATGAAGTGGGATGACGATATCCCGGTGGGTGTGGCGATCGACGAGGCGGTGGAGCTTGCGAAGAAGTATTCCGGGGACGATGGGCCGGCCTTTGTCAATGGGATCCTTGGCAAGCTGGCCGCTTCCCTGAATGCGGGCGAAGCGGCGGCTTCTGACGCCTGACGGCGGCTGCGCAGGCATCTTTGGGAAGGAAATGAAGAGTGGATGGCGAAGAATGTTTATTCGGTAAAGCAGGTCAATGCTTATATCAAAGATATATTTGCCCAGGATTATCTGTTAGGCCGCATTTATGTAAAGGGTGAGGTTTCCAATTGTAAATACCATACTTCAGGACATATATATTTTTCTTTGAAAGATGAGTCTGGAACGATTGCCTGCGTCATGTTTGCCGGGCAGCGGGGCGGGCTCTCTTTTCGTATGGAAGAAGGGCAGCAGGTCATTGTGTTCGGGAGCGTCCAGGTGTATGAGAGGAGCGGATCCTACCAGCTTTACGCCAAGGAGATCCGGCTGGACGGGGAAGGCGTGCTGTATGAGCGGTTTCTTAGGCTCAGGCAGGAGCTTGCGGACATGGGGATGTTTGCCCCGGAATACAAACAGGAGATCCCCCGGTTTGCCCGGAGGGTCGGGGTCGTGACTGCGCCTACGGGGGCAGCGGTCCGT
Source organism: uncultured Dorea sp. (assembly GCA_964650695.1). Classification (GTDB taxonomy): domain Bacteria; phylum Bacillota; class Clostridia; order Lachnospirales; family Lachnospiraceae; genus CAZYVA01. Next base: position 4,099 of record CAZYVA010000107.1, on the reverse strand, counting down.
GATATCATCCATATCGCGCGGCGGAGGAATCCGTATGTGCAGCTTGTCCTGTATCCTGCAAAGGTGCAGGGGGAGGGCGCAAAGGAAAGCATCGTGCGGGGGATCCAGATGATGGCCTGTGCGGATGTGGACGTGCTGATCGTCGGGCGGGGCGGCGGTTCCATCGAGGATTTGTGGGCGTTTAACGAAGAAGAGGTGGCAAGGGCGATTTTTGAGTGTCCGGTTCCGGTGATTTCCGCGGTGGGCCATGAGACGGATACGACGATCGCGGATTACGTGGCGGACCTGCGTGCGCCAACCCCGTCCGCGGCTGCGGAGCTGGCGGTCTATGCGTATGAGGATGTCCGGCGGGGTATGCGGGAGTACCGGAAGGGTCTTCGGATGCATCTGCTCCGGAGGCTGGAATTGGAGCGTTACCGGCTCCGGGAGTACCAGGCCAGGCTTAAGCTTCTGCATCCGGGGAACGTTTTGCGGGACTACCAGCACAGGACAGTGGAGTATGAGGATACCTTGAGATCCCTCATGCAGGCGAAGCTCACGGAAAGCAGGCATCAGCTTTCGATTTACCTGGAACGCATGAAAGGACTGTCCCCTTTGGAAAAGCTGAACCAGGGCTACGCGTATGCCGCGGATGAGAGGGGCAGGACGGTGAAAAGGATTGGGCAGGTGTCGCCGGGGGAGAAGCTTTCCGTCTATGTGCGGGATGGGGTGATCGAGACGACGGTGGAACGGTCGCGCCGGGCAGAGCTTGTAGGATCATCTTCGCAGGCAGCGGCGGGGATGGTATAGGGTAAGGAATGCCGGAACGCGCCTGAATGGGGCGGAGGCATGGATGAGAGCGGATGAGCGGAACGGGAGGCAGGGATGGCAGAGGAAAAGAAAGCGCAGACGCCAAAAGAACAGGCGCCAAAAGAGCAGACATTGCAAGATTTATTTGAGGAACTGGATCATTTGATCGGGGACATGGAAGAGGGGGAGCTTTCGCTGGAGGAGTCGTTTGCCCTTTACCATAAAGGGATGGACACGCTGAAAAAATGCAGTGAAAAGATTGACACGGTTGAGAAAAAGATGGTCGTCCTGGACGAAGAGGGAGAGGAGCATGAGTTTGAATGACGCGTTTGAAAGCCGGATGCGGCAAAAGGCGGCAGAGATCGACCGGATCGTAAAGGCGTATCTGCCAAAGCCTTCGGGGGCCCAGCATTTGATCATGGAGGCGATGGAATACAGCCTGATGGCGGGAGGGAAGCGCCTGCGCCCGATGCTCATGGGAGAGACATATGCGCTGTTTGGCGGCCAGGGCAGCCTCATCCATCCGTTCATGGCGGCACAGGAAATGATACATACGTATTCCCTTGTACACGATGACCTTCCGGCGATGGACAACGATGATTACCGGAGGGGGAAAAAGACGACGCATGTGGTCTACGGGGAGGATATGGGGATCCTTGCCGGGGATGCGCTTTTAAACTACGCGTTTGAGACGGCCTGCCTCGCGTTTGAGATGGAACCGGCGCTTTCGGGACGGATTGGGAAGGCGCTTGGGATACTGGCGAAAAAAGCGGGGATTTACGGGATGATCGGGGGACAGGTGATCGACGTCAAAGAAAGCGGGCATCTGTTACAGAAGGAAACGCTGGATACGGTTTATGAACTGAAGACCTCCGCATTGATCGAATCCTCCATGCTGATTGGCGCGGTCCTTGGCGGAGCGTCCGCGGAAGAACAGGAGAAGGTAGAGCGGATCGCCAAAAATACGGGGATCGCTTTCCAGATACAGGACGATATCCTGGATGTCACAGGCACCGAGGAGGAGTTGGGGAAGCCGGTCCACAGTGATGAAAAGAACAAAAAGACAACGTATGTCTCCCTGTGCGGGGTCGGGCAGGCGGCGCGGGCCGTGGAAGAAAAATCAAAGGAAGCGATCCGCCTCCTTTGCCAGCTTCCGGGGGATACAAGCTATATGGAGGAGCTTCTGGAATTTCTGGCTCACAGGGGAAACTAGACGATACCCAGGAAACCATAAAAAACGTAACTTTGAAGGTACAGAACAGTTACAAGGAAACGGCAGACATCCGGGTGGTCTCCAGGGCAAACAGTAACGGCAATCACGGGAAGAGGAGATTCTTGAGGGTATGTTGGAAAGGATAAAAAACGGGAATGAGATCAAGGACATGGATAATGAGGAGCTTTATACCCTGGCGGGGGAAATCCGGGAATTCCTGCTGGACAAGACGAGTAAGACCGGAGGGCATATCGCTTCCAACCTTGGCGTGGTGGAGCTGACGCTTGCGCTTCATTTTGTGTTTGAACTTCCAAAGGATAAGATCATCTGGGATGTGGGGCATCAGTCTTACACGCATAAGCTCCTGACCGGCCGGAAAGACCGGTTTGACACCTTGCGCCAGTTTGGCGGCATGAGCGGGTTTCCAAAGCGGGCGGAAAGCCCTTGCGACGCATTTGACACGGGACACAGCACGACTTCTATCTCGGCCGGGCTGGGATATGCCAGGGCGCGGGACCTGAAAGGGGAGGATTACAGCGTTGTCTCCGTTATCGGGGACGGTTCCCTGACGGGGGGAATGGCGTATGAGGCGTTGGAAAACGCGGCGCAGCTTGACACAAATTTTATCATTGTACTCAACGATAATAAAATGTCGATCTCGAAAAATGTCGGAGGGATGTCCCGATACCTGGACCGTGTCCGGACGGCGGATTTTTATACCGGCCTGAAAAAGGGCGTGACGAATACGCTGGAAAAGATCCCTGTGGCGGGGGAATCGATCATCCGCCATATCCGTAAGACGAAAAGCAGCATCAAGCAGCTTTTTGTGCCGGGAATGCTTTTTGAAGATATGGGGGTCACCTACCTGGGGCCGATCCCCGGACACAATATCAAGATGCTTTGCCGCGCGCTGCGGGAGGCAAAAAGGATCGATGGCCCGGTGCTGGTCCATGTGCTGACGAAAAAGGGGAAAGGCTTCGCCCCGGCGGAGAAAGCGCCGGATCAATTCCACGGGGTAGGCCCGTTCGACCGGGAAACGGGGGAGGCGCTTACAAAAAGCGGAAAGGATTCCTATACAGATGTATTTGGGAAAGTGTTGTGCGACGAGGCGAAACGGAAGCCTTTCCTGGCTGCGGTCACAGCGGCTATGGCAGACGGGACAGGGCTGGGGCGTTTTTCCCGGATGTTCCCGGACCGGTTTTTTGACGTAGGGATCGCGGAGGGGCATGCGGTCACGTTTGCGGCGGGGCTGGCGGCGGGTGGGATCAAGCCGGTATTCGCGGTTTATTCCTCCTTTTTACAGCGGGGTTACGACCAGATCCTGCATGACGTGGCGATGCAGAAGCTTCCGGTCATGTTCGCCGTGGACCGCGCCGGATTGGTGGGCAATGACGGCGAGACCCATCAGGGGATTTTTGACTTGTCTTACCTGGGCAGTATTCCGAACCTGGCCGTGATGTCCCCGAAAAATAAATGGGAGATGGCGGATATGGTGCGCTTTGCCGTAGATTATGACGCTCCCGTGGCGCTGCGCTACCCAAGAGGCGCTGCGTATGACGGATACCAGGCGTTCCGGAGCGGGATCGCGCTGGGGAAAAGCGAGACCATCTATGAGGAGAGCGGGATTGCGGTTGTTTCCATCGGGCATATCTTTGAGGAAGCGGCAGGATGCTATAGGCGGCTGAAAGAGAAAGGGTATTCCTGCACGCTGGTCAACGCAAGGTTTTTAAAGCCCCTGGACGAGGAACGGATCCTGTCCCTTTGCGGGAACCATAAGCTGATCGTTACGGTGGAGGAAAATGTACTTTCGGGCGGGTTTTCCCAGCGGGTGGAACATTGCCTGATGCGCCATGGGAAGCACGTCCGGGTGCTTGCCTGCGGGATCGAGGACCGGTTTGTGGAGCATGGGACGATTGCGCAGCTGCGGAAAGCGAACCGGATCGACGCGGCATCGTTGGCGGAGCGTGTGCAAGAAGCGTTCGATGCTCTTGCGGGGGATCCTTTGGAGGGGACAGAAACCGAACGCAGGTAAGGGACGGGGTTATCCATACGCTGCTGTAAGGCGTGTGGCTTTATAGAAAAAAATTATAATTCAGG
>CAZYVA010000106.1:1137-5790 GCA_964650695.1 uncultured Dorea sp. | reverse complement strand
GAGGACGTGGAGAACGTAGTGCGGCTGGAGAAACCGGACGGGGCGGTGGTGCAGTTTGGCGGGCAGACCGCGATCAAGCTGACAGAGGCGTTGATGGGCATGGGCGTGCCGATTTTAGGGACTTCCGCAGAGGATGTGGATGCTGCCGAGGACCGCGAGCGGTTTGACAAGATCCTGGAGCAATGCCAGATCCCACGCCCGGCCGGGGGGACGGTCTATACCGCAAAGGAAGCAAAAGAGGTTGCCAACCGCCTGGGTTATCCCGTGCTGGTCCGCCCGTCTTACGTACTTGGCGGGCAGGGGATGCAGATTGCCATCAACGACCACGATATCGATGAATTTATGGGCATCATCAACCGGTTTGCCCAGGAGCATCCCATCCTGGTGGACAAATACCTCCAGGGCAGGGAGATCGAGGTGGATGCGGTGTGCGATGGGGAGGACATCCTGATCCCTGGCATCATGGAGCATATCGAACGGGCCGGCATCCATTCCGGCGACAGTATTTCCGTGTATCCGGCAACAAGCCTGACGGAAAAGACAAAGGAGACGATTGTAGAATATACGGGGCGGCTGGCAAGGTCTTTGCATGTTGTCGGGCTGATCAATATCCAGTTCATCGCGGTGGGGGAGGAGGTCTATGTGATCGAGGTGAACCCCCGTTCCAGCCGTACCGTGCCTTACATCAGCAAAGTGACGGGGATCCCGATCGTGCCGCTGGCGACGCAGGTGATCCTTGGGAAAAAGCTGAAAAACCTGGGATACCGGCCTGGCCTTGCAAAGGAAGCGGACTATTACGCTGTCAAGATGCCGGTCTTTTCCTTTGAGAAAATCCGGGATGCCGATATCAGCCTGGGGCCGGAGATGAAATCCACCGGGGAGTGCCTTGGGATTGCGAAAACCTTTGACGAGGCATTGTACAAGGCGTTTTTAGGGGCGGGAGTCCGGCTCCCGAAGTTTAAGAACCTGATCCTGACCGTCCGGGATGAGGATAAGGAAGAGGCTGTGGAGATTGGACGGCGCTTTGCTGGGATCGGCTACCGTATTTTTGCCACAAGAGGGACGGCCCAGGCGTTGAACGCCGCCGGGGTGAAGGCAAACGCGGTCAGCAAGATCGAACAGGAATCGCCGAACCTTCTTGATTTGATCCTGGGGCATAAGATCGATCTGGTGATCGACACGCCGCAGCAAGGGGCAGAGCGGGCGAAAGATGGCTTTGTCATCCGCAGAAGCGCGGTGGAAACCGGGGTGAACGTGCTGACGGCCATCGATACCGCGAAAGCACTGATCAGCAGCCTGGAAAATACGGATGTCAAAAAATTGACGCTGGTGGACATTGCCAAGATTGGCCGGAAAATGTAGAGGCCCCATGCGCCGTCCCCGCTTTTCAAATCCACGGCGGGGCGTCCATGCGAAGCAGGCCCTTCCCTTGCAAGCCTCAGACATATGACGCGAAGCGGCATAGAACCTTCAAAGAAAGCGTTCTGCGGCTTGTAGGGGGAGGGGCGTGAATGGTCACTTGCGTGACGGTGGCAAGGTACTGCGGGCAAAAAGACTCAGGAAACCATGCCGCCCAAGGCGCCGCCTCCCATGCACAGGAGAAAGGTTGTGACAAGCTGCCCGCCATTTTCGTTTAATGTATGGTATACCCCGAACGTAATCGCCAAAAGCAGCGCAAAATACAAAGCGCCGATGGCCAGGCCCCAAAAAAGCCGCCGGGTGCGCATTTGTTTTCCCATGATCAGCCCTCCGGCCAACGTGGAGACGGCATAGATCCCTGTAATTGCCGAGGATACGATTTTTTCATTCAATTCCAGTTTATACAGCAGGACTGCAAGCACAGCCAGGAGAATCCCTGTGATTACATAGGAAGCGAGCAATGATTTCAGCGCCCAGATTATTTTTTGGTTTTGCTTCAGCCTGCCTTTCGGCAACGGTTTCATGGATTTGTTTCTCTTCACCATCCTGTTCCCTCCTTGTCTGTCACAAGGTATGAAAAAACCGGATGATTTATTCCAATGTACCGAAGAAAATTACGCTTCCATCTGTTTTCCTAAAAAACCGGCCGCGCAGGCGGCGATTTTCTGTTCCAGCTCCGTCAGTTTCTTTTTGGATTCTTTTACCAGCAGGATCACCCCGCCGATCACGTCGCCTCCGCATAGGATGGGGCTGACGACCTGATGGGCGTAGTCTTCTTCCTGGTTTGCCACGATTTTAATGTATTTTTTCTCCCCCTCCGTGGCAATGATGCTTTTGCGTTCCTCCAGCGCGTGTTCCAACTGTTTACTGATATATTTATCCTGCAATTCTTTTTTCCCGTTCCCCGACGCGGCAACAATCTGATCCGTATCACACACGCAGACCAGGCAGCCGACAGTCTGCGCCAGGCTTTCCGCATACTGTTTCGCAAAGGCAGAGAGTTCGCCGATGGGGGAATATTTTTTTAAAATAATCTCGCCTTCCCGGTCTGTGAAAATTTCCAGCGGGTCGCCCTCCCGGATGCGCAGCGTCCTGCGGATCTCCTTTGGGATCACAACCCGGCCCAAGTCATCGATCCTTCTTACGATTCCTGTAGCTTTCATACTCAATCCTTCCTCCGTTTTTCTACTTCTATTGTCATTTGCCGGGTGTGCGGACGGCCGCACTTTGCAGCCGCCCCATCCACATTCCTAAAAGCTGGCAGCCTGCGGCTGCGGCCCGTCACCGAAAAATCCGGCAAACGGTTGTTGTTTTGCTGTTAGTATACGGAGATCCGGGGAAAATATACGCGGCGCAAACATGGGAAAAAGGCGGCGTTTTTTCGTGCCCTTTTTTTCGAAATTTCAGTGGAAAGGTTGCGGATATTTTCCTGAAATGCTATAATTGTCTGGATTCCGTAAAAGAGAAAGGATGAAAAAAATGAAGAAGAACAGAGGGATACTAAGCCTTGTTGCTATCGCGGCTGTGGTTGTCCTGCTGGGTGTGACAACCGTGACAGGCCTAGGCGGTAAGCATTCCGGAGCGGCTAAAAACATCAAATTGGGCCTCGACCTGGCGGGGGGCGTCAGCATCACTTATCAGGTGCAGGATGAGAACCCGACTGCCAGCGAGATGAGCGATACAATCTACAAGCTTCAGAAGCGTGTGGAGCAGTACAGTACGGAGGCAACGGTCTACCAGGAAGGCGACGACCGTATCAATATTGAGATCCCTGGCGTGACAAATGCCAATGAGATCCTGGATGAGCTTGGCCAGCCGGGCTCTTTGGAATTCCAGACGGAGGACGGGGAAACGGTCATCACTGGCTCCGACGTCAAGACAGCGTCGGCACAGTCCGGCCAGGATGATCTGGGCAATAATGAATACAGCGTGGAACTGGACCTGAACGAGGAAGGGACGCAGAAATTCGCCGACGCCACAGAGGCGAATGTAGGCAAGACGATTTCCATAATCTATGATGGTGAGACGATCAGTGCGCCGACCGTGGAGACGGCGATCACCGGGGGCGTGGCGTATATTACAGGGAGTTTTACGTTTGAAGAGGCGGACAACCTTGCCTCTACCATCCGGATCGGCGGCCTGAAGCTGGAACTTACCGAGCTGCGGTCCAACGTGGTAGGCGCGCAGCTTGGGGAACAGGCGATCAGCACAAGCCTGAAAGCGGGGGCGATCGGGCTGGCGCTTGTATTCCTGTTTATGATTTGGGTCTATTATCTGCCGGGCCTTGCTTCTTCGATCGCGCTTGTCATCTATACAGAACTTGTGCTGGTGATTTTGAATGCCTTTGACGTGACGCTGACCTTGCCGGGTATCGCAGGTATCATCCTGAGCATCGGTATGGCGGTGGACGCCAACGTCATCATCTTCGCCCGTGTGCGCGAGGAGATGACCCATGGGAGGAGCGTGCGCAACTCTTTGAAGACCGGATTCCAGAAAGCGATGTCCGCCATTGTGGACGGCAATGTCACTACATTGATCGCGGCGGCGGTACTCTGGCTGAAGGGGTCCGGGTCGGTCAAGGGATTTGCGCAGACGCTGGCGATTGGTATCATCGTGTCGATGTTTACCGCCCTTGTGGTTACCCGGCTGATCATATTCGCGTTTTACGCGGTGGGGCTGCGTGCGGAAAAGCTTTACTACCGCCCGAAGAAAGAACGCGCGCCGATCGGGTTCCTGGGGAAAAGGAAAATCTTCTTTACAGCGTCCATCGTGGTCATTGCCGCCGGGTTTGTATTCATGGGCGTCAACAGCTCGAAGGGGAATGGCGCGTTTGATTACAGCCTGGAATTTAAGGGCGGCACATCTACGACCGTCCCGTTCGATAAGGATTATACCATCGAGGAGATCGATTCAGATATCGTTCCGGTCGTGGAGGAAGTGACGGGGGACGCCAATGTCCAGACCCAGAAAGTCTCAGGAAGCAACGACGTCATCATCAAGACCAAGACGCTGGAACTGGATCAGAGGGAAGCCCTGAATCAGGCGATGGCGGAGCATTTTGGGGTGGATGCGGACGCGATCACAGCGGAGAATATCAGCTCCACGATCTCCAGCGAGATGCGCCAGGATGCGGTTGTCGCCGTGATCATCGCAACCATCTGCATGCTGCTTTATATCTGGTTCCGGTTCAAGGATATCCGGTTTGCGGCCAGCGCGGTGACAGCCCTTCTCCAT
>CAZYVA010000106.1:0-1127 GCA_964650695.1 uncultured Dorea sp. | reverse complement strand
GGTCTCCGTAGGCAGCACGTTTATTGCGTGTATGCTGACCATTGTGGGTTACTCCATCAACGCGACGATCGTTATCTTTGACCGTATCCGTGAGGAACTCCACTTTAAGACCAAGACGACAGACTTGGAGGAACTGGTGAACGAAAGCATTACACGGACGCTGACCAGAAGTATTTATACTTCGCTGACAACGTTTCTGATGGTAGCGGTACTCTTTATATTGGGCGTAAGCTCCATCCGGGAATTCGCACTGCCCCTGATGGTAGGTATCGTATGCGGCGCTTACTCTTCGGTATGCATTACGGGCGCGTTGTGGTTCGTGATGAAGGGGAAGGGAAAAGCGAAGGTGAAGAAAGCAAAATAAAGCCGGATAACAGTGGGGATGACAGCGGTGAAAGAAATGGAGCAATGGGTACTGCTCCAAAAGGGAGCGGATTTTAAAAAGATTGCCGCGCGTTTCTCGGTTTCGCCAAGGCTTGCCTGCCTGATGCGAAACCGCGGCCTGAAGGATGAAGCGGCTATAGAACGCTACCTGAACGGGAACCTTTCCCATCTCTATGATGGGATGCGGATGCAGGATATGGGGCTTGCCGTCCGGATCCTGCGCAAAAAGATCGAGGAAAAAAAGCGTATCCGTGTGATCGGCGATTATGATATAGACGGGGTGAATGCTACATATATCCTGCTTCGCGGCCTTCGGATGCTGGGGGCGGATGTGGACAGCGACATCCCTGACCGGAAAAGGGACGGTTACGGGCTGAACCGGGAGCTTTTGGAACGGGCGTACAGGGATGGGATCGATACGGTCATCACCTGTGACAATGGGATCGCGGCCAGGGAGGAAATCCAGCATGGGAAAAACCTGGGGATGACCATCCTTGTGACCGATCACCATGAAGTACCGTATGAGGAAACGGAAGGGGAAAGGACATACCTGCTCCCCCCCGCCGATGCGGTCGTGGATCCGAAGCGGGCAGACTGCGGCTACCCGTTCAAGGGCTTGTGCGGCGCGGCGGTGGCGTACAAGCTTCTGGAGGCGTTCATAAAGGAAACGGGCGTAAAAGAAGAATCCGGATGGGCGTCTGTCATGGATGCCCTGCTGGAAAATGTTGCGGTTGCCACGGTGG
>CAZYVA010000105.1:0-5904 GCA_964650695.1 uncultured Dorea sp. | reverse complement strand
TACATTCAACTAAGCCTTGTCACGCCCCGACGGGACGTGACAAGGCAAGTTTCATAGTAAACCCCCTGTTATGTTGTGGCAGGACTGCGTCAAGGAACGGGGTTTACTGTCGGTAACTCAACGACACGAAGCTCGAAAAAACCTCGCTAAGTGTCGCTGAGTACATTCAACTAAGCCTTGTCACGCCCCGACGGGACGTGACAAGGCAAGTTTCATTGTAAAAACGGAGTGTGTTCTTGATTTTGGGTATTATGGGTATTATAATAAACATCAAGCCAGGGAGAGGAGACGCCTGTTTGCGGGAAACTTTGCGGAAGCCGTGCGCAGTCGGGAGATACTCTTATAGTGGCGCCGGAACCGTTCCCAAGCGGGTGTCGGGAAAGGGCTGAAAGAATGTAAAGAACGGAGGAATGGCAAGATGGAGAAAAAAAATATTGACTGGGCAAATCTTGGGTTTTGTTATATGGAGACGGATCAAAGATTTGTTTCTAATTATAAGGATGGGGCGTGGGATGAGGGTGCGATGACGTCGGACGCGTCGGTGACGATGAATGAGTGCGCCTGCGTGCTCCAGTATGCGCAGACTTGTTTTGAGGGGTTGAAAGCGTATACGACGGAGGATGGACGGATCGTAACGTTCCGCCCGGATTTGAATGCGGAGCGTATGGAAAATACGGCAAAGCGCCTGGAAATGCCGGTGTTCCCGAAGGAGCGGTTTGTGGAGGCGGTAAAGGCAGTCGTAAAGGCGAACGCGGCTTACGTGCCGCCGTATGGGTCAGGAGCTACGCTGTATGTCCGTCCGTATATGTTTGGGTCCAATGCGGTCATCGGTGTGAAGCCGGCGGATGAGTACCAGTTCCGGGTATTTGTGACGCCGGTAGGCCCGTATTTCAAGGACGGTGCGAAGCCAATCACGATCCGCGTCTGTGATTTTGACCGGGCGGCTCCGCATGGGACCGGGCATGTAAAGGCCGGCCTGAATTACGCGATGAGCCTTCACGCGATCGTGGAGGCGCATAAGGAGGGCTATGATGAGAATATGTACCTGGATGCGGCTACCCGGACAAAGGTAGAGGAGACGGGCGGCGCGAATTTCCTGTTTGTGACGAAGGACGGCAAGGTGGTAACGCCAAAATCCAGCACCATCCTTCCTTCGATCACCAGGCGGTCCCTCATGCATGTAGCGAAGGAGTACCTCGGCCTGGATGTGGAAGAAAGGATCGTCTATAAGGAAGAGCTGAAAGACTTTGCGGAATGCGGCCTTTGCGGGACGGCGGCGGTGATCTCCCCGGTTGGGAAGGTTGTGGACCATGGCATGGAAATCTGTTTCCCAAGCGGCATGGAGGAAATGGGGCCGGTTACAAAAAAGCTGTATGATACATTGACAGGCATCCAGATGGGCAGGCTCAAAGCCCCGGAAGGATGGATTTGTGAGATTTGTTGATCCGGATGGCTCCGGGAGATGGATGACGCGCAAACCTGTTTGAGGAAGCCATGAAACCCATGGAGGATCTCATGGCTTCCAAGGCGGCAAGGAAAACAACCAGATGCATAAAAGCCTACACCATATAACTGTTCAGGTATTTTTCCTGCTCCGGGGTAAGGGTGTCGATTTCTTTGCCGAGGAATGCGAGCTTCCGTTTTGCGACGTCCAGATCCACTTCCCTTGGGACGTCGATCAGCTTCTCTTTTAATTCGTTCCCATGCTCCACCAGATATTTTGCGGAGAGGGCCTGGATCGCGAAACTCATATCCATGATTTCCGCCGGATGGCCGTCCCCTGCGGCAAGGTTGACGAGCCGCCCTTCGCCGAGGACGAATACCCATTGCCCGCCCGGAAGCTTATATCCCATGATATTCTTACGCATTTCCCTTGTCTCCACAGCAATCCGGCGCAGCCCCGCCATATCGATCTCGCAGTCAAAATGTCCGGCGTTGCAAAGGATGGCGCCGTCTTTCATGGCTGAAAAGTCCTCTTCGTCAATCACTTTCTCACAGCCGGTAACGGTGATAAAGAAATCGCCGGTTTTCGCCGCTTCCTTCATGGGCATGACGTCAAACCCGTCCATGACGGCCTCGATGGCTTTGATGGGGTCGATCTCTGTGACGATCACCCTTGCGCCGAGCCCTTTCGCCCGCATAGCCGTGCCTTTGCCGCACCAGCCGTACCCGGCAACCACCACGATCTTCCCTGCCACGATGAGGTTGGTCGTCCGGTTGATGCCGTCCCATACCGACTGGCCTGTGCCGTAGCGGTTGTCAAACAAATGCTTGCAGTCCGCGTTGTTGACGCGGACCATCGGGAATTTCAATTCCCCCGCCCGGTCCATTGCCTCCAGGCGGATGATGCCGGTTGTTGTCTCCTCGCAGCCGCCGATGATACCGGGGATCAACTCCGGCATATGGGCATGCACCATATTCACCAGGTCCCCGCCGTCGTCAATGATGATGTTTGGGCCTGCCTGCAGTGTGTGGCGGATATGGGCCTCATATTCCTCCGGGGTACTGCCATACCATGCATGGACTTCCAGCCCGTCCGCAGCAAGGGCGGCCGCCACGTCATCCTGCGTGGAGAGAGGGTTGGAGCCTGTCACAAACATTTGCGCCCCGCCGGCTTTCAATACCTTGCACAGGTAGGCGGTTTTTGCCTCCAGATGCACCGACAGCGCGATTTTCTTCCCTTCAAAGGGTTTTGACTTTGCAAAATCTTCCTCCAGGGTGCGTAGAAGGTCGCAATTGCGCCTGACCCATTCAATTTTGCGTTCGCCGGATCCGGCTAAATGGATGTCTCTGATTTCACTGTTCATTTTGTGTCCTCCAATAAGAATAGATTCAGCCGAATTTTTATTATAGTGATGGTCGTCTGTCCTGTCATCACTGTGATCGCCTCAAGCAGAAAGGGCCGATCATTTGTACGCTTTGTTATCCAGCCCCAGGCGGGAGACGGTTTCATGGATCTTCCGGTACACAAGCCGCTCGTCCATCGTCAGGACACGACGGTTTTCCATGGTGATCTTCCCGTCGATGATCACCGTCTCCACTTCGGAGCCATTGGCGGAATAAGAAAGCCCTGCGATCAGGTTGTTCCTGGGGGTGAGGGAAGGCACATTCAGATCCAGGATGGCAAGGTCGGCTTTTTTCCCGGCTTCGATCGTCCCGATCTCGTTTTCCAGCCCCAGCGCCCGCGCCCCGTTTAATGTGGCGATCCGGAAAGCTTCCCTTGCGCTGATGCATTGGGGGGTCTGGTTTGTGCCTTTATGGATCAATGCCAGCAAATTCATTTCATGGAACATATTCAGGCTGTTGTTGGAAGCGGCCCCGTCTGTCCCAAGGCAGACGTTGACGCCGGCCTCCAGCATTGTGGCGACAGGGGCAAAGCCATTTCCAAGCTTCATGTTGCTGGCGGGGTTTGTCGCCACGCTGACATGTTTTTCCTTTAAGATCGCGATGTCGCTGTCCGTGGCCTGCACACAGTGGGCGGCGATGGCGGGGCCGTCGAAAAGCCCGTTCCGGTCCGCCATCTCGATCGGGGTGCAGCCGTATTTTTCCTGTATCTGCTGGATCTCGCTGACACTTTCGGACAGGTGTACGTGGATGGGCATCCGGTTCTTTTTCGCTTCTTCAGATACAATACGCATAAACGCGTCGTCGCAAGTATAGGGCGCGTGGGGAGCCAGCATAAAACCCAGCCGGCCGCAGTCTCTGGCGGCGTCCCTTTCTTCATATGCCTGGGCCAGCCTTGAACGCCCCGCTTCATCATCCCCATTTCCCACAAGCCCTCTGGAGAGGAACGCCCGCATACCGGATTCCTTCACAGCCCTTGCGGTCTGATGGATATTTAAATGCATATCGTTGAAGCAGGTGGTGCCGCTTTTCATCATCTCAAGGATAGCCAGGCATGCGCCCCAGTAGGCGTCTTCATCCGTCATTTTCTGCTCGATCGGGTCGATCGTCCCAAAGAGCCAGTCCATGAAAGAGAGGTCATCCGCCGCGTTCCGCATGAATGCCATGTAAGAATGGGTATGGCAGTTGATGAGGCCGGGGATGACCAGCTTGTCTTTTCCATCGATGGCCTTGGCCTCCTGGAAACCGGAAGGTTTTTTGCCGATGGATGTAATTCTGGGACCTTCGATATAGATGGATGTTTCCTTGATTTCATCCTCAGCCCCATCCGGGAGTATGGCCAATGCGTTTTTGATTACGATTCCCATAGTGTCCTCCTTATGCATAAGTGTGTTTGGGATGATACCAGGGCCAAAAGTCTTTGGCCCCTGTGATATCACGGATCGCTCCGTGCTGCGCACGCCTGCAACCCTGGTGTCATTGGAGTGGCCTGTTTTTATAATCATGATGATGTTGGAGCCAAATAAGATTTGCCCCCTGATGATACCGGCTTGCTCCGTGTTCCCGCACGCCCGCACGCCTGCAAACCTTCGAATTCCGCTCATTTTTCTACGAAAAATGGCTGCATTCTCATGTTTGTGCGGGTCTCAAGTACATGAGTTTCGTGCAAGCATGAAACGCATGTACTTTTGACCCTGGTATCATCAAAATTATTTTGTTTCAAGTTCTGATGTACAATAGGGGCAGCGTGTTGCATCAATGTGTACCTCGCTAAAGCAGTAAGGGCAAATCTTTGTAGTAGGCGCTGGCGCTTCTTCTTCTTTTTTGGGTACAAGTGAAGTAACCTTGTTGATACCCTTTACCAGCATAAAGATGACAAAACCCATGATTACAAAATTGATGATTGCAGTAATCAGAGAGCCATAAGCAATGTTTGCTGCCGTACCGGGGATATTGTATACGAGACTTGTAAAATCCGTTTCCGTAAGAAAAATACTTAATAAAGGATTGATAATGTCATTTACAAGACTGTTTACTATAGCCTGAAAGGCACCACCAATAATGATACCTACAGACAAATCGATTACATTGCCACGCAGTAAAAATTTTTTAAATTCAGATAGCATAATATTCTCCTTCGTATTCAAGTGGATCCAGCGTCGCTCCCTGACACCCTGGTATCACAGGGGCCCAGTATTCAAAAAGCCTCTTGCAAGCAAGCTCACATCGGGTTTTTGGGTACTTGGCCCTGGCATCATCATCTAGTGTAAAAAATAACATAATTAAGACTATTTTACAAGACACAAGCTGGATAAATAAATAAGATAGAGAGATTGATTTTTTCACCAGGTAAGAGTATAATCACAGATACAGTTTCAATGATTATTTTGCGGGCATATACCCTCATCGTAATGCTGGCAAATCAATACGTTGATGGGTACAGGTCCCATTGCCAATAGAAAGGGATGGATCATTTATGAGATTACGAAAAGCAGCTATCGTGTTAAGCGTGAGTATTTGCGTGCTTGCGGGACAGATACAGTCCGCTTTTATCCTGGAGGCGTCGGCGGAAGATCATGAAGAAGCGGTTGAAAGCGCTGATCCCGCAGGAAAACCGGAGGAAAGCACAAAGCCGGAAAAGGAAGAGAAAAAAGAAGAAAAGACGGAAAAGAAAGACAAGGAAGCAGAAAGCGAAGAGGCCGGAAAGAGTGAGAAGGCCACAGCCGAAGATGCGGATCCGGAAACCGCTCAAAGCACAGAAGAAACAAAGCAGGAAGCGGCGGAAGAAACAGGGGAGAAAGCGGCCAAAGAAACAGAAAAGAAGCCGGGGAAAGAGACAGGGGCAAAGACCTCCCAGGACGAAAAAGAAGACCAGACAGACCAGGAGGAAGACAACGGGCTGGCAGATAAGGACCTGGAGAGCCTGATCGCAAAGCTGAAAGAGAGAGGATTGTCCCTGACCATAGATGAAATGAAGAGCCTGATCGCGGATATCAGAAAGGAACAACCGGATCTGACTGAGCAAAAAGTGAAAGATCTGATCGAGGAAGTGATACAGGA
>CAZYVA010000104.1:0-6016 GCA_964650695.1 uncultured Dorea sp. | reverse complement strand
AGTACATTCAACTAAGCCTTGTCCCGCCCTGTCGGGTGTGACAAGGCAAGTTTCATAGTAAACGAGGAGGATGGGGATGGACAGAGAAAAAGCAAGAAGCGTACAAAAAGAAGTATGTGAAACCGCAAAAGCAATGGCAGATTGTGGGCTGACGCCGGGAACATGGGGAAATATCTCCGGACGTGTGGACGGCGAATACATGGTAATCACGCCTTCCGGGATGGATTATGCAAAACTGGATCCGGAGCAGATGGTTCTTGTAAATATGAATACACTGGCGTATGAAGGCGATTTAAAGCCGTCCGTTGAGACACCGGTCCACGCAAAAATCCTATTGAACCGGAATGAGATCAACGGGATCGTACATACCCATTCCACCAAGGCTTTGACAGTTGCGGCAACAAGGAAAGGTATCCCAGCCATCTGTGACGACCAGGCGCAGATCCTGGGCGGGGATGTCCGCTGCGCGGCCTATACGATGCCTGGCTCTGAAGAGATGGCGCAGTCCTGCCTGGAAGCGCTGGACGGCAGGGCGGGGGCATTGATTGCCAACCACGGCGGGATCACTTTAGGGCGTACCCTTGCGGAGGCATTGACTGCTTCCGTGATCCTGGAAAAAACAGCCCAGGTTTATCTTGACGCGCAGGCGCTTGGCGGCGCAGTGGAGCTTTCAAAAGAAGACTGTGATTTCTTTTATGACTTTTTCCAGAATAAATACGGACAGAAATAATTGACAATACCTCTAAAGCAGATCCGGTCTGCCCGGCCGGTCTGCTTTAGAGGCATCTTTCTGTTTGCCTGCTTTTGAAACCCACCAAGGAGGGATTGAATGTTCGCGGCTTATTCTTCAAAAAAGCCAATGACTTTATCCATAACTTCCCCGGCTGATCCGCAAGCAAAATAATTGCTCCTGCTTTCTTCCCCATCCGTATGTTTAATCGTTATCCCCTTATTTTTCCCATAGCTGTCGATGATATAGTATCCTGCATAGTCCTGGGCATCGATATCCCTGAAATCATACCATGTCCCGAAACCATAGAGAAGCCCCGTATAGTCCGCCGACTCCGCTTTAAAATACCGGGCAAGCATCATTGCCCCTGTCTCTTTTTCATACCAAACCTCCAGATGGTCGCCCGGCTCTGCATTTTCCTGTTTTGCCGCCCCTTCTGTAAAGGCTAGGTTGTAGATGAACGTCTCTTCATCTTCTGTGCTGTAGGCTTGTGTCGTGTAAAAAAGCCCTTTTCCGGCCGCCGCGCTTTCTAATTCCTGCTCCGTCGTATCAAGGGTAATCTCCGTAAACAAGGACTGCAGCTCATCATACTCATACGCCTGATCGGAAGCGTCGGCCTTGGTCCCATCCTGTCCCTCTACCCCCTCCTGTGTCTCTGCTTCTTCCTGTGCCGTATCGCCGGAAGAATCCCCGGAAGAAGAACTGCAACCTGCAAGAATGCAGGAAGCACAAATCAGCCCTGCAAATGCCATAATCGTCTGTTTTCCCATCCACATGATCATCCTTTCCTCTTTTTTCCGTACCCGGTACGCACTCCTACAGCCTGTCATGCACAGTTACGATTCACGGCGATTTGAGACAGATATATAAATTCGTCGTTCATGCGCCCAAAGATCAAGCATTATGGCCGTTCACTACAATTCCTGGCTTCAATATC
The DNA here is from genome assembly GCA_964650695.1 of uncultured Dorea sp. Taxonomy (GTDB): domain Bacteria; phylum Bacillota; class Clostridia; order Lachnospirales; family Lachnospiraceae; genus CAZYVA01. Next base: position 4,349 of record CAZYVA010000104.1, on the reverse strand, counting down.
CATAATCATCTGCACGCGCTGGGCATGGCGTCCGCCCTGGAACTGGGCGCCCAGCCACTCGTCAATCATCATCTTAGCCGTCTCAATCCCAATCACACGCGCGCCGAACGCGAGAATATTGCTGTTATTGTGCTGCTTCGACAATTTCGCGGAATATGGCTCGCTGCACACGGCCGCGCGGATTCCATTCACTTTATTCGCTGCCAGGGAAATGCCAATCCCGGTCCCACATATCAAAATACCGCAGTCCACCTCCCCCGCTACCACCGCTTTTGCAACTTTCTCCCCATACTCCGGATAGTTGCAGCTAGCGCTGCTGTCCGTCCCATAATTGACAACCTCATGTCCCAGTTCCTTTAAATGCTCTATCACCTCTTTTTTCATATCCAGCGCGGAATGGTCATTTCCAATCCCAATTTTCATCCTGTTTGTCCTTCCTTTCTTGCTATGATTCCCGAAGCAGGCTGCTTTCTCCCGCCTGCTTGCCGCCTCACAAACCAGCAGGGTGCGTACACCATCAAAATCTTTTTTTATTTTATCACGATTCAAAACCAGCTTCCACCCTTTCCATCCCGTTTTTTTTATATTATAATATCCACAACAGTAATAAGCAGCGCAGCAAAGTTACTATTCCTGGCCAAGAGGCTGCCTATAGTAACGCAGCAAATCCAGCCTGTAGACCTGGCTGCTGCCGGTACTGCTGCAAAGTGCGGGAAGAATTCATACTGCGAGAGGACAAAACCCAAAATGATTAAATACATAGCCAGCGACCTGGATGGCACCCTCCTGAAAAGCGGTGCGCAATGCCCAGATCCTGCGATCCTTGAAATGATTTTACAATTAAAAGAAAAAGGCATCCGTTTTATCGCCGCCAGCGGCAGGCAGTACCAGAACATGTACCGGATGTTCCGTCCCATCCAGGACGACATCTCCTATATTGCCGAAAACGGCTCCCTTTGCATCCACAACCATCAGGTCATCTCCAGAGGGGTCATTGAACGTTCCCTGGCGCTTCGTATCTTTGATGCCGCAAAAAAATTCCCCGGCTGTGATTATATGGTTTCCTGTGAAAACATTATGTACACAGATTCCAAAAACGAAACGTTTATCCATCATCTCCGCCACGAGATCGGGTATGATGTACAGCTTGTCGATGATTTAAAGCAAATCACGGATCCTTACCTGAAATTTGCCATCTGCGATTTCCAGGGGTCGGAACGTATCTTATCCCACTTCCAAAAATTGTTCCGCTCCGAGATCAAAGTGGTCACATCCGGAAATATCTGGATTGATTTTATTGCGCCAAACGCCAACAAGGGCAGCGCCCTCTCCGGCCTGTGCCGCCATTTTGGATTCTCCGCCAAAGACGGCATTGCTTTCGGCGACCAGCAAAACGACGTGGAAATGCTGGAAACCGCAGGCATCAGCTACGCTATGATCCCGTGCGCGCCAGGCGTCGAAAAGCATGCCAAAAGACGCACGGATTCTGTGGAACGCGTATTGTCTGAAATCCTTCAAAACTGTGGAGTACCAGAACTGTCAAACATCCCCAAATAGATCTCCTTACCGGTTGCGGTCCCGAAAATATTCTGAAAAGCCGCATACATAGCCTTGCCTTGAAGCCCGTATTCATAAGCATTTACGATAAAATCCGCTTCCAGAAGGATTCGGTAATCCAGGCCGTCCACGTTGGAATACGTATGGTGATGGCCCACCAGGTAGCAAACCCTGTCTATGATGTCCGGCTCAAATCCCAGTTCTTCCAGTACTTTCCTGGCGATAGCCGGACCTTCCTCTTCCTGCATCCTTCCATTGCATTTCCCGTACTTTTCCTTGGCCGCACGGATCCCGATATCATGCACGATCGCCGCAGCCTCTAACGTATATTGCTCTTTTTCTCCCAGCCTTTCCCCAGAGCCTATGATCCTCGCAAAACTATGCACCTTGATGAAGTGCTGCGCCCGCCCAGGATTTCCCTGCTCATATTCCAGCATTTTCCTTATCAGCTTGTCCAGTTTTTCCATCCTATACTCCATTGTCCCATCCTTTCCGGCAGCAGTTTTTTATGATCCGAGTATAATCCTTCCTGATTTTGAGGTCAAGCGAGACACGCTTGACTACGCCGGAAAATTCTTATATGATAGCAGATAGAAACGATTTTATCATAAAGGAGGATGTTTGCCATGAAAATTGCAATTGGATGCGATCCAAACGCCCAGGAAGCAAAAGAACAGCTCATCAGGTTTATTGAAGCCAAAAAACTCGGAGACATAACCGATTTCGGAAGCGAAGACCCGATTTACGCCAATACTTCCGTAAAAGTTGCGGAGGCCGTCGCCGCCGGTGAATATGACCGCGGCATCCTGATCTGCGGGACCGGGATCGGCGTTTCTATCGCTGCAAACAAGGTAAAGGGCGCTTACGCCGCACTGATCTCTGATATTTACTCCGCAAAAAGGGCACGTCTCAGCAACGATGCAAATATTGCCTGCATGGGCGCTTTCACAACCGGCAATAAATTAAGGGAAGAGCTGATTGAAGCGTTCCTGACGAATGAATTTGTGCCAGGATGCGCCTCCCAGCCAAAAGTAGATGCTTTCCGGGCCTATGACAACAACCGCTGATCGATCCTATCCCCTAACGCAAAAAGAGGATTTTCAATATCCGCGCCGATACTGAAAACCCTCTCTTTTTTTCAACATTTCGGTTGGTCTACTCCTCAACCTGGATACAGGATTCAACCAGTTTATCCACAACCAAATTCTTCAATGCCATTTGCTTAAGCTGCTCTTCATCTTCCACAGATGCCTTCAGGGCGTCCACATCCTCATATCCATACTCCTGCGCGATTTCAGCCAGTTCCGCCTCATAAGCGTCATCACTCATTTCAATCTTTTCCTTGTCCGCAATCGCTTCCACCGCCATATTGGATTGGATATTGTTCCTGGCGACTTCCTCTGTCTGGGTTTCCAAGTCTTCCAGCGTCATCCCCATCGCCTGCTCCACAAAATCCTCATATTCCATATCATAATATTCCGCATAGGATTTGTATTGTTCCGTGATCTGTTCTTTTACCTTATCGATTTCCCCATCCGGGTATTTTTTGACCGTTGTATTGTCCATGACCTTCTGCCACACTTCATCAGCAAGCTCATCGTCATAGGAAGCCTGCGCGTCTTCCTCCATCATCTTTTTAACTTCTTCCTTATATTCTTCGACCGTTTTGGATTCCTCCGAAAGCTCCGCCACTAAGTCATCCGTCAGTTCCGGGATCTCCTCCTGCGAAATTTTATTTACTGTAATCTCAAATACAACATCTTTCCCCGCATATTCTTCATTCCCATAATCATCCGGGAATTTCCCTTTCCATTCAAAACGATCCCCTGTGTTATGCCCGATGATACTATCCTCGAACCCATCGATAAAACTGTCCGAGCCGATTTCCAGATCGTATCCTTCCGATGCGCCGCCGTCAAATTCTTCGCCGTCTATTTTTCCGACAAAGTCAATGTTGACCACATCCCCGTCCTCTACGGCCCGGTCCGTGACTTCTGATGAAACTTTCTGCGTTTCCAGCGTGGACTGGATCTGTTCCTCTACATCCTCATCCGTGATCTCTTCCGGCTCCTCTACTGCCGCCACCTCCACGCCCTTATACTGCGTAATTGTAATGTCATCCGTCTCAAGCCCCTGGCTTTCCGCGCAGCCAGACAAAAAAAGCGCCGCACTGAAAACCCCCGTTAAAATCGATACTGCCTTTCTTTTCATACACACACCTCATCAATCTGTATTTTTGATATGGCTATCCACCGCTGCTCCACTCGCATTCATAAAAGCTTCCGGTTCACCCTGTCAGCCGCTGCTTCGGAGCCTATTCTTTTATATCACGATGATGCCGGGATCAAAAGTCTTTGACCCCTATGATACGACGGATTGCCCCGTGCTACGCACTCCCGCAATCCGCGCAAACATTTACAATCTGCTGACTTTGCACTAAAGCACATAGTGTTTTAGTACAAAGTTGCTGCTTACTCATGTATTTGGCCTCATGTATTTGGAACCTTGGTATCATATCATATTTTTTTACATTTTAAAACCTCTTAAAGACAATCTTGCATAAAAAATGGCAAAACCTGTCCCTTTTGGTGGTTGCCTTGTGGCGGGGAACGTGTTATAGTCAGGAAAAGCATATTTTCTTTGGTTCTATGGCAGAAGCCATCCTTATTTCATTTTTCAGAAAACTTGCTTTTAGGATCCATCAATCTATGTTCAGGAAAGCAGGAGTTTCTGGGAGATGACCCGCCTCCTGCGTATAAAGGAGGAAGGTATATGGGGAGAAAGCGCCATGA
>CAZYVA010000103.1:0-6110 GCA_964650695.1 uncultured Dorea sp. | reverse complement strand
ATGATGGACAACCTCATAAGCAGGCTTAAAATACGACTTTTCCGGCATAAAACAGGTATGACCCCAAACCGCTTTCTTCAAAGGCCAAATGCCGCTTCGCGTCATATATCTGAGGCGGTAAGGGGGTTCCCACTCATATTCTGAAAAAAAAGGAAAAGTACTTGTATTTTTGAAAAAGGAGTAATAGAATGATAAGTTATAGAAAGAAAACTATATTACAAAAACGAAAATGGAGGATGATATCATGGATACAAAGGTTTCAACATTATTGAATGACCAGATCAACAAGGAAATGTATTCCGCTTACCTGTACCTGGACATCGCCAACTACTATGACGCCAAGGGCCTGGATGGCTTTGCCAGTTGGTACGAAATTCAAGCAAAGGAAGAAATGGATCACGCCATGCTTTTCTACCGCTATCTCCACAACAACAGCGTGGCCGTTTCCCTGGCTGCCATTGGCAAGCCGGACAAAACTTTTACGGACTTGATCGGCCCATTGCAGGTGGCTTTGGAGCATGAGAAATATGTGACCTCACTGATCAACAATATCTATGCCACGGCAATCGCTGCCAATGATTACCGGACGACACAATTTTTGGACTGGTTCATCAAGGAACAGGGTGAAGAAGAGAAGAACTCCGACGACCAGATCACCAAGATGAAGCTTTACGGTGATGACCCGCGCAGCCTGTACCTGCTGAACAGCGAATTGAAGGCCCGTAAATACTCCGCGCCATCATTGACGCTGGATTAAAACGGAAAACGGATATAAACCGATATAACCATGCACGGCCCCTCCCCTACAAGTCCCAGACCGCCTTCTTTGAAGGCTCTATGCCGCTTCGCGTCATATGTCTGAGGCTGTAAGGGGAGGGGCCGTGTACCGTAACAGAAAAGTAATGGATCGTTCTAATTCCCCTTGCTGTTGATCGCTGCCTGTGCCGCCGCCAGCCTCGCGATCGGCACGCGGAACGGCGAGCAGGATACATAGTCCAGCCCAACCTTATTGAAAAACTCAATGGAGCTTGGGTCTCCGCCATGCTCCCCGCAGACACCGATATGCAGCTTCGGGTTTGCTGGCCTGCCAAGCTTTACCGCCATCTCTACCAGCTTGCCCACACCGGCCTGGTCAAGTTTCGCAAACGGATCGTTCTCATAAATCTTCGCGTCATAGTATCCTTCCAGGAACTTTCCGGCATCATCACGGGAAAAGCCGAAAGTCATCTGCGTCAGGTCGTTTGTGCCAAAGCAGAAGAAATCCGCTTCTTTCGCAATCTCATCCGCTGTGATGGCAGCCCTTGGGATCTCGATCATCGTACCGACTTCATACTCCAGCGCAACGCCAGACGCCGCGATTTCCGCGTCTGCGGTCTCCACAACCGTCTTCTTGACATACTTCAGCTCTTTGACCTCACCCACCAGCGGGATCATGATCTCCGGTTTGACCTTCCAGTCCGCGTGTGCGTTCTGGACGTTGATCGCCGCGCGGATGACTGCTTTCGTCTGCATCCTCGCAATCTCCGGGTAGGTCACGGCGAGGCGGCATCCGCGGTGTCCCATCATCGGGTTGAATTCATGCAGGCCATCAATGATCGTCTTGATTTCTTCGACCGTCTTACCCTGTGCATCCGCCAGTTTCCGGATATCCTCTTCCTCCGTCGGGACAAACTCGTGAAGCGGCGGATCCAGGAAACGGATCGTAACCGGATTCCCTTCCAGCGCCTCGTAGAGCGCTTCAAAATCCCCCTGCTGATAAGGAAGGATCTTCTCCAGCGCAGTCTCCCTCTCTTCTGCCGTGTCCGCACAGATCATCTCACGGAATGCCGCGATCCTGTCTTCCTCAAAAAACATATGCTCCGTACGGCAAAGGCCGATCCCTTCCGCGCCAAGCTCAACCGCTTTCTTCGCATCCGCCGGGGTGTCCGCGTTGGTGCGTACCTTCATGGTCCGGAACTTGTCCGCCCATGCCATAATCCTGCCGAACTCACCGGCAATCGTAGCGTCCACGGTCGGGATGATGCCCTCGTAAATATTCCCGGTCGTGCCATCGATGGAGATGGCGTCCCCCTCATGGAACGTTTTGCCAGCCAAAGTGAATTTCTTATTTGCCTCATCCATCGCGATATCGCCGCATCCGGATACACAACACGTACCCATGCCCCGGGCAACGACCGCCGCGTGGGAGGTCATACCGCCGCGGACAGTCAGGATGCCTTGCGCGGATTTCATACCGGTGATATCCTCCGGGGAAGTCTCCAGGCGCACAAGGACCACTTTCTCCCCCCGCGCAGCCCATGCCGCCGCGTCATCCGCGGTAAACACGATTTTTCCGCAGGCAGCCCCCGGCGACGCGCCAAGCCCTTTGCCTAACGGCGCTGCGGCTTTCAGCGCAGCCGCGTCGAACTGTGGGTGGAGCAGGGTATCCAGGTTACGTGGGTCAATCATTGCCACTGCCTCTTCCTCGGTCCTCATGCCCTCATCTACAAGGTCGCACGCGATTTTCAAAGCGGCCTGCGCAGTCCTTTTCCCATTCCTTGTCTGCAGCATAAAAAGCTTTCCGTGCTCTACGGTAAACTCCATATCCTGCATATCTCTGTAGTGTGTCTCAAGAGTATGGCAAACCTCTTTAAACTGTTTAAAAGCTTCCGGGAATTTCTGTTCCATCTCGGAAATATGCATCGGGGTACGGACACCTGCGACGACGTCTTCGCCCTGCGCGTTGGTCAGGAATTCTCCAAACAAGCCATTTTTACCGGTCGCCGGGTCACGGGTAAACGCAACGCCCGTCCCGCAGTCGTCGCCCATATTTCCAAAAGCCATGGACTGTACGTTTACCGCGGTGCCCCAGGAATACGGGATATCGTTGTCGCGGCGGTATACATTTGCGCGTGGGTTGTCCCAGGAACGGAACACGGCTTTGATAGCCCCCATTAGCTGTTCTTTGGCGTCATCCGGGAAATCTTTGCCGATCTTTGACTTGTACTCTTCCTTGAACTGGCCCGCCAGTTCTTTTAAATCCCCGGCGGTCAGATCCACATCCTGTTTTACGCCTCGGTCCGCTTTCATCTTATCGATCAGTTCTTCAAAATATTTCTTCCCGACTTCCATCACCACATCGGAGTACATCTGGATAAATCGCCGGTAGCAGTCCCAGGCCCAGCGGGGATTGCCGGATTTCTCCGCGATCGCATGGACGACGGTTTCATTTAAGCCAAGGTTTAGAATCGTGTCCATCATGCCAGGCATGGAAGCCCTTGCGCCGGAGCGCACAGAAACCAGCAGCGGATTCTGCGCATCCCCGAATTTCTTTCCCGTGATTTCCTCCATCTTTACGATCGCTTCGTTGATCTGCCCCCGGATCTCCTCGTTGATCTCGCGCCCATCTTCATAATACTGGGTGCAGGCTTCCGTCGTGATCGTAAAGCCCTGCGGGACCGGCAGCCCAAGGCTTGTCATTTCAGCAAGGTTCGCGCCTTTTCCGCCGAGAAGTTCACGCATATTTGCATTCCCTTCGCTAAACAAATAAACCCATTTTGCCATACTGTTTTTGACCTCCTAACATTTTTCATCCTGAAAACCAGCAATCCCAAAAGCTCCGGACCGCTTGTCCAAGTTACCTGTTTCATTGTACTGTTTTTGCCAAAATCCGTCAAGCGGTTCCACGCTCCATTGTGAAAAACATGTTACGGTCCGCGGCCGGCCTGGTCCGGGAGAGGACAGGCTACATCTCCTCCAAAAACGCCTTGTACCCTTTATACGCCTCGTAAATATCTGCTTTGCTTGCGATTTCCCATGGCGCGTGCATGCACAGTACGGCCACGCCGCTGTCGATGACCTCCATGCCATAATTTGCCATAATATAGGCAATCGTCCCGCCGCCGCCAATATCCACTTTTCCCAGTTCCGCAAACTGATACGCTACGTCCTGCGCGTCCATAGCCTTGCGGATCTGCGCCAGATACTCCGCATTGGCGTCATTGGAGCCGTTTTTCCCCCGGCTTCCGGTAAACTTGTTGAACACCAACCCTTTCCCGAAAAAGGCGGAACTTCTCTTTTCAAATGTTTCCGCAAACATCGGGTCATACGCCGCGCTCACATCGGAGGAAAGCATTTTGGAATTCTGCAGGGCGCGGCGTACTTTCAGCTCTGATTCACCATCCGTCAGGGCCACCAGCTCCGCGACCATATTTTCAAAAAAGCGCGAGTGCATCCCGGTGGCGCCTACGCTCCCGATCTCTTCTTTATCGACTAAAATACAGCAGGAAGTACGCGATTGGTTCCTGGCATCCGCAAGCGCAAATAAAGACGGGAACGCGCAAACCCTGTCATCCTGCCCGTACCCCAGGATCATGCTGCGGTCAAGCCCACAGTCCCTGGCTTTCCCGGCCGGGACGATCTCCAGCTCCGCAGACACGAAATCCTCCTCCTCGATATGGTAGGATTCTTTCAGTAAGGCAAGGATATTTGCTTTCACCGCCTGTTTCTCTTTTTCTTCCTGCGCCGTCTTTTCTTCCTGTTGCGTCTTTTCCTCCTGCTTGGACGGCCTGCTTCCAATCAGGAGATCCAGCTTTTCTCCTTCCACGACTTCATCCGCCTTTTTCTGCATCTGTTTTTGCGCCAGATGCACCAAAAGATCCGTCACCGCGAAAACCGGATCGTCCTCTTTCTCCCCAATATTGACGGATACGACGCTTCCGTCCTTTTTCGCGACTACACCATGGAGGGCGAGCGGGATCGTCACCCACTGGTATTTTTTAATGCCTCCATAATAGTGCGTGTCCAGATATGCCATCTCGTCGCTCTCGTACAAAGGGTTCTGCTTCACATCGATCCGGGGGGAATCAATATGTGCGCCCAAAATATTCATCCCTTTTTCCAGCGGCCCGCTCCCTATCTGGAAAGCCGCGATCATCTTGTCCATGCAGACCGCGTAAACCTTATCCCCTGCCTGCAGTTTTTTTCCTTCTTTCTTCACCATATCCAGGCTCTGATATCCTTCCTTCGTAAGGAACGCTACCGCCACATCGATGCATTCCCGCTCGGTTTTCCCAAGGTTCAGGCAACGGATATAATCATGGTTGATTTTTTCCAATTCTTTAAGCTGCTCTGAAGTATAAGACTTCCATACATTTTTCTTCTCCATTTTACCCTCCTGCTGCTCCATTGATGATGCATGTCTAGTATAACTATAGTAACCGTTTTTTGTCAATCCCAGTCCGCCCTTCCGGCCCAATGGATAAAGGGACGGGCAGGTTTTCCTGTCCACCCCTTTTGTTTTTACCTGCTACCACTCAAATTTTTCTGCAAAGTACGCATCCAGCCCTTCAATCTTCACTCTTTCCTGCTCCATGCTGTCACGGTCGCGGACCGTCACCGCGCCGTCTGTCTCAGAGTCAAAATCGTAAGTCACGCAGAACGGCGTCCCAATCTCATCCTGGCGGCGGTAACGCCTTCCGATGTTCCCCCGCTCGTCATATTCGCAGTTATATTTTTTCGAAAGCTGCGCGTATACTTTCCCCGCGCCCCCGTTCAGCTTCTTTGAGAGCGGCAGCACGCCGATCTTGACCGGGGCCAGCGCCGGGTGGAAATGAAGGACAGTCCTCATATCCGGCTTTTCTTCCGTCCCGATATTCTCCTCGTCATACGCGCTGCAGAGGAAAGCCAGTACCATACGGTCCACGCCAAGCGACGGCTCGATGACATACGGGACATACTTTTCATTCTTTTCATCATCAAAGTAAGTCAGGTCCTGCTTGGATACTTCCATATGCCGGGACAGATCGTAGTTGGTGCGGTCCGCGATGCCCCAAAGCTCGCCCCACCCAAACGGGAAAAGGAACTCCACATCGGTGGTTGCCTTGCTGTAGAAAGAAAGTTCCTCCTTGCCATGGTCGCGGTAACGCACTTCATCATCCTTCAAGCCAAGCGTATACAGCCAGTCAAGGCAGAACTTCTTCCAGTAAGCGAACCACTCCAGGTCCGTATCCGGCTCACAGAAAAACTCCATCTCCATCTGCTCAAACTCACGGGTGCGGAACGTAAAGTTGCCCGGCGTGATCTCATTGCGGAACGATTTCCCGATCTGGCATATGCCGAATGGGATCTTT
>CAZYVA010000102.1:0-6287 GCA_964650695.1 uncultured Dorea sp. | reverse complement strand
AATGGAGCATGTCATGGATCAAAAGAAAATATCCGTTTTATTCATCCCTTCCGGGCAGGAGAAGCTGGATGCAGGCACGAGGCAGTTGCTGGGCCGGCAGGAAGGGATTGAAATTACAGAAGGAAACACGGCGGATGTCAGTATGCAGTACGATGTGTTTGTGAAAAACGCGGACGGGGCATACGTCACCCTTGTCAATGGCGGCGATTCCTTTCCGGAGGATTATTTCAAACATGTGTTATCCGCGCTGGAGGAATATGGGGAAAGCATTTCCCTGGTTATGACGGACAAAGAATACGTTTTTGAAGGGAAAAGGCGCAAGCGCGTCTTTTTGCCAAACCGCCTGCCCACGCAAAAGACGCTTGTAAATTTGTGGGAACGGGAAGACTGCGCCATTGTCCCGGTGTTTTTGAACGGGACGGTGATCCGCGCGGAGATTGCGAAGCAGTATCTTATGAACCCGGCATTTGGGATGGAAGCGGAAAAAGAGATGCTGCTTCGTATGAGCCTGGAGAACCGGGTTTTTCTGTATCTTCAAAGCGTGTGTTACCATTACCATACACCCAGGGAAGCGCATCACTATATTTACCCTGGCGTTTACCGGAAGGAATGGTATTACGACTCGCTTTTCAAATGCTTCCTGCCATTTCTGGAGAGGGTCCAGGCGGATTATGGCGAGGTTCCGCGATACCTGCAGTATGTCACAGCGCATTATATCATCTGCAGGCTTTTGACAAATGAAAATACTTACGACAAAAGGGTGATCACAGAGGACGGGAAGACGTACCTTCGTTCCCTGCGGCCGATTTTGCAGTATATTGGGGATGATGTGCTGGCGGATCTTTATCACTGCCCGACTTATACAACCAATTATTATATCCGCCTGCTTTTGGCAAGGTTAAAGTATGATGATGAAAAGCTTTGGCTGGATTACTGCAGGGAAGAGCCTGGGGATGGGAAAAAAGCGGTTTTGGCAGGGAAGCTTCATGGGGTCCCCTTTTTTTATTCTACGGACGTAGAGATGAAGATCCAGTTTATGGAATACCGGGATGGGAAATTGGAGATGGATCTGCGGGCTTTTTCTTATTTTGCGACGGAGCGGGTGGATTACTATGCGAAGCTGGATGGGGAAAAGTATAAGCTGAAAGAAGAAATGCGGTATTCGCATTGTAAGTATTTTGGCATTACCGTTTATAAATACCATACGTTCCACGTATCCATCCCGTTAAAAGAAAAAAACAGGGATCAGGATCTCGTGTTCCTGATGGAGATGGACGGCTATGATTACCGGCTGAAACTCAATCTCTTATCCCACGACAGCAAGATCATGTCGAAATCCCCGTATGGATTCTGGAAATTTAAAAATTTCCTTGCATTCCGCAAAAAAGATAACGTCATTGTGTTCCGCAAGGCAAAGAGATGGTATATGTGCTACAGGGAGCTGTGTACCTGGCTGGGATGGCTGAAAAGCGGAAACGCGGATTCCAGAAGGTTCATCGTACTGCGGATGATTTATTTTCTCACGCGTCCGTATTTCAGGAAAAAGACGATCTGGATGTTTTTCGACAAAATATATAAAGGCGGGGATTCGGCGGAATATCTTTACAAATACTGCGCAAAACAAAGGGACGGGATCCGGGTTTATTACCTGCTGGACAAGAAAACTGCCGATTACAGGCGGATGCGCAAAGAAGGGTACCGTCCTCTGAAAAGAAATTCATTGCTGCACCAGTTGATCTTCTTAAACGCGGATATGATGGTGGTGTCAAATTCCACCGTCTATGCGTTTAATGGGTATGGGGAGGAACGATCCGGCTACATCAAAGACCTGACCCGGTTCCATGTAGTCTGCGTACAGCATGGCCTGTCTGTGCAGAATATCGCGAGGGCGCAGTACCGGCTAAAGGATAACACGCGGCTGTATTTCTGCGCGTCCAAGTATGAGATTGCAAATCTGTCCCATCCGATTTATAATTATATAGGATACGATGCCCTCCGGCTGACAGGTGTACCCAGGTATGACGGGTTGGTAGATGAGGCGAAAAAGCAGATCCTGATCTCCCCGACCTGGCGGATGCAGTCCGCGATGATCGTGATGGGGAATGAAGGAGTGGCGCGGGATTATAACCCGTATTTTAAACAAACGGATTATTTCCGTATTTACAATAGCCTGATCAATGCCCCGAAGCTCATCGAGGCGGCAAAGCAGTATGGCTATCGGATCGTCTATGTCCTGCACCCCATTGTCAGCCCGCAGGCGGAGGATTTTGAGAAAAATGATTATGTGGATATCATCCCGTCGATCGGGGATATGAGCTATGAAAAGCTGTTCCGGGAGTCCGCCCTGATGGTGACGGATTATTCCGGGGTCCAGTTCGACTTTGCTTATATGAGGAAGCCGGTTGTCTATCTGCACCATAAGGACATCCCGAAGCATTACGACGAGGGGGTTTTCAAGTACAGTACGATGGCGTTCGGGGAGATCTGCACGACGAATGAAGAGTTGATCGATCTTCTGATCTCGTATATGAAAACAGGATGTAAGATGAAAGAGGAGTATGTGGCGCGGGCGGATGACTTCTTTGCTTTCCGCGACCACCGTAACTGCGAGAGGATTTATAAGGAAATGATCCGCTACCAGTGCAATGTGGTGGATCGGCTGAAGTGATTCAAGTGACAGGAGCCGGGAATGAACTGGAAAATCAAGGAGAGTGGCCTGCGTGTGGCCGTGCGGGAGATCCGATGGGAGAGGACACATCTATACTTGACGGTAGAGCTTTGGGAGGAAGGCGCCGGGGAAGGGATCGATACGGACCCCCTCGTATACTATGGCGTCTATACCGCCGGGAAAGCGCGGGTAAAGTGGGACACAGAAAAGATCGGGGCAGGCCGGTACGTGCTGCATGCGCTTTTGACAAACAACGGGGAAAATATCTGCCTGCCGTTTGGCCTGTACCGGATCTACGCCTGCCAGGGGCAGGACGTGCTGGCGGAGTGCGAGATGGGGGAGGCGCTGTTGGGGGAGCTGAATGCGCATTCCAGGAGTTTTCCCTACCACGGGTTCCATCAGGCGTATAATGTCTCTTTCTTTGTAGAGGAGGGGTATGGGAGCCTGTATTTCCGTATGAATATCCGGAATCTTTCCGAGGCGCCGCTGACATTCCCGGTCAATGAAGACTGGAAAGAAGATATTAAGGCGATTCTTGAGCGGCAGAGGCATGATGTCTGGTACTGCGCGCGCAGGATGTACCGGAAGACGATAGAGAAGTATAAGGGGGACCGCATGAAAAACGTGCTGTTCCTCACCGTGCAGAAAAACCGGCTCGGATCCAACCTCGAAGCGGTTTACAACCGGATGGCCGAGCGCGGGCTTGACCGGAAGTTCCATGTACAGGTTTACAGTGTGGATCAGTCTATGATGGAGCCGGAGGAGATCGACTGGGAAGGGTTCCTTACGCCGGTCGCCCAGAGCGGGATCATTTTTATCGATGACTATGTCCCGGCTTTTGACTGGATCCGCGTAGGGAAGAAGTCCAGGCTCATCCAACTCTGGCATGGCGGGGCCGGCTTTAAAGCTTCCGGATACAGCAGATGGGGGCTGAACGGAGGCCCCCCGCCGATGTCCTGCCACCGTCAATACTGGTATGGCGTCGTGGATTCCAAAAAGATCGCCCCGTTTTACGCAGAGCTTTGGGGGATCAATATGGAGCAGGTTGTCGCGGCGGGTATGCCGCGGATCGACGCGTTTTTAAATCGGGATCGCCAGGAAACGGTGAAGGCGATCCTATATCAGAAATATCCACTGTGCAAGGGGAAGAAAGTGATCCTGTTTGCGCCGACGTTCAGGGGGAAGAACAATAAGACAGCCTACTATCCGTATGAGATGATCGACCAGAAGCGGCTGTACGAGGCGTGCGGGGAGGAATACGTCGTACTGTTCAAGGCGCACCCGTGGGTGAAGGAAAAGCTGGAGGTCAAAGAGGAGTACCGGGACAGGTTCCTGGACGTGAAGGAATATCCGGATATCAACGATTTGTATTATATCACGGATCTGCTGGTCACCGATTATTCTTCGGGCATTTACGAGTATTCCCTGATGCGCCGCCCGATGCTGTTTTTTGCCTTTGACCTGGAGCATTACGCATACACACGGGGATTCCATAGAAGCTTCGCGGAGAATGCGCCGGGGAAAATCTGCCGGACCTTTGAAGAGGTGGCAAGGGCGATCGAGGAGAAGGATTTTGAAGCAGAGAAAGCCGGGCGGTACGCGGCGGATCACTTCGACGCGCCGGACGGCGGCGCTTCGGACCGTGTGATCGATTGGTTTTTGCTGGGGAAGCTCCCGAAAGAGATCCCGGAGCGGGTGGCGGAGAAGCAAAAGGAAATGAAAGAGATGGCGCAATTGGATTTCCGGCGGGAAACCGATGCGGAGGAAGAACGATAACCAGGGGAGGGACAGATGAATATTGCGGTGATATTTGCGGGAGGGAGCGGCATCCGGCTGGGAGCGGGGGTCCCGAAGCAGTTTTTGGAGATCAACGGGAAACCGATCCTGATCCATACCCTGCAGCTTTTCCAGAAGCACAGCGAGATCGATAAAATCTACATGGCCGTGCTGGAGGACTACATTCCTTATACGAAGGAACTTGTGGACGAATACCGGGTGGCGAAGGTCGCGGGGATCGTGCCGGGCGGTGAGACCGCGCAGGATTCCATTTACCTGGGCCTTCGGGCCGCCAGGAAGGAAAACCCGCCGGAGAGCATTGTGCTGATCCATGACGGGGTGCGGCCGTTTGTCTCCTATGACGTGATCTCCGCGAATATCGGGATGGTAAAAAGCTGCGGGAACGCGATCACATCAACGGCGTGCTATGAGACGATTATGCTGAGCAAGGATGGCCGGACGGTCGATACGGTCCCTTACCGGAGGGAAAGTTTTTCCGCGCAGGCCCCGCAGAGCTTCCGGCTGGGGGATATCCTTTCCTACCATGAGGAAATCCGTAAGCGTCCGGGAAAATATGAGGATATCGTAGACGCCTGCACGATTTTGAAGGTGCTGGGCATCCCGGCGCATATCGTGGAAGGGAACCGTGGGAACATCAAGGTGACAACCCCGGAAGACGTGTATATGTTCCGGGCGCTTTTACAATATAAAGAAAATGAGCAGACATTTGGGATCGGGCTGACAAACCGGATCGGGAAACGGATGAGATAAGGAAAGGGATGGGACAGGATCCATGTTGCTGGACAGCTATGTACGGGAAGATTTGGAACATATCGCAGGATGCGGCCTGCCGTTTGAGGACTTGTACCACAGCAGTGTCCTGGTTACCGGGGCGACGGGGCTGATCGGTTCGCTCGCGGTCAAAGCTTTGCTGGAGATGGACCGCCAGAGGCAGGCAAGGATACGGGTACTGGCTTTGGTCCGGGACCTGGAGAAAGCAAAGCGGATGTTCCAGGGGGCGGACCGGGACGCCTTACAACTGATTGCCGGGGATCTGGCAGAGGACATCCGGGTGGAGGGCCCGGTAGACTATATCATCCATACGGCAAGCCCGACAGGGTCGAAGTTTTTTGTGACGCATCCGGTGGAGACGATACGGACTGCGGTAAGCGGGACAGGACAGATGCTGGAGCTTGCAAAAAACAAACAGGCCAAGGGGATGGTTTACCTCTCCTCGATGGAGGTCTACGGGGTGACAGACCCGGATCTTCCCTTTGTGTCGGAGAAAGATCTGGGTTACGTTGATATCCTGAATGTGAGGAGCTGTTACCCGGAAGGGAAACGTCTCTGCGAGTGCCTTTGCGCGTCTTATGCAAGCGAGTACGAGGTCCCTGTGCGGATCGCGAGGCTGGCGCAGACGTTTGGGGCCGGCGTCCCTATGGAGGAAAACCGGGTGTTTGCCCAGTTCGCGAAAAGCGCCCTGAAAGGGGAGGATATTATCCTGCATACGGCGGGCGGTTCGGTGGGGAATTACTGTTATACCAGTGACGCGCTGAAAGCGGTGTTCCTGCTGCTTGTACGGGGGGAGGACGGGCAGGCTTATACGGTGACGAACGAGGCGTCCCATATGACGATAAGGGAAATGGCGCAGATGGTGGCAGAAGAGCTGGCAGGGGGCAGGATACAGGTGCTTTTTGACATACCAAAAGACGCGCTGCAGTACGGGTACGCGCCGGACGTCCGGATGCAGTTGAACGCGGGGAAGCTTAAGAAATTGGGCTGGGAGCCCCGGATCGGGCTTCTGGAATCTTATCGGAGGATGATGGGGAGCTGGGAGGAAAGG
>CAZYVA010000101.1:0-6348 GCA_964650695.1 uncultured Dorea sp. | reverse complement strand
TGTGGTATACACCTGCCCGCCGCTGACGCTGTCCGCCAAGACCATCGTCCCCGTATCCCTCCTGGTCCGTTCCGGCGTATCTTTGGCATGGCTGACATTTCCCGGAAACGCCAGATCCACGCCGATAAGCTCAATGGACGCCGCCCCAAAATACAAGGCCTCCCTGATGGCCAGATCCGTGACCGTCCCGCCGCACTTGATGTATTCTATTTTCTTCCCGGTATACTCCTGCGGCAATTCTAAAGCCGGGTCGGTAAACACCAGATATTTCTCTCCCCGGTATTTCCTTGCAATCTCCCAGTATGCAGCCTCCCCCAAAAGCAAAGGGACATCCTGCCCATAAAGTCCGTCTATCTGCTTCAAGGTGGACGGATACGAATCTAAAATCGTCACAATATCCGGACGGATCCCACCCTTTACCAATTTTGAGAATACGGTGCCTACGGCAATGATGGATTTTTCCCCCTGCATTTCACGCAGGTAATCCATATCCTCATCCAAGGATGGCCCCGCCGCCACTACGATCATCTCTTTTTTCATCCGGCTTTTATCAAAATCCGAAATCATCCGGCGGACAGAACGCGAATTTTGCCACGCATGGATCCGGAAATTCTTTTCAAACGTCCGCTTGGTCTTTTCATCAATCAGAACCCCCGTCACAAACTGCCGCTGATCCGCCCGTACCATGGGGAAGGACGGCTCATGGATATAAAAAGCTGTATCGCTGTGCGCAGTGCTTTCCACAAATGGCATGATATCCTCTGACACAAAGACTTCCAGGTGGTCTTGCGGTATCCAGCCCAGCACACCATAATCCAACCCATACTGTACCATCCTTGGATCCGGCTCAAACACCTTGATATTGGCGGAACCATTGGAATAAAGATAAATCTGATAAGGGATATACCCAAGCCCGCACCCCCAGAAAACATAATTCGTAGTTTGGATCCGGTACAACTGTTTCGCCATAAGGTAAGCTTCCCACATCGGATCCAGTGTGCTATGTAAATACCTCCCATTCTCCGTCAACTGCACCGTCAGGAACCCGCTTTTTGATGACTTCAGGCAGAAGCCCTGTCCATCATCCACACAGATGTTCCCCCATTGGGATAAATAGGCCTGGAATCCTGGAATGATCTTTTCTTCCAGGCAGTCGCCCATCCGTACATAATCATATTCGCCACCGGTTTTTGTTGTCAACTCCAACAGACAGCCCCACAACTCATTGGCGGACTGGCGGTCGCTCCTGGCATACCGTTCACAGGATTCCTGTAAATGGCCGCTGATCTCATTGAATTTCCGTTTTAAAGCCAGCGGCTGCCCCAGCCGGATAAATTCCACAAGCTGTTTCAGATCAAATAAAAGTTTTGATTCACGGTAAATCTCTTCTAAAAACGGTTCCGCCATGAAGCGCCCTCTTTTCTGATTTATCAATATCGATCCTATGATCCGGCGCAAAGCCAGCATTCATCGGAACAATTCCTCGTATTCACTGAAATAATACTCCTTGACCAACAACTCTAAAATTTCAAAGTCCTTTTCCCTGTCTATATCAATCACATAAGTATCCGGCATTTCCAAAACGCCGCTTTTTCCTTCGAACGTGACCTTTTTTAGCTTATGAAGGAGTGCATTCCGATTGTAGCAGTAGATGGATGGATTCATATCATACGTCTGCGGAGCCTGCTGGCGGCAGACATAATCAGATTCCTTAATCTTATATGCATAGCCATCCTTGATTTCTACCATGTTGAAATAAGGATTCCTTCTCGATTCTGCGGCCGAAAAAACCAAGTCGTACTTCTCCCTGTTGTCTTCCCCACACATTTGGATCGCGCGATCGATATCGGCGCTTTTACGCAAAGGGGATGTAATATCCAAATCCACCACAAAATCATATGTTTTTTGGTAATGCTCCTCTGCATACCGCGCCGCATGCTGAATCACAGGCACCTTCGGGGTATCGTCCTGCGCAAGCTCTGCCGGTCTTTCCAAGGAAAGGACATCCGGAAACCCTTTTATATAGTTTAAAATATCAGAGCTGTCTGTGCTGACGACGCAATCCGTTTCATACTGCTCCGGGTAATTTTTACAGAACAATTTTGCAGCCCGCAAGGTATAGTAAATCAACGGTTTCCCTAAAAATCCCCTGAAATTCTTGCTTTTGACTCCTTTTGACCCAGCGCGCCCGCACACGGTAAACAATATTTTCTCCATCTAAAGCTCTCCTTTCGCCAGCCGCAGTACTTTTACCGCGTATGATACCGGGTTGATGTTGCGTTCCAGGTCATGGGTCTTCACCATCATTACAAAATTTTCCATTTCCCTGTAATAATGATCCACGCAATCATCAAATTTTTCCACCTTTTCCGCCGGGTAACGGGTAATTTCCTTCTTGAGAAAATCACCCCGGACCACTTCATCCGCGCCGTAAAGTTCAATGTATCTCTGTTCTTTCCGCCCAAAATAATCCAAATGCACTTCCACAAGCATCTTCTCATATTCAAAAAGATACACCGCCAAATCAGAAGCCCGCATCTCCAAATCAGAATACTTTCCAGCCATCCGCTGTACCGAACGTGGCATCCCAAACAGGCCCGCCATATAATCAATCTCATGAATCAGATCTATGTCTACGCCACCACCATCTTTTTCACGCGTCCGGAAGCTTTGTCTATAATCCCTCCCTTTCTGCCATCCGGGCATATAAGAAGAGCATAGGATGCGCGCAGAATAAAACTGCCGCACAGAAACCATCTCTTTTAACCGGCGGTAAACATCGGTGTAACGCATGGGGGCAGCCACATAAAAAATCTCTTCCCCCATCGGCAAAATATCCTTGATCCTATGCCTGCCATGTTCCAGAACCGGTTTTTCAATAAACAAATTTCCCGAACGCTCCCTCCAGAAACAGATTTCATCATAATGGAGTGCTGTTATGCTTGTAATGAAAATCATGTCATAGGCTTCGCAGGCGTCCCGGCAATCATAGAGTTCCCTGTCCACCATTTTTCTGACATTAACAGGAAGTTGCCTGTCCGTCCTTCGGATGACGTCAACATGGCAAGTATCCCCCCATGCTTCCAAAACTTTCTTCAGGTTTTTCAAATGCCGTGTCCCTATAGAACCCATGGCGGTAAACAAAACCCTGTACTCCATCGCCTGACACTCCATCCTTCATATGCCATTTTTACCATGCGGTAGTCCCGCCATCGACAATCACATTCGCGCCTGTCATATAGGAAGACGCATCAGAAGCTAACAGCACGGCAACACCCAGTAAATCGTCCGGGTATCCAATTCTCCCTAACATCGTGCGGCTACTTAAACGATCCATAAACACCTCGTGCTGCTGTGCTTCCGGATGCGGGAAAGAACCCGGCGTCATGCTGTTGACACGGATCCCGTACCTTGCAAACTGGGACGCGCAATGCCTGGTCAACTGTACAATCGCGGCTTTTCCCGCGCCGTAATTTGGCGGACTGTTAAACCCATCCGGGTAAGTACGGAAATCCGGCCCAATCAAAGCATACAACGATCCAAAATTAATAATGCTGCCATGATGGTTCTTTTTCATGAAAGGCACAATCTCTCTCGTACACCGGTAGGTCAGGCCTAACGTCCCCCGGATGCCTGCCTCAAAAACATCATCCGGCATCTGATCCGCGTCTCCGGTCCCCGCATATCCTGTATACGCGGCACAATTGAACAAAACATCTATTTTCCCCGTCTTTGACTCGGCCTTTGCATACATATCCTTGACGGAATCTACATTCATCAAATCGCATTTCACATACAAAAACTTACCATTTGCTTCTAATGCCCGGATCCGCTCATTCTCTGCCCCAACCATATCGGCAACAATGACGCACGCGCCAAAATCCTGCAGGCATTCCGCAATTTTTGAACCTATATAGCCTGCTCCTCCAGTAATGACAACACTTTTCCCGTCCAAAGAAAATATATTCCGGTAATTCATCCCATACCTCCTGCCATCATGAATGTTTAAAAATCTATATCCACAAAATGCTTCTGTATCGGAAGGTTCCATATATCACTGCTTAGTACCTCCAAAAAGCGCTTTACACTCTCCCCATCTCCAAAATCCGAGCTTTTCTTCCGATATCTCTCGATGTCCGCAAATACGTTCACGATCTCCTCCACATCCTCTTCGGCATGAATGATATTCCCATCCTCTTTTAACGTATAACGCCCCCTCTGGCGCGTCCCTATGTCAACCGCCGGTATACCGTAAACGCAGGCCTCTCGGATACCCGCGCTGGAATTCCCGATTACAAACTCAGCGTTTTTCAGCAGCGTCAGAAAATACTCAAACCGTATGGAAGGAAACACGCAAAACCGCTCCCTCACCGGTTCCGTCCGCAGACGTTGGTAAGCGTTTATAATCAGCTCCGAACCGAGATCATTGTTGGGGTATATGACGACATAATTCCGATTGGTGGCAATCACGGCATCCACCACTGCCGCGATATGCCCGGAAAGCTTGTCATACTCCGTCGTCACCGGATGGTACATCAGGATCCCGTACCGCTGGTACGGGATTTCATACCGTTCCTTGACTTGTCCCAGGCTTGGAAGGGCGTCAGAAAACATCAGGTCTATATCCGGGGAACCCAGGACGTATATACGCCTTGCCTCCTCCCCCATCTGGATCAAACGTTCCTTTGCTTCCGCGTTGCACACTAAATGGATATGCGCCAGCTTGGAAACCGAATGCCGGATCGATTCATCAATCGTCCCGGACAGTTCCCCTCCCTCAATGTGCGCGACCAGGATATTGTTGAGCGCCCCGACGATCGCCCCGGCCAGGGCATCGCTCCTGTCCCCATGCACCACGATCAGATCCGGCCGGAGATTCGCCGCGTACCCTGAGAAGCTGCAGATCAGATTCCCCAGGTTATAGCTCATGCTCTGCGTCTGGCACAGCCCATAGGCGACATACACATTCTGATACCCGTCTTTCAGTATTTCCCTGTATGTACTTCCATACCGCTCCAACAGGTGCATACCGGAGACATACACATAAGCCTCCAAGTCTTCCTGGTTTTCCACCGCCTGGATCAGCGGCTTGATCTTCCCATAGTCCGCCCTCGTCCCGGATAAAAATAAGATTTTTTTCATTCTGCAACCATGTCCCTTGTAAGCTGTGTGTCATTCTCAATATCACGCGCCGCTAGCTTCCCTAAAATATCTGTATAAAACTCTGCCGGTATCTCCCCTGTGCCGGGACGCTTTACCCACAGGTTGCCCCTTGTGAAAAGCTCCCCCTTTTTCACAGGCTGTACCGTCACAACAGAGGCAAACGCAAAGTCAATCGTGACTTGTTCCTCTTCAAGCGCATGTTTTTCCCCGCCCAGCATTTTCGGGATATCCTCTGCTGCCTGCAAAAGCTCCGCCAGCTTCCCTTCGTCCATCGAGCAGGCGATATCCGGACCGGAACGGTCCATCGTGTCGGTATAATGCCGCTCCACAAGGCAGGCGCCCAGGGCCATCGCCCCGATACATGCTGTATTCGTCACCGTATGGTCGGACAGCCCTATCGGGACGCCTGGAAACGCTTCCATCATCTCCCGCATGGCGCCCAGCCGCACCTGATCCGGCCGTGTCGGATACAGGTTTGTCGTATGCATGAGCGCATAAGGTATACTGTGGCGTTCCAGTATATTGACGGTCTTTTCTATGCTTTTCAGGTCGTTCATCCCGGTAGAAACAATCATCGGTTTCCCAAATTCCGCAATATGCTCCACCAAAGGATAATTGTTCATTTCCCCCGAACCGATTTTATAGGCTTTCACACCCATCCGCTCCAGCCTCTCAGCGGCGGCGCGGGAGAACGGGGTACTCAAAAATACCATCCCAAGGCTTTCGGTATACCGTTTCAGCTCTGCCTCCTCTTCCCCGGACAGGGCACACCGCGCCATAATATCATAGATCGAATCCGTGGCATTGCCCGGCACGGTCTTTTTCGCCGCACGGCTCATCTCGTCCTCTACGATATGGGTCTGGTGCTTGATCAGCCTGGCCCCCGCCCGGTGGGCGGACAAGACCATTTCCTTTGCCGCCGCAAGGCTTCCTCCGTGATTGATCCCTATCTCCGGGATCACAAGGGGGATGTGGCCCTGACCAATTTTTATCGAATCGATTGTGATTGTTTTCATCGTAAACCTGCCTGTGTAAATTCCATTGTTGCTTTCTTGATACTATAAAAATGTCCCTTTCCTTAACCCAGCTTTAACTCCGTCCCGTCTATTTTTGCCCCGACCCTGGAAAGGTTCCAGAACCTGACCGATGGATTCGCACGGACGATTTCCTCAATCTCCTTCCGAT
>CAZYVA010000100.1:0-6471 GCA_964650695.1 uncultured Dorea sp. | reverse complement strand
TGCGGCTGCATATCCGTCGGGAATCCCGGATAGGGCAGCGTCTTTACATGGGTATTTATCAGGTTGCCCTTGGATACTATACGGATCGCGTCGTCAAATTCTTCAATCTCGCAGCCAATGTCCGACAGCTTTGCAATCGTTGCTTCCAAATGCTTCGGGATCACATTCAGCACTGTCACATCCCCTCTCGTCGCCGCCGCCGCGAACATAAACGTACCCGCCTCGATCTGATCCGGGATCACGGAATACTCGCTCCCATGCAGACGCCGGACCCCGCGGATCTTAATGACGTCCGTCCCGGCCCCGCGGATATTGGCGCCCATGCTGTTCAAAAAGTTCGCCACATCGACTACATGGGGCTCTTTCGCCACATTTTCCATGATCGTCACGCCGTCCGCCATCGCTGCCGCCATCATGACATTGATCGTCGCACCCACGCTTACCACATCAAAATAAATATGCTTCCCCACCAGCCTGTAGGCTTCCGCGATGATCTTCCCATGCTCAATATCCACGTCCGCGCCCAGCGCCCGGAAGCCCTTGATATGCTGGTCGATGGGCCTACTGCCGATATTGCACCCTCCCGGAAGCGCGACCTCGGCATGGCTGCATTTCCCAAGCATCGCCCCCAGTAAATAATAGGAAGCGCGGATCTTCTTTATATAATCGTACTCAATGCTCAGGCTCCGGATGCCCTTGCCGCTGATGGTGACCGTATGCCGGTCGATGCGGTGTACACTGGCGCCAATCCCTTGAATCGCGTCCAGCATGACATTGATATCATTCACATCCGGAAGATTGTCGATACAGACTGTCTCATCCGTCATGATCGCCGCTGCAAGTATACCTAACGCAGCGTTCTTTGCACCGCCGATTTCAATCTCCCCAACCAGCGGATGCCCCCCTTTAATAATATACTGCTCCATAATACACCTCGAGTCGCTTTTCTATTTCAAGCCCGCCTGCATACTGCCCCGTGCTGCTTTTCACGGTACGAGGAATCCATGCCACACAAAATTCTGCCGTTCTTCACGGCGCGGAGACCATTCATAGTAACGATCCGGGGCGATATTTATCGTTTGCTTCGCAAGATCGCCCCTCGCTCTTGGACCCCTTTTTCACAGAACGCCCGCTCAATGGGCATTTCAGACCGTGGATAGTACCAAAATATTCATTTTCTATCGTAACTGTCCAGTACCTTCTATCCTTCATTATCACACGCGCCGGAAATATTATACCACAATTTCTAAGATTGTAAAATAATTTTTACAATCTTGTAACGAATCCGTAATAATCTAATTGTTATCGGCCGGGGATGCCCATTCACTGGGTATCCCGTGAGAAAATGCTCCGAATGTCTCTACCACACAATCAAGCGTCTCCTCTAAGCTTTTCCCATCCTCGCAAACGGTAATATCCGCGTATTTTTCAAACAATACCCGCCGTTCTTCATATATATCTCTCAAAGTCTGGCGCCCCCGAAAAACGACCCCGCGCCCTTCCACATTGCAAAGCCTTTCTTCAATCGTCTCATAGGAGGCTTGAAGGTAAACAATAACCCCTGTCCGCTTATAATGCTCCATCGCCTCCGCGCAGTACACCACGCTCCCGCCAGGGGCGATAACCGCTTTTTCTGCATCTACACTCACATTGACGCGGTTCTCCACTTCCAAAAAACCCTCGGCTCCCTTTTCTTCGATGATCTGGCAAAGCAACTTTCCTTCTTTCTGCTGGATCAGGAGATCCGGGTCTATAAAATCGTATCCCAGCCGCTTTGCCGCTACGACCCCGACCGTACTCTTCCCGGCTGCCGGCATCCCGATCAATACAATATTCTTCATGGCTTCTTCCCCAAAAGTCCTCGGCGTCCCCTCCCATGCTAAAAGCGCATCCTTCGCTTGCACACAGGCGCAGGATCCGATCGTCCTTCGACGCCGGAACCATCAAAATCACTGTGTCTATGATACCAATAATTCATTCTATCACATTCCCGCTGTCCCGTCAAAAAATATTATCATGAAAGTTCGTACAACCGTTACTATAGGCGGTCTCCTGGGCCGTGGATAGTAACGTACAGCTTCCTCCTGTACCTCCGATGTTCCATCCTTCTTAAACACAGTTCATGGTAAACCATCACCATGATCAGATCCATCAGCCAGCTCCCCGGTTCCTCCCCCTCTTCCACCGCTTTGCTGTAAATCCTTTTACACAGCATGTTCAATTGAAGCCGGTCCGGATACTCGTCATACATCATGCTGCCGTCATACTCCATTTTCGTACATTCATCATCTATAAACGGTATCAGCCTCTTGGCTGCCTCCGGGTAAAGGCTATTTAAATAGGCATAATCGCGGCTGACAAATTGTTCCTCATCGGATGGGAATGCCATCGGATACGCAAGGTAAAAAGGTAATTTCTCTTCCATCGCTGTCTCGCTCCTTAAAATCATGCATCTGTTTTATACCCGCGAACGAAATGAACCGCCGTTTCTAATTGTTCGCCGCGGTATATGCAGTTACACAAAACATTTGCCTGCGGCAAATATTCCGTGTAACGAGTGTAGCGATTTTCAAATGACTGGACGGAATACGCCGAATGAATGTTCACTCTGCAAGGCGGATGGACGACGGCGTAGCGGCGGCTACGGCCCGGAAATCCAACGCGGCCAATGGAAATCCAGGCAAGTATTGCGTCCAATCCATTTGGAATCGTTACACTAATATAGCATATGCAGATACAAGCCGGACAGTTCCGGTTCCGCAGACAGGCGGCCTGTCCCCTCTTCTCTTAAATTTTCTTAAGAATATTCTCAAATCCTTCAGTTCTTTGACACACTTTCTTCATTTTTCTCTGCTATTGTAAACATCAGAAAATAGAAGACAGTGATTGTGCTTTTGGGGAGTAAAGGTACAGTCACTGGGCTTCGACTAAAAGATAGTCAAAGCTTCCAGATCCCGGTTACAACAATCGTCATATCATCCGCCGGTTTACTTCCGCTCCATTCCAGCACCCGCCCCAATAGATAATGCGCCAGTTCTTTCGGGTTGATGATCGTTGCCTCCCGGATGAAACTGCTCATTAAGTTTTCCTGTTCGTCCACCGGCAGCGCATCCAGCACCCCGTCCGTCACCATAATCACAAAATCACCGGAATGAAGCTGCCATTTCTCCGCCTCTATTTCCATATTCCTCACGACGCCGATGGGAAGCGTGTCTGAGTGTACCCGCTCCACTTGATTTTTACTGCGGATGAACGTTGTAGACGCGCCTGCTTTTATCAATTCACATTCCCCCGTATACAGGTCAAACAGGCAGGCGTCAACTGTGGAAAAACGGACTTCCTCCCGTCCAATCACCAACGCGGTATTCATCATTTCAATGGCCGCTTTTGCCGGGAATCCCGTTTCTAAAAGTTCTTCCAGCATCTCCACAACCATACTGCTTTCCTTGAGCGCCTCTTCACCGGAACCCATGCCGTCCGAAACCACGACCCCTTTCCTGCCACCCGGCAAATCTGCCAGAAGAAACGTGTCCCCGGAAATCTGCCCGCAGTTCTTCCCGATCTTCGCCACACCCTGGATGGTCTGGTAACGCGCGCCCTCCACGCAAGTAACCGTGCAATAGGACGTCCCCACGACCGGGCGCTCCCCCTGCTCCGGCACCAGGATCCTCCCCACGCATAGCCCCGCCTCATAGGCCAGCTCTTTTACTGCCACGCACATCCCTTTCTGGGCTTTCACCGTCAGATGCAGCTCATACTTTCCTTGTGAAGTTGCGTAAAACACGCTGGAAATCATCTTGATGCCTATCTTCTTTAAATGGGTCTTCAGTCTTTTTTCCAAATGCTCATCCTCAAAAATCCCGGCATCCAGCTCCCTTGCCGTGCATCGGATCAGCTTCGCAAAGCTGCTCATCTGTCCGGCGTAGCCCTTCCGGTTCTGCACCATCCGGTTGTTCCACAGGAGCAGCTTTTTTTCATTTCCATACAATTCCAATGTCTCTTGCAGGAACTTCGGCGCCTGGATACACTTTTTCTGAAAGCCCCGTTTGAGTTCCACGTTCAGCTCCGCCCCGTATTCTTCCACAGCATCCAGGAGCCTGCGCATCTCTTCATAGGTCTCCTGGCACCGATCCCCCAGGCACCATTCCCGCATCTCGCAGCTTTCACAAACCTTTTCCGCGATCCGCCGGAACATTTCCTGATATTCTTTTTCCTCAAAATCCCCTTTATACTCCTCCAGCGAAAGAAGGCGGTCCGACAGATGCACCATCGCATCCGCAAGCTTGTCCACCTGCACCACATACGGATTCACAAACACTGCCTTTTCCTTTATTTCCGCCATACATGATCTCCTTTTCACAATTGCCTGGAAAACAAAAAGCCCTGGGAATCTCCTCCCAAAGCTTATCATACGTATCGATGGTTTCATCTGCAGACCGCAGCGCTAGTCCGCCTTAAACAAGATCTCATCCTCCCAGACAAGTCCCAGCTTTTCCCTCGCCACTTCTTCCACATACTCATCCGTCCCTATATAATTTTCCATCGCTTCGATCTGTTCGGTCCTCGCCTTTTCTTCGTCGATCTGCTCCTGCAGCTCTGCCTCCTGTGCCTGGAAATCCTTTTCCTTCCCACGAAGCGCCATCCCTTTGGCCGACACTGCCGCAGCCAGAAGTAAAATGACCGCACAAATAAGAAAGACACTCCTTTTATGTGTCCGAAGCCGCCGCTGTCTATATCTTCGGCCCTTCTGTTTGTTTCCCATTTCTTATACTCACCCTTTATCCGGTTTCCCGGACATATACCTGCACCCTCATTATTTATCCATCATAACTTGTTTCTTTTCCTTTCGCAAGAAATTCGGATAGTTAATTTCGCAGATTTTTTTTCGGCCTTTTTGGGATTTTCTTCAGAAAAAAGGTAAGCGCCAAAACTCCGGACACAATACCTAGTGCAAAATACCATCGGATATCGCCAGAATTTGTTTGGTAGATTTGCACAAACACATACCCCGCGCTGAAAAGCCAGAAAAGAAAGTCTTCCGCCCCGGCCGCCGCCCGTGAGTGATGGACAACCATGCGCAGGCAGCACAGAAATTCATAGAAAAGCCGGACGATTGCCCCAGTGATAACCGCAATGGCAAAAATTTCCAGTTCCTCCCTGATCCCAGATATCATCCTCCGCCGCCCCTTCTGTTACCCAAACAATTTCGCAAACAATGTCTCTGCAGGTTTTTTCCCCGCCTGCGCGTCGGAATACGATATGCTGTCTATATTTCCGGATACGTCTACTTCTCCCTTTTCCAGGCTCAGCCGGTTCACATGCAGATCCGTCCCCTTCACCATCAGCATCCCCTGCTCTGTTTCCAGCAGGACCTCGCACAGATCAAAAGACAACACATCCAGCACGCCTGTCACCAGGCTCGTTTTGCGGTTGTTGACGACAAGCTTATGCCCTTTTTGCGTTGTTCTCTCATCCATATGACCCACAACCTCCCTAAACGCTGCTATTCACAGCCCTTTCCGGGCAAGTCCGGCGGATTTCTATATGTCAGATAAAAACCGGCCGTGAACCGTAACTTCTGAATCATTTTATGAAAGGTTGTTTCTATTTATTACAAATACCGGAATAATTGTCCCGCTTCTTCTTTTTTCACAGTCTCCGAAAGCTCCAGGACCTCTACTTTAACATTTTTCACGCCAAACCGGATCTCAATGATATCGCCCGGCTTTACCTTGAGCGAAGCCTTCGCCACCGTCCCGTTCACCGTCACCCTTCCTGCGCCGCACGCCTCGTTGGCTGCCGTGCGCCGCTTGATCAGCCGTGAAACTTTTAGGAATTTGTCCAACCTCATTTTCCGCCCGCCCTGGCCTTTCCCTGACAGGAAAAGGCAGGAAACTTCCGTTTCCCGCCTTTTGTTTCTGTCATTCTTTTATTAGTTAATAGCATCTTTCAAAGCTTTTCCTGCTTTAAACTTTGGAGCGTTGCACGCCTTGATCTGCATAACACCGCCGGTCTGTGGGTTTCTGCCTTCCCTTGCCGCCCGTTTGGAAACCTCGAAAGTACCGAATCCAACCAACTGCACTTTATGGTCTTTTTTTAACTCGTCTGTAACGACTTCAACCAGCGCTTTCACGGCTTTTTCAGAATCTTTCCGGGATAACTCTGCCTTGTCGGCAATCGCTGCAACCAATTCTGTTTTGTTCATGTGTAATTTCCTCCTCTTGTTACATAACTAAAACCATTCGAAGTTAGAAATATTTTCTACACTTTGCATGTATCTATTTAGTTATATCTGTTTTCCCGATGTTTGTCAAGGATATTTCCCATATATTTACGATATTTAGTTACAATGCACGGATCCTCCCCCTACACGCCGCAGGCCGCCTTCTTTGAAGGCTATATGCCCGGCGGCGCAGTGAAACCTGGATGGTTCGTTATGATTCTCGCTATAATTCCCCAAATAGATTTCGG
>CAZYVA010000099.1:0-6612 GCA_964650695.1 uncultured Dorea sp. | reverse complement strand
GAACCTCCCCTTACAGCCTCAGACATATGACGCGAAGCGGCATATAGCCTTCTAAAAGGCGGTCTGTGGCTTGTAGGGGAGGGGCCGTGAATGCTAACGACCTGTGGCTCCTATTCACGGCCAATTTGAAAGAGATATATAGACGCGTCGTGCTTGCACGTAAGAGGCTGTATATCTCTTTCAAAGTGGACTGCGAAGCAGGAACCTCCCCTTACAGCCTCAGACATATGACGCGAAGCGGCATATAGCCTTCTAAGAAGGCGGTCTGTGGCTTGTAGGGGAGGGGCCGTGAATGCTAACTTGTGCAGATAAAAACTCTCTTTCACAGATGATAGATTCTTTTCACTTCCTCGGTATATTCCCCGCTTTTTTCCCACACCATCAGCGGCGGCTCCACGTCAAGCCCCGGCTTTCCGCCTTTTTGCCCTTCCAAAAGCACGATGCTTGGTTTTTTCTCCGGATACGGATGCACCATCCGCATCCGCTTTGGCTCAAGGCCATATGCGTGCATCCCGCTCAGGATCTCCGCCAGGCGGAACGGCCGGTGGACCATATAAAACCGCCCTTTCACTTTCAAAACCTTTGCGCTCTCCCTTAAGACATCCTCCAGCGTACAGGAGACCTCGTGCTTTGCGATATACAATGCTTTTTTTTCATTTTTCACTCCATGCCCGTCGGGCATATAAGGCGGGTTTACCGTCACCACCTCAAAACGGCCCTGCCCGAAAATCCCCGATGCGTTACAGATGTCCCCTTCCACAATGCGGATTTTTTCTTCCAATCCGTTATACCGGACACTGCGCCTCGCCGCGTCCACGCTTTCCTTCTGGATCTCCAGGCCAACGTAACATTCCCCCGGATATTTCGCTTCCATCAGAAGCGGCAGGATCCCTGTCCCGGTTCCCATATCCAGCACGCTTTCGCCTTTTCGGACCTTCGCAAAAGCCGACAGCAGCACGCTGTCCATCCCAAAGCAAAAGCACCCCGGTTTCTGTATAACGTGATAGCCTTTGATCTGCAGATCGTCCAGCCGCTCCCCCAAAAATGTTACCCCGTCATTCATCATCCAGCTTAGAATCTCCGTTTTTTTCCTCCAGGGACTTCAACTGCGCCATTTCTTCCTTTGAGATCTTCATCTTTTTCTTCTTCGGCTTAAATTTCAGCTCACAGGCTTGATATTCCCGGATTTCCTTCTCTTCATTCTCCAGCGTGACAACCACTCTCACACGCTGGCGCAGGACATCCACGGACTGCACTTCGCCGTGAAGCCCCTCCGGAGTGGTCACATGGCTGCCGTTGTTGGGGAGACAGCGGTTCAATTCCTCGTAGGTTTTTTCTTCATTCGTCAGGCAGCACATCAACCTGCCGCAGACACCGGAAATCTTCGTCGGGTTCAGGGAAAGGTTCTGTTCCTTCGCCATACGGATCGATACCGGCGCAAACTCCGATAAATACGTATGGCAGCAGAGCGGCCTGCCGCAAATGCCGATACCTCCCCGGATCTTCGTCTCATCCCGGACGCCGATCTGGCGCAATTCAATCCGGGTGCGGAACACGCTCGCCAGGTCTTTCACCAGCTCGCGGAAATCAATCCTTCCGTCCGCGGTAAAATAAAACAAAACCTTGTTATTGTCGAAGGTATATTCCGCGTCGATCAGCTTCATTTCCAGCCCGTGCTTGCGGATTTTTTCCCGGCAGATCCGGAGGGCTTCCTTTTCTTTTTCCCGGTTTTTTTCTTCTTTTCTTTTATCTTCTTCTGTCGCGATGCGGATCACATGCTTGATCGGCTGTGCGGCAGCCTTGTCCTCGATCTCCCTGACCCCTTGTACTACCGTGCCAAATTCAATCCCTCTGACGGTTTCTACGATGACGTTATCGTGGTTCTGGATTTTCAGTTTTCCGGGCGAGAAATAATAGATCTTCCCCGCCTGGCGGAACCGTACCCCAATTACTTTTATC
The DNA here is from genome assembly GCA_964650695.1 of uncultured Dorea sp. GTDB lineage: Bacteria > Bacillota > Clostridia > Lachnospirales > Lachnospiraceae > CAZYVA01. The sequence continues at coordinate 4,653 of CAZYVA010000099.1, read as the reverse complement.
ATGCTCAATTCTCCTTTATCGTCAGAAACAAAAGCTCCATCACAAGCTCAAAGTTCACATTTGCCCGCAGGCGTTCCTTCGCTTTCCTCATCCCTTCCAGGATCTTTTCAATCCCTTCGTAGGAACTAAGCGTTGCCTGTTCCCGGATGTATGTTATCTGGTCTTTAAAAACGACCCGTTCCAGCTCCTTTGTCGCTTTATATATCAAAATGTCCCGGTACCAAATCATAAGGATGTCCAGGTAGTCTTCAGTTTTTAATTCATTTTTCCCGGCTTCTTCCACCGCCGCAAGAAACCCGCTTAGATTGATTTCACGGATATGGGTCAAAAGATGCAGCGCGTCCTCCAGTATCTCATAAAAACACTCGGACTGCGCAAGCATCACGGCCCGCCCGATATTCCCCTGCGCGAAAGCTGTGCATATATCCGCCTTTTCCTCCGCGACCTGCTTGACATCCATCAGGTATTTCTTGATCAGGGTGTCCTTGATGTTGCGGAGCTTCAGCATCACGCACCGGGAATTGATGGTAGGCAGCAGCATCTGCGCGTTTTCCGTCAGAAGAAGGAGTACAGCGTACTCCGGCGGTTCTTCGATCGTTTTCAATAATGCGTTCTGCGCCTGTGCCGTCATCCGTTCCGCCTGTCCGATGATATAAACCTTGTACGGCCCCTGATACGGCTTGATGGCAATCGTGTTGTTGACCTGCTCGCGGATTTCATCCACGCTGATGGTATTCGGCTTTTCATGGGTCACATGGATGATATCCGGGTGGCTGCGGCTTTCGGCCTGCCTGCAGGAATGGCAGACGCTGCACGGGGACGCTCCCTGCTTCTCACACAGAAGAGTCATGGCGAACAACTCCGCCAGCATGTTCTTTCCCGACCCGCGCGCCCCTTGTATAATATACGCATGGGAAACTTTCTGTTTGGATACCGCGGTCTGTATATACGTTATGACGTCCTGGTGGCCTACCACATCTTTAAAACTGCTCATTCCTGTATCTCCCTCCGGATTTCTCTCAGGCATTCCTGTTTGTCCCGGTTGTAAAACCGCCTTGAGATCCCCGCCTTTTTCAAGTTTTCCTCCGAAAAATCTTTTTCATCCGCAAGGAACCGGCGGCAGACTTCGCTGTAGCTGGGGTTTATCTGTGCCTGTTCCCGCCGGACTGCCCGTAAAAGGCGTTCTCCATCCTCTACCTCTATATATATCGGCACAATCCGGTCCTTTCCAAAATACTTTTTCATTTTTTCAAAAGATTCCAGCGTGCCAATCCCAAGATAATTCCCCTTTTCCAGATCCATCCGCCCATCGTCCACGGTCGCGTAATGCCAGTCGCCGCATACGGTATGGTATGTGCGCTGCTCGATCAGCTTCCCCGCACGCCTGTAAGCGTCCAGCCTGTCCTTTGGCACAAAGAAATATTCCTCCCCGTCCTTCTCCCCCTCGCGGATGGGACGGGTCGTATAAAGCGTAATTCCGGAAAGCCCTGGGCAGGCTTTCCGGATTCCTTCATATAACGTATCCTTCCCCGATGCGCTTTTCCCCATAAGATAAAATATTTTACCCACCTGCCGCCGCATGTCCTCCTGCTATGAAACTTGCCTTATCAAACCCGACAAGGCCCAGAGAGAGCCTAATGGATGTATGTACCAGGGCCAGGGGTCAAAGCCTTTTCAGCAATTCCCCGCGTTCTTTTTCGTATCCGGGCTTCCCAAGCAAGGCGAACATATTTTTCTTGTAGCTCTCAACGCCCGGCTGGTTGAACGGGTTCACGCCAAGGATATAGCCGCTGACGCCGCAGGCAAACTCAAACATATAGAACAACTGCCCCAGCGAGAACGCATCCTGCCTCGGAATACGTACAACCAAGTTCGGCACATTCCCATCCGTATGCGCAAGGATCGTGCCATTCATCGCGCTCTTGTTTACAAAATCCACCGTTTTCCCCGCAAGGTAATTCAGCCCGTCCAAATCCACAGGCTCCTCGCCGATTGCGACCTCCTCCCGGGACTCTTCCACGCTGAGTACCGTCTCAAACATGACGCGGCTTCCATCCTGGATGAATTGCCCCATGGAATGGAGGTCTGTCGTAAGGTCAACGGACGCCGGGAAAATCCCTTTCTGGTCTTTCCCCTCGCTTTCACCGTAAAGCTGCTTCCACCATTCCGATACATAGTGCAAGCTTGGCTCATAGTTCGCCAAAATCTCCACCGTTTTCCCTTTCCTGTGCAGAATATTGCGGATGGCCGCGTACAACACGGCGTCATTCTCCTCATACGCGCTTCCCTTCGCCAGCTCCATGCCGGAAGCCGCGCCCGCCATCAACTGCCCGATATCCGCGCCGCTGACCGCAATGGGCAGAAGCCCTACGGCAGTCAGCACAGAAAACCGTCCGCCTACGTCATCCGGCACTACAAACGTCTCATAACCCTCTTCGTCCGCCAGGTTTTTCAACGCGCCCCGCGCCTTGTCCGTCGTCGCGTAGATCCGCCCCGCCGCGCCTTCCTTCCCGTATTTTTTCTCCAAAAGCCCCTTGAACACACGGAACGCGATGGCAGGCTCCGTCGTGGTGCCGGATTTGGAAATGATATTGACGGAAAAATCCCTGTCCCCGATAACCTCGGTCAACTGCTTCAGGTATGTACTGCTGATGCTGTTCCCCGCAAAATAAATCTCCGGCGCGTCCCGCACTTCCTTGGAGACAACGTTATAAAAATTATGGCCCAAAAACTCTATCGCCGCCCTTGCCCCAAGATAGGAGCCGCCGATGCCGATCACGACAAGCGCTTCCGAATCCTTCCGGATCTTCTCCGCGGCCTTCTGTATCCTCGCAAATTCGTCTTTGTCATACGCTACCGGCAGGTCGATCCATCCAAGGAAATCATTCCCTGCCCCCTTTCTCCCAAGCAGCTCATCCCTTGCCGCAAGCGCGATGTTTTTCATGGATCCCACTTCATGAGCCCGGATAAATGCTTCCGCGTTCGAATAATCAAATGTCACTTTTTCTGCCATTCTGACGTCCCTTCCTTTCCTTTCATCATAGGATGTTGGGGTCAAATAGGATTTGGCCCCGGATGATACCGGCTTGCTACGTGCTGCGCACGCCCGCAATCCCAAAACACCCCGAATCCACTCCTTTTTCTGCGAAAAACGGCTGATTTTCGGCGTTTTGTGGGATTCATAGGCACAAAAACGTATGCGGCCATCCGTTTTGTGTCCATCTGCTCCTAGCCCCATTTTATCAAATCCATACTGTTTAATCAAGCCATATACTCTTCTAATATTTGGCGGATCAGGACATCTTTTTCCACAGGTTTTTCGGGCGGTGTATCCTTTTGCTTCGGCACGGTGGCAGCCGCCTGTACCTCCGGCGTGTCATAAGGCTCCGGCATCGTTGGCGGAAGGATTTCCGGCGGCGTCTGCGGCGACGGGACTTCGGCGCCAGGAGCGTCGTTCGGCGGCGGCGTCTGCGGGATGGGGTCTGCCGGCTCGGAGCCGGGGAACAGCGGCTCCGTTCCCCGTGCGCGCACAAACGCGCCTGCCTGCCCCCGCACGGCCGCCGCTGAGATTTCCTGCTCCTTCTTCACAGCTTTTTCGTACCGGTGCAGGCAGACATTTTCCAGATAATCCACCATATAATTCCTTGCCATATCCATACGGTAATTTTCATCCGTTACCAAATGGAACACACCGACGAGTACCCCCATCGCCAGCCCCATGCCGCCTGTCTGCAATACCATGTCGCTCATCCCGGCCGCAAGGTAAGCCCCGGCCGCCTCAGCCGCCCCGAGCAGCACACACAGAACGGCCGCCGCCTTTTCCAGCCGCCGCAGGCTGTGCATACGGATCCCCAGCACCCGATACCCATAAAGGTACTTGTCCACAAACGCCCCAACATTCTCTACCTTTTCGCTCACCATGCAGGCATGTTCAAATTTTGCCCTTACAAGCCGCATAAGAAAGTGCTCGCTTTTGCCCATGTTTTCCGCTGCCCTTACCAGCCGCTTCAAAGAAACATCCACCACGCATTTGCTGAAGATCCCGATTGCGGTCACTGCGCCAAGCACAGCATAAAACACTTTCTCGTCCAACATAAAATAAAACATAATAGAACCCCTCCTTTTGGTTCGTATTATACTGGAAAACCAAAAAGAAGGGGGCAAAAACCGTCCCCCTTGTTTCGACACGGGACGGCGCTGCTTTTTATGCGCCTTTGGCAGCCCGCCAGGGCTTTGCTATCCCTCGCGCAAAGCTGCCGCCGGTCATTCCAGCATCGGCAATAGTTCCCTCACCAGATTCACGCTGCGGGCGATTGCTTTTTTCTCAAACTCCGGGTAATCCACCGCCGCGCTGTTGTCAGCTTTGTCCGAAATAGCCCGAATGATGACGCACGAAACCCGGTTCAGGTAAGCCACATGCGCAATGCCGGCTCCCTCCATTTCCGCACAGAGCGCATGGAACTCCTTCGCAATCCACTCTTTCTTGGCCGACGACGCAATGAACTGGTCCCCGCTGGCAATCCGCCCTGTAAAAACGCGGATATCCGGATTGGCTCTCCGGTTTGCCTCCACTGCCTTTTCCACCAGCTTTTTTCTCCCAAACATCCTCAATTATTTTTTTCTTTCTGATTTTCTTTCCGGAGAAAGTCTGCT
>CAZYVA010000098.1:0-6624 GCA_964650695.1 uncultured Dorea sp. | reverse complement strand
AAGAGAGCAGCGCCTGTATTAAAAACCATATGCATGACTCCTTTTCTCTGACATACACGATAAAAAGCTTTAAATGCTATATTTTTATCCAATATTATATCCCGTATAATATTGATTGAGAATATTATACGGGATATAATATTGGATGTCAACAGATTTTTTTATATACCATCACCCTCGGTAAAACGGTTACTATTCGCAGCCCAGGCAAAGATCCTTGATAACTTCCCCCGCAATGATAAGCCCTGCCACAGATGGCACAAATGCAACGGTTCCGGGCGTCTGTGTTTTCATAATCGGCTTTTCCCTGGAATACACCACTTTCAGCGCCTTGATCCCCCGTTTTTTTAATTCGCGGCGCATCACCCTTGCCAGTGGGCAGACGGATGTCTCATAAATATCCGCCACATGGAAAGCCGTCGGATCCAGCTTGTTCCCCGCACCCATAGAACTGATGACAGGAACCCCCGCTTCTTTCGCCTGCTGAATGAGCCGGAGTTTTCCAGTGACGGTATCCAATGCGTCCACCACATAGTCATACTGTCGGAAATCAAACCTGTCCGCCGTCTCCGGAAGATAAAAAACCGGATGTACAAAAACACGTGCGTCCGGATTGATGGACAGGATCCGCTCCTTTGCCACATCTACCTTCCGTTCCCCCAGCGTATCCATCGTCGCGATGATCTGCCGGTTCAGGTTGGTAATATCAATCCGGTCGTGGTCGATTAAATCGAGTGCCCCAACGCCGCTCCGCGCCAAGGCTTCTACCACATAACCTCCCACGCCGCCAATCCCAAACACTGCTACCCTTATCTGACCCAGTTTTTTTATTGCTTTCTCCCCGATCAAAAGCCGGGTTCTTGCAAACTGCCCTGTCATAGTTCATCTTCACCTTCATACTTTACACGTTCGAGGGAGAAACCTCTTCCGCGCACTTCATTGATCTGTGAGATGGTCAGGAAAGCCTTCTCATCCATCTGATGTATCATTTCATTGACGGCATACAGCTTCCGATGCGGAATCACGCATAGCACTGCTTTCTGCGCCACCCTGCCGAATCCGGTTTCCACGTGCACCATCGTCACGCCTGCATCCTGCTCTTTCAATAAACGCCTGCGGATTTCCTCGTATTTCTCTGATATAATAAAAATCTGAATCTGGGACTGCCCCACGAGCATGACCCGATTCATGATCACCGTCTCCAAAACAAGCGCAAGAATACCATACATGATCTGCTCTGTACCAGAAAAAAGTACCTGCGTCCCCAGTACAATAAAATCCACCGCATACATCAGCACTGCCACACTGATATGGAACCATTTGTGGAATACTAACGCCAGGATATCCGTCCCGCCGGTGGAGGCTCCTACCCGAACGATCACCCCGATGCCAATCCCCAACAGAGCGCCTCCGTACAGCGTTGCGAGCATCCTGTTGTCCGTCAACTCCGTAATACCAGGAATGGCCTGCATAACCGACAGGCAAACGGGATACAGAAATGTGCTGGCAATCGTCGTTACCACAAATTTTTTTCCAAGCGCAGCCGCGCCCAGCACAAAAAAAACCACATTGGAGAAAAACACCACTACAGACAGAGACACGGGTATATAATGGCTGACAATCAGCCCGATGCCTGTGGATCCGCCCATGATGATCCCATGGGGAACCATAAATGCCACGACGGTAAACGCGATGATGATATTCCCCGCCAATACTCCCAGGATGGTCTCCGCCAGTTTCCTTGAAGAACTTTTCATTCCAACCTTCCCCTTCTCCGACATGCGAAACCGCCAATACCCAGGGCGTTCCCGATCATTCCTACGCAAACCGCACCGGCGATTTTTATGCAAAAGGAAACGGCCCACTTCGTTTTCGTTTAAGAAAGCCCCCGCATCGTCAGCGAGATCCGCTTCTTCTTTACATCCACGCCTAGCACTTTTACATCGACAATGTCCCCAACGCTGACGATCTCCAGCGGATGCTTGATGAATTTTTGATCTGTAATCTCAGAAATATGAACTAATCCGTCCTGATGCACACCGATATCCACGAATGCGCCAAAATCAATAACATTCCGGACGGTACCCTTTAAAACCATGCCCTCTTTTAAATCCTTCATCTCCAACACATCGGTGCGGAGAATTGGTTTTGGCATTTCATCCCTCGGATCCCTTCCCGGTTTTTCCAATTCTTTTACAATATCCCGCAAGGTGATTTCCCCTATATCAAGCTCCCTTGCCAGTTTTTTGTAATCCCGGATAGTAAGGGATAGTCCCAGAAGCTTCCCGCCTTTGATATCCTCCGGCTTGCATGCCTGCTTTTTCAGAAGATCTCTTGCGGCTTTGTAGGATTCCGGATGTACAGTGGTTGCATCCAGTGGATTATCCCCGTCCAGGATACGGAGAAAGCCGGCGCACTGTTCAAAAGCTTTTGGCCCCAGTTTTGGTACTTTTAATAATTCTTTCCGATTTTGAAATTTTCCATTCTTCTCCCGGTAAGCCACAATATTTTTCGCAACCAATGATGAGACGCCGGAGACATAGGAGAGCAGCGGTGCAGAAGCAGTGTTCAGATCCACGCCCACTTTATTCACACAGTCCTCCACCACGCCTGAAAGCACGTCACCCAACTTCTTCTGGTTCATGTCGTGCTGGTACTGTCCAACACCGATGGCTTTTGGCTCAATCTTCACTAACTCCGCCAACGGGTCCTGCAGCCGTCTGGCAATGGAAACCGCGCTTCTTTGTCCCACGTCAAATCCAGGAAATTCCTCCGAAGCCAGTTTGCTTGCGGAATAAACCGAAGCGCCCGCTTCATTGACAATCACATACTGTACTTTCTGCGGGATTTCCTTCAACAGTTCCACGATAAACTGTTCCGATTCCCTGGATGCCGTCCCATTTCCCAAGGAAATCAAGGTAATCCTATATTTTGCAATCATCATTTTCAGCAAATCCTTTGACGCCTGTATCTTCGCGGGGGTCGTCGGCGCTGTGGGATAAATCACCGTCGTACCAATAACTTTTCCGGTCGGGTCCACCACGGCCAGCTTACATCCAGTACGGAACGCCGGATCCCAACCTAAAACCGTCCGTCCTACAACAGGCGGCTGCATCAAAAGCTGATGCAGGTTTTTCCCAAACACATCAATAGCCCCGTCCTCGGCCTTTTCCGTAAGGGCATTACGGAGTTCCCGCTCGATTGCGGGTGCGATCAGCCGTTTATATGCGTCCGCGCACACGTCTTTTAAAATCGGCGTTGTATAAGGGTTCTCCGTATGGATCGTCTGCTTTTCCAGATAACGCAGAATGTCCTCTTGCGGAGCCTCCACCTTCACAGTCAAGAATTTCTCCTTTTCCCCACGGTTTAGCGCAAGCGTCCGATGTCCGGCCATCCTGCTTATCGGTTCCTCGAAATGATAGTACATCTCGTAGACAGATTCCGCTGCTGCATCCTTTGCCATCGAGATCACTTTCCCTTTCTGCACCGTAAGCTTTCGTATCCACAGACGGAAATCCGCGTTATCAGAAATCGCTTCCGCAAGGATGTCTTTCGCCCCGTCCAGGGCGTCCCTGGCAGTCTCCACTCCCTTTTCCGGGCAGGCGTATGCCTGCGCCAGCTTAAGGACCGGCTCCTTTGTCTGCTGCAGCATAATCAGGGCCGCCAACGGCTCCAGCCCTTTTTCCTTTGCGGCCATAGCGCGTGTACGGCGTTTCGGACGGTATGGACGATACAAATCTTCCACTTCCACCATCGCCCGTGCTTCCAAAACCTGCTTCCTCAACTCATCGGTGAGTTTCCCTTGCTCTTCAATACTGGAAATGACCTGCTTCTTCTTTTCCTCCAGGGTACGCAAGTAATTCAGCCGTTCATAAAACTTACGAAGCTGCGCATCATCCAAAGCCCCGGTCGCCTCTTTCCGGTATCGGGCGATAAACGGGATGGTATTCCCTTCATCGATCAGCCGGACGGCGGCATCTGCCTGCCAGCGTTTTATTTCCAGTTCCTCCGAAAGTTTTTGGTTTATATCCATCTCTTTGTCCCTCTTTCCTGCCTCGTTTTTACGTACCGGTAAATTCCCCGTGCCATGTTGTAACAAGACAATGGCGTGAAATTTTGAGGTTTACTGTCGGGGTGCGGCCAAAACGCCTGCCAAAATTTTATCTAAACACCAAAAGGGGCTTACGGGAAAGACCGCAAGCCCCTTTTGAAACTTTGAAGGAATTAAGTTAGGAAAAAGCTGATTAATTTGCGAGGCTCCTGATATCTGCATACTCGTAGCAGTCAAAGCTGTCCACTACGTTCTTGCATGTAAGCTTGCCATCATAAGTATTAATCGCGGAGTAAATCACTTCATTCTCCTTGCAAGCCTGCTCCAGTCCCTTATTTGCAATCTGAAGCCCATAATTCAACGTAGCGTTCGTCAGTGCAATCGTGGAAGTCCTCGGCACCGCGCCCGGCATATTCCCTACACAGTAGTGTACAACGCCGTCCTTTATGAAAATCGGATCATCATGGTAAGTAACCTTTGTCGTCTCACCGCATCCGCCCTGATCTACAGCAACATCAACAAACACCGCACCCGGCTTCATCTCTTTCAGATATTTCTCTTTGAAAATCTTCGGCGCGGACTTGCCTGGAATCAATACACATCCAATGACAAGATCTGCTTCTTTTACAGCGTTCTCAATATTGGCATCCGTAGAAACCAGCGTCTGGATCCTTGCTCCGAAAATATCATCAAGATAAGCCAGCCTCGGAAGACTGATATCCATGATCGTTACGTTTGCGCCCATGCCGACAGCAACTTTGCATGCGTTCGTCCCTACGTTGCCTCCGCCAAGGATCACGATATTCGCTTTCGGGGTACCCGGTACGCCTGCAAGGAGAACGCCTTCCCCGCCAAATGTTTTCTCCAAATATTTTGCGCCTTCCTGAATGCTGAGGCGGCCTGCGATCTGGCTCATTGGCGCAAGGAGCGGAAGTCCCCCATTCTTTGGATCAAATAATGTCTCATAAGCAACACCCTTGACCTTGCCCGCCAAAAGCGCATCTGTCTGAGGCTTATCGGCCGCAAGATGTAAGTATGTATAAAGGATCAACCCTTCATGGAACAATGGATACTCTTCCGCCAAAGGCTCTTTCACCTTGATCATCATCTCAACCGTATCCCATACTTCTTTTGCGGAAGCAATCATCTTTGCCCCAGCCGCCTCGTATTCTCCGTCCTGGAATCCGGATCCTTCGCCCGCGCCTTTTTCAATGTAAACTTCATGTCCGGCGTTTACATAACTCTTGACATTGTCCGGCGTCATGCCTACACGGAATTCATTGTTCTTAATCTCCTTCACGCAGCCTACTTTCATTTGAATCGACCTCCTGTTCATTTTTGGTGAAATATGCTGTTCCAGCATCTGCATTGGTGAATAATATTTTTCAATTTATAAATATTGGCGGATATTATCCACTTGTCCTAGCAATTATAATATCACAACTGATAAATTTATTCAATAATAGTTATTTTTTTCACAAAATTATTTAATTGCGCAATTCTTTTTTTAATTGTATCAACAATTATCCTTGCAAATTTGAATCATCCATGTTTTAATAATAGGCAGGAAAGCTGTGAAAACACTATAGCGTGGCTTTCTCGATGGCATACAATACAAGGCGGCACCCATCGGAAAGAACGAGGTACCATTATGGGAGAATTACAAAAAACAATTAACTCTGCCAAACTGACAAAAACCCAGAAAATAATTGCGGAATATATTTTAGACCATTCATCAGATGCCTGTTTTATGACTTCTACAGAAATCGCGGATAAACTCGGCGTCAGCGAATCTTCTGTCATCCGTTTCAGCCGTTCCCTGGGTTTCAGCGGCTTTATGGAGTTTCAAAAGACATTGCGCCGTGATTACCAGGACAAAGTCCTGAGCATTTCCAGTAGCATCACCGTGCCGTCAGAAAGGTTCCTCCAACAGAACCGGCTGGAGACGCCGTCCGATTATATCCACGCTCATTTCCAAATCACGGCAAAAAACCTAGAAAGCGTCCTGGCCAACAATGCGATCCAGGCTTTCGATGAAGCTGGTGATATCATTGTGAACAGCAACCGCCGGTATATCGCCGCTTCCCGCGGGGATACAAGCCTGTCTGATTATTTCCTGCTTTATTTGAAGCAGATGCTCCCCCATGTAGTGATGACAAACACGACTTCCCTTACCCCGATCGACCATATGTGCAGTATTGAGAAGGATGATTGCCTGATTATTTTCAGTTTTCCACGTTATTCTTCCCTGGACGTCATCACTGCACAGATGGCTTATGACGCCGAGGCAAGGATTATCGTCATTACCGATAAACCGAGCGCAAAACTCGCGCCTTACGCAACGGTGCTTTTGACCGCCTCCGTAGACAGCAACAGTTTTTTCAATTCCTTTACCGCTCCGCAGTTTATCGCAGAAGCATTGCTTGACACAGTCTGCCATAAGGTTGACGGGATTGATAAACGCCTGAAACGCATTGACAAATATTTAGAAAAGCTGGGAAATTATTGAATAAGCCCTTATAACAAAAAATCCTGCAAACACAGATGTTTACAAGACTTTTCCAAACTCCCCG
>CAZYVA010000097.1:0-6704 GCA_964650695.1 uncultured Dorea sp. | reverse complement strand
CCATGCCAAGGCGGCAGGGGTGGAGATCATTGTCGCCATCAATAAGATCGACAAGCCAAGCGCCAATGTGGAGCGTGTCAAACAGGAATTGACGGAATATGAGCTGATCCCGGAAGACTGGGGCGGAAGTACGGTAGTCGTCCCGGTATCCGCAAAAACCGGGGAGGGCCTGGAGGATTTGATGGAGATGATCCTTCTGACTGCGGAAGTATTGGAACTGAAAGCAAACCCGAACCGCCGCGCAAGGGGTCTGGTGCTGGAGGCGAAGCTGGACAAAGGCAGGGGTTCAGTAGCCACGGTCCTCGTGCAGAAAGGCACCCTTCGGATCGGGGACGCTGTTGCCGCAGGCTCGGCTTTTGGGAAAGTACGCGCTATGATGGACGATAAAGGCAGCCGCGTGAAAGAGGCGGGTCCTTCCGTGCCGGTAGAGATTTTGGGGTTGAATGGCGTGCCAAATGCCGGTGAGGTTTTTGTCGGCTGCAAGAATGAAAAGGACGCCAGGAGCTTTGCGGAAACCTTTATCTCACAGGGCAAGGTGAAGCTTCTGGATGACACGAAACAGAAGCTCTCCCTGGATGATCTGTTCACCCGGATCCAGGAAGGCAGCCTGAAAGAACTCGGCATCGTCGTAAAAGCGGATGTGCAGGGCTCCGTGGAGGCCCTCCGGCAGAGCCTTTTGAAGCTTTCCAACGATGAAGTTGTGGTAAAGATCATCCACGGCGGCGTTGGCGCGGTGAACGAGTCCGATGTCAGCCTTGCGTCTGCATCCAATGCGATCATCATTGGATTCAACGTCCGGCCGGATGCAACGGCGAAAGAGATCGCGGAGCGGGAAGGTGTGGATATCCGTCTCTACCGTGTCATTTACAACGCGATCGAGGATGTGCAGGCGGCGATGAAAGGTATGCTTGACCCGGTATTTGAGGAGAAGGTACTCGGCCATGCAGAGGTACGCCAGCTTTTCAAGGCTTCGAATGTCGGCACGATTGCCGGTTCCTATGTGATGGATGGCACCTTCGAGAGAGACTGCTCCGTGCGGATCACGAGGGACGGGGTTATTGTATTTGAAGGGAAGCTTGCCTCGCTCCGAAGGTTTAAAGACGATGTCAAAGAAGTGCGATCGGGCTATGAATGCGGGTTTGTATTTGAAAACTTCAACGATGTCAAGGAAGGGGACCTGGTGGAGTCCTTTAAGATGGTGGAGATCCCGAGATAGGGTTGGGCATGACAAGGCAAGTTTCATTGTAAGGAGCAGTAAAGTTGAGAAAGCATAGTATTAAGAATACAAGGATCAACATGGAGGTGCAGCGGGAGTTGAGCAGTATCCTCCAGCATGGGTTGAAGGATCCGAGGGTCACGCCGTGGATTTCTGTGGTGGCGGCGGAGGTGGCGCCGGATCTGAAGACCTGCAAGGTTTATGTGAGCGTCCTGGGGGACGAGAAGGTGCAGGAGGAGACTATGAGAGGGCTGAACAGCGCTCTTGGATATATCCGCAGGGAGCTGGCGCAATCGCTGAATTTACGGAACACTCCGGAACTCCGGTTCATTTTGGACCAGTCCATCGAATATGGTGTGAACATGTCGAAAAAAATCGATACGTTGATGAAGCGGACGGAAGCATCAAAAAGGGAAGCCTCAAAGACAGAGGCGGTAAAGATGGAGGCGGCAGGGGCGAAGGCAGCAGATATAGAGGCAGCAAGGACGGAAGGTGAAGAGAATGATTCATAAAATATTGGCAAGCGCAAAGACCATCGCTGTCGGCGGGCATATACGCCCGGATGGGGACTGCGTAGGGTCTTGCCTTGGCTTTTCCGATTATATAGAAGAGAACTATCCGGGGATCAAGGTAGATGTATATCTGGAGGAAATCCCGGAATGGCTTTATTACTTAAAAGGGGTGGAGAAGGTACTGCATGAGATCCCGGAGGGGAAAGTCTATGACGCTTTCGTCTGCCTGGACTGCGCGGACGAAGAAAGGCTGGGCTTTTCCGCCCCGCTTTTCCGGTCGGCGAAGCATACGTTTTGTATCGACCACCATGCCAGCAACCATAGCTTTGCAGAGGAAAATTACATTGTCCCTGACGCAAGTTCGACCGCGGAACTGATGTACCGCTTCCTGGACGACGAAAAAATCAGCCGGTCCGTGGCGGAGGATCTGTATCTGGGGATCGCCCATGACACAGGCGTATTCCAGTATTCGTGCACATCGCCGGACACCCACAGGATTGCCGCGAATCTGCTGGAAAAAGGGATAGACGCGGAAAAATTGATCCAGGAGACATTTTACGAAAAGACCTATGCACAGAACCAGGTGCTTGGAAGGGCATTGATGGAAAGCTTCCTGCTCCAGGATGGAAAGTGCATTGCGTCTTACATCCGGCTGAAAGAAATGGAATTTTACGGGATCACCAGCGCGGATTTGGAAGGGGTCGTGAGCCAGCTACGCAATACGCAGGGCGTGGAAACGGCGATTTTTATGTATGAAATATCCCCGAATCAGTACAAGGTGAGCCTGCGCTCCACCCATGATGTAGACGTCAGTGTGATTGCACAGTATTTTGGCGGCGGCGGGCATAAAAAAGCGGCGGGATTTACGATGTCCGGCACGCCGTATGACGTGATAAACAACATCTCCAGGCAGATTGCAGAGCAGATGGAAGAGAAGGGCGCCACGCGGTGAAAAGAGTATGGACAATGAACGGGAAGCAAAGCCTGGCGTTGGGATGGAAAGGATCAATGTGGTACATGGAATTTTAAATGTGTATAAGGAGCGGGGGTATACGTCCCATGACGTGGTAGCGAAACTCCGGGGGATGACGCACCAGAGAAAAATCGGCCATACAGGGACGCTGGATCCGGATGCGGAAGGAGTGCTGCCGGTATGCCTGGGAAAAGGCACGAAAGTATGCGGGCTGCTCACCGATGAGGATAAAACCTACGAGGCGGTCCTGCTGCTTGGGCGCTCTACGGACACACAGGACATTTCCGGGAAAGTATTGGAAGAGGGCAGGACGGAGCTTCTGCAGGAAGCGGAGGTCCGCAAAACGATTTTAGGGTTCAAGGGGGATTACGAGCAGCTTCCTCCTATGTACTCCGCCCGGAAAATCAATGGGAAAAAACTGTATGAATTGGCGCGGGCGGGGCATGTCGTAGAGCGGAAGCCCCGGAAGGTGCGGATTTTAGACATACAGGTTTTATCTGTGGAGCTGCCAAGGGTACGTATGGGCGTGACCTGCTCGAAAGGGACGTACATCCGCACCCTTTGCCATGATATCGGGGAAAAACTGGGATGCCATGGCTGCATGGAATCGTTGAAGCGTACCCGTGTCGGGCAGTTTTTGGCCGGGGACAGCCTGACGCTTTCGGAGATCCAGAAAAAAATCGAAGACGGGGAGCTGGGGAGCATCGTGCTTCCGGTCGATGGGTTGTTCGCGCAGTATCCGAGCGCGGTTGTCAGCGGCAAGTGGGAGAACACAGCAAAAAACGGCGGGGCGCTGAAAAAGGCTGCCATTTGCCAGGGCGGCGGCAAGGTTTGCCGATTATATGATGAAAAGGGGGCTTTTATCGCCCTTTACCAGTGGGAAAAGGAGCGGGAAGAGTACCGGCTTCTGAAGATGTTTTTTGCCGGGTAAAAGGGCGCCCGGATTTTACGGATCGGTTCAATACGGCTATATTCTGCCAGAAAACAGAGGAAGTGCTATGCGATATATAAAGAGCCTGCCGCAATATGAGGACGACGCGGCTTCGGCGGTTACATTCGGGAAATTTGACGGGCTTCATATGGGCCATCAGAAATTGATCGGGATGGTCCGCCAACTGGGTAAGGAAAAAAAGATCAACAGTATCCTATGTGGATTTGACATGCGCCCGCTCTGGGAATCCAGGGGGATCGCCCGCAGCCAGTTGATGGCAGGGGATGAGCGTTACCGGCGTATGGACGGGAAAATCGATTATCTTGTCGAGTGTCCGTTTGACGAGGAGTTTTGCAGGATGGAAGCGGAGGATTTCATCCGGGATGTGGTATATGGCCGGTTTCATGCAAAGTATGTGGTTGTGGGAAAGGATTTTCATTTTGGCCGGGACCGGGGAGGGGACGTCCGGACACTCCGGCAGCACGAAAAGCAGTATGGATACCAATTGATCGCGATTGAAAAGGAAAGATATGGGGGGCATATCATCAGCAGCACGTATATCCGCGAGGTTTTGGGGCAAGGGAACGTGCCGCTTGCCAATACGCTCCTGGGGTACCGTTTTCAGGTCAGCGGCTGCGTGTCGGGCGGACGGCGGCTGGGGAGGCGGCTCGGATTCCCCACGGTCAACCTGGCATGGCCGGAAGGGAAGTTTGTCCCGCCCTACGGGGTGTATGTTACGGAAACGGTTTTTGGCGGCAGGCATTATCCCAGCATTTCCAATATCGGGGTGAAGCCAACGGTCTCGGCGGACGGCCCGGTGGCCGTGGAAAGCTATCTGCTCGGCTTTGCGGGGGAGCTTTACGGGGAAAATGTGGGCGTGGAACTGCTGGAATTCAGAAGGCCGGAGAAGAAGTTCGGGTCGGTCGGGGAGATGAAAGCGGCGGTAGAGCTGGACATCGCGTATGCAAAGGAATTTTTTTCATAGCTTCTCATCTTTTCGTTCCCTGACCGCTTCGGCCATGGCTATTTTAGGAACGAAAAGGCCATAACCACGATCCCCAGTACCACCAGTATCGTCCCGGCCGCCCGGTTCAAGGTCTTGGCCTTTGCTTTATTCGCCATTACCGCAGCCACCCGCGCCCATATAAATGTAAACATGACACATAGCACAAGAATGGAAATGTCCGGGGCCCCGGCCATGGAAAAATGTGAAACCGCCCCTGTCAAAGCTGTGAATGTCATGATAAATACGCTGGTTCCGACCGCTGTTTTTAATTCATATCCAAGAACGCTGGTCAGGATCAGAAGCATCATCATTCCTCCGCCTGCCCCGATGAAACCGCAGATAAATCCAATCAGCATACCGCTCAGCAGAGACTGCACCAGCCGTTTCCTGGCGGGGACCTTTTCCATGGATTCTTTTGTCGTCATAACCGGCTTTACAATGAATTTAATGCCTATGAGGAATGTCATGAACACCGAAAAATTACCCATGGCCACAGATGGGACCAGGCTGGAAACATAGCTTCCCACTACTGTAAATACCAGCACGCTTGCCATCATGACAAGACCGTTTTTCACGTCCAGATTTTTGTTCCTGCCATAGGTATAAGCGGATACCGCACTTGCAAGAACGTCGGAGGATAATGCAATTCCGACTGCCATAAATGGCTCTACATCAAGGAACGTCACAAGCATCGGAGTAATCACGGCCGCGGCGCTCATCCCTGCGAAGCCCGTTCCAAGGCCCGCCCCCATTCCTGCAAAAAAAGTCACAATCACCTTTACACATGCACTCATAAAAACATTCTCACCTGTTCATTTTATATCATGGATCCGTTTTGTGTTTATTTGTCCCTGGTATCATCCATCCGGAAACGGCTTTTCTCTTATAATAATCCCGTTTTTTTCAGCACTTCCTTCACGTCATGCACCGGGACGATCTTCAGTTTTTTCTTGATCTCCTCCGCGACATCCTCCAGATCCTCCACGTTGTCTTTTGGGATGAACACCGTTTTGATGCCGGCGCGGACGGCAGCCATCAATTTTTCAGGAAGCCCTCCGATCGGCATGATGATGCCCCTCAGCGAGATTTCTCCTGTCATCGCTATTCTGGGATCGACCGGTTTCCTGGTGATCAGGGAGGCCAGCGCTGTGGCCAGCGTGATGCCTGCAGACGGGCCGTCTTTTGGCACTGCCCCGGCCGGGACATGGATATGCAGTTCTTTTTCCTGGAAGGCTTTTGCCTTATCAGGGAAAATGTTTTTCACGACGGTCTGGGCAATGCGCGCCGACTCTTTCATGACATCGCCGAGCTGCCCGGTTATGATGGTCTTTTTGTCTCCAGGCACGAGCAGGGTCTCCATAAAAAGAATATCCCCGCCCGCCTGCGTCCATGCAAGCCCCGTGACGATCCCCGGCTGCTTTTCTTCCAAGATATGCTCGTGGGTCATCGGCCGTGCGTCCAGGAATTTCCTGAGCCGTTTCCGTCTTACCGTGATAGACTTTTGCTCTCCTTTGACAAGCTTCACCGCCGCGGCCCTGCACAGCGTGTCAATTTGTTTTTTCAGTCCGCGGACGCCGGCTTCCATGGTATAATCCGCAATCAGGCTATGGCAGGAGGCGTCCGTAATCTTAAGGTTTTCCGGATGGATGCCCATTTGTTCCATAGATTTTGGTATCAGGTGCTTCCGGACAATCTGCACTTTCTCCGTTTCCGTATAGCCCTGGAACGGGATCACCTCCATACGGTTGAGCAGCGGCTCCGGTATCGTATCCGTGGAATTTGCCGTACAGATAAACAACACATCGGAAAGATCATAGGGGACATTCATATAATGGTCGGTAAACGTAACGTTCTGCTCTGGGTCAAGCGCTTCCAGCAATGCGCTGGACGGATCCCCGTTATAATCCTTCATCAGTTTATCCACTTCATCGAGGACAACGACCGGGTTGGATACGCCGCTGCGCTTCATCCCTTCCATGATCCTGCCCGGCATAGCGCCGATATAGGTCCGGCGGTGCCCCCGGATTTCCGCTTCGTCCCTTATCCCGCCTAAGCTGATCCTCACA
>CAZYVA010000096.1:0-6725 GCA_964650695.1 uncultured Dorea sp. | reverse complement strand
GCCTACGGGCGCAGGCCCTTCCACTTCCTCGCGGCGTCTGCGCATCGCGAGCAGGAAAAGGATCATCCCCACCGCCAGCGCCATCAGGCAGAGGTACAGGATCATCTGGGAATTATCCCCTGTCTTCACCGTCTCGGCATGGGTCCGGCCGCTCTCCCCACTGGATGTTGCCGCTTCGGACGCTTCCTCCACCGCGAATGTCATCTGTGTCTGCGCCAGGGTGTCCTGGTACGCGTTTCCTTGCGTCTCGCCGTCCAGCCCGACAACCAGCTTTACTGTCGCGGTCTGTCCCTTTTTTAACTGCCCCAGCAGGAAATAATCCCCCAGCGAGCTTTCCGCCTGATGCAAGCCCTCGCCGCCTTTGGTGCTTTCGCCGCCGACGTTCTCGCTGTCATAGATCTCCGTCACCGCGCCGCCCGGAGCCGTGTAACTCAGATTATAGGAATACGCGCCGCCCTCCGCGATACTCTTGCTGTCCTCCAGGCTTTCCAGTATCTGGTTGGACAGATACCAGTTCGTCCGCTTGTTGTACTTATTCTTGAGCTTGATCTTGATTTCTATACTGTCCCCCGGCTGCAGCCCGTAGATCGCCTCGTCGATATCGCTGCTTTTAAAATTACTTGTCAGCTTTTTGTTCTCAAACGTGACTGCCCAGTTCTTGCTGCCTTTCAGCGTTTCCGCACGCACGCCCAGCGGGGCCGCCGCGGCCATTGCCAGCGCGATCGCCAGCGCCACCGCCAGTACCCGCGCCTGCGCCAGGGCAATGCTTCCTACTTTCTTTCCCATTGCGTTCCCCTCCTTCAAGGTGCCCGAAAACTCATCTTTCCGGTTCTTCCCGCACATTATACTGCTGTTTCTTCTACTCATCGGTACGATATCATGTATCCCTTTCCGTTTTGCATTGAGTTTTCGGATCGTTCCCTTACTGCGCCAGGCTGAGCGTGCCGTCCGCGCCTATGCGCACATCCACGCCCCACGCGCTCTTAGCCGCGTCTGCGGCATTGTGGGCCTGCACCGCGTCCACCTCCGCCGTCACGCTGAACTTCGCCCCATCGTAGGCATAGACGGTCGTGGTTGTAGCGCTGCCGTCCTCCGCCACCGTTTCCTGCGTGGTGAAATCCGTCAGGACGGAAGTGTCTATCCGGATGCCGTCCGCAAATGCGGAAGAGGTCGCTCCCGCCGCCAACGCTTTCGGGTAATACAGGACCGTCCGCTCCTTTGTGGAGGCATTGCCGTCAATGATCCAGCCATCCGCCAGCTTCAGGTCGATCTGATCCGGCGAGAGCGATGTGTTTTTCGTCTTCCCGTCCGCGTTCATCCAGTTTTTCGTGACCCTGACACGCACATACGCATCGATCCCCCCGCTGTTCTGGACAGCCAGCGTTTCTTCATATTTCTGTCCGGGCTTGAGCTGCTCACCGTCTTTTAGAAGGTTCTCCAGCAGCTTCCCGCTGCCGCTGGACGTAAACCCGTCATCCGTGCTTGCGCCCGTGAAATCCCTCGTACTCACAGCTTTCCCGTTTTCCAGCAGCGTCACGCCGATCTGCGCCGCCTGGATCTGCGCGGTGTAATTCTCGCTGAAATACGTCAGCGCCGCCTTTGTGCTTCCCACTGCGCTCCCGATCAGCAGCAATACCGCCGCCACAAAAAGCGCAAGGGTTGATATTCTCATTTTCCTTATATGGGAGGCTTTTTTCTGTTTACCCATCACTTACCAGCCTCCTCTCCGCCCGTGCTTGCCTTCGCCAGGTCCCAGTCCGCGTAAGGCGTACCGTCCTCCTGGTACAGGACCGGGGTACACTCCTGCACGACCGCCACGTTGAAATCCTCCGTATACCCATCCGGAACATTGATGATGACCTTCAGCGTCTCCGTCGTATCGCCGGCCGGCAAGACCTTATTATAATAGTACCAGTCGTCCTCCCCCTCCCCCTTGCTCCACGAGCCTGTTTCATCCACATACTTGATCGTGAACAAATCCCCGGCGAACACTCTCACGCGTACATAGCAGTCCGTCTCCCCGGTGTTCACGATCTGGATCTCCTTCGTCCGGTCTCCCACCGTTTCCTTGATCTCTGTTGTGGTGCTGCCAAGGGACAGGGGCAGGCTGCCGGTCGCCGAGGCATACGTCGTAAAGTACGCCAGGGTTCCCTGAATGCCCATCCCTCCGGCCAAAACCAATGCGGCGGCCGTCAGCGCTGCTTTTTTCCTGTTCCAACATCCTCTCATCGCTCCCAGCCCCCTTCCTATTCGTTCCCCGCGTCAACCTGTCCGCCGTTCCACCGGAGCGTCCCGTCGTCCGCCTGGGCCGCCGTGAAGTGGTTCAGCACGCCGGTCCCAGGGATCAGCTTTTCATTGTAATCGTTTGTGAAGCTCACGGTTGAAACCTCCTCCGCCTTGACCGGCCCGGCCAGCGTGACCGTCCTATCCGACGTCACCTCATAGCTTGCGCCGCTGTACACCTCCGTCACCGTCACCGTCAGGCCCGACGGGATCTCCAACGCCGCCGTCTGGCTTCCTTCCTCCGTGAACGTCAGGGAAACCGTGTTGCTGTACTCGATATCGCCCGCTTCATTTTTCCCTTCAACCTGGAAAACGAAATAGCCCTCCTGCGTCAGGCTGTTGTAATTTTCCAGCGTCTTTGTGATCTCCAGGGAACCGTAAAGACGTTCCCGCCCCACTTTCAGATCCACGCTCAGATCATAGACCCAGTTGTCCTCCCCTCCGCTATAGTAGTAATTGTACGGGAGCGCCGACAGGAACGGGGTGAACGTGTACCGGTAATAAACGCTGTCCACCGCCGCCGGAGCCACCAGGTACAGGCCCGGCTTCAGGTTTTGCACCGTCACCGCGCCGCTGTCCGCGGTAACGGCCATCTTAGCCGGGCATCCCGTTGGCTGTGCCACTTCGCTTCCCGCCGCCTCTGCCGTCTCCACCACCGCGTAGGCTTCCTGGCTGTATGTCTCCCAATCCTCCGCCGTCGTCGCGCTGGAAATCCCGGCCAGGTGGCCGCTCAGGTCTGTACTACCGCCGAACGCTTCTGTCAATTCGTACTTCCCCGCCGCCGTCACGTCCGCAACCCGGTATACATTCACCGTAATCCCCTTCCCCGCCAGGTCAGCCCGAAACTCCGCGCTGCTCATCTGCAATGTCAGCGAACACGCCGCATCCGTATCGATGGCATCCGCCGCCGCAGTCTCCCTGTCCGCGAGGGCAAACATCCCGGCGCCCAGCGCGCATACAAGCGCAAGCGCGGCGCCTTTCCTCAAAACCTTTTTCTTTCTCACTTTTCACCCTCCTTGCCAGTCCCGCCCTTCCGCTTCCTCGGCGTCCGGGAAAATTTCCTGATCACCAGTATCGCCAGTGCCGTAACCGCCAGCCCCGCCAACAGGAACAGCATGTAGTATTTTTTTATCTTATCCATAAGGGAATCTTCCGCATCGGGATCCATGTCCCCGTCATACGGTACCCGGTGGCCCCGCACAAGCAGGCGGTGCGAGTTGACCCCGTAAGGCGTGCAGGTGAACAGCGTCACGTAATCCTGCCCCTCTACGACCTGCAGCGCCGAGCTGAGCGTTTCCATGTCGTCCTTATCCACCATCGGGAGGATCTGATCCACCTCATACGCCAGGTCTTCATCCAGCACATGGATGTAAAAACAATCCCCCGCCTCCAACTGGTCTATGTCCGTGAACAGCTTCGCGCTCGGCAGCCCCCTGTGGGCGGACAGTACGCTGTGGGTACTCTCCCCGCCGATCGGCAGCTTCGTCCCGTTCATATGCCCCACGCCCGTTTGCAGGACGTCCTCACTGGTCCCGTGGTAAATGGATAGCTGGATATCGATCTTCGGGATCGTCAGGTAGCCCATCACGCCATTTCCCGCGATGTTGAGTACCTTCCAGTATTCCGTGTCCTCCAGCTCCAGGCTTTCGGTCCCGAACACATCCCCGTAAATGTTGTTTTTCTCAAAAGAATCATTGTAGGCTCTCGCCGCCTCCCATGCCGCCGTGAAATCCTCCGGCGACATTTCGGCAACCGCCGTCTTGTAATCGGAAATCAGCCGTTGCTGCCGGTAGCTGTTCCACTGGTCGGCGATGGTCGGGTAGGACAGCACCCCAAGCCCCGCGAGGAACAGCAGGCCGAGCAGGATGTTCACGATCTTCCTTCTCATGGCTCCCGCCCCTCTTCCGGCCCCGGAGCCTCCTGGATCCCGGCCAGACCTGCCCTCCGCGCTTTGTCCTTCTTATACAGGAAAAAGATGAACGCTGCCGTCACCGCGATGCCGACAATGACCCACAAAAGGTAATTGGTGTGCAGGCTGAAATCGGACAGCGGCACATGCTCATCCGCCACGCTCTCTTCGTAGGGGACGCGATGCCCCCGCACGAGCAGGCGGTGGGAGTTGACCCCGTAAGGGGTGCAGGTCACAAGCGTCGCCAGATCCTCCCCCTCCGTCACACCGAGCGCACCGGTGTCTTCCGGCTCCACCACAAGGATCTGATCCACCTCGTAGCAGAGCGTTTCTTTCAATATATGGAAGAGGAAATGGTCCCCTTCTTCCAGCTTGTCAAGATCGGTAAATAATGCCGCGCTGGGCAGCCCCCGGTGCGCCGTCACGACTGCATGGGTGCTTTCCCCGCCAACCGGGAGGGAACTTCCCGCCAGGTGTCCCGCGCCTTGCTTCAGCACTTCCTCCGTCGTCGTGTGGAAAATGGGAAGGGTGATCGCGATCTTCGGGATCTCCACCGTCCCCATCACACCGTCCCCCGCCAGGTTCAGCAGGGACATGTATTCCTTGTCTTGCGCGCCCAGTTCCTCGCCCACCGCAAAGGAATCCGGCAGGACGCTGGGAACCAGTTTTGCGTTGTAGGCTTCCGCCGCCGCAAGCTCCGCCTCGTAGTCGATCTGCCCGGCCGCTTCCAGCTCGGCGACTTTGGTTTCATAGTCGCTGATAAGCTGTTTTTGGCGGTAGGTGTTCCACTGGTTGGCGACAAACGGGTACAGCAGTAAGGACAAGCCGGCGAGAAATATCACCACTATGATTATATTTTTTGTATTTGCTCTGATCTTCATCCGGCCTCTCCTTGCTGTTGTCAGGTATCTGCTGTTGTGACTTGAAAATTGTTATGCTGCGGATCGAAGCGTGACCTTTGTTGTTGTAAGGCTTGGGTCAGACGGTAAATACTTTCCCCGTCAGCCTTGGGCTACTTCACCTGAAGTATCTAAGCTTGCAGCAAGGAAACGATTCATCACCCACCTCAACCCCTGTCAAGTGCCCGCCGCACAGACGAGAATCTCCTCTCGCTATAAGATTGTGCCGTGTAAACATAATCCATGTTCCACGAACTTGCAGGTCAACTTCTTCATCTCATCATTGTCATTCCTTTAAACCTCTTCAGACCAGCATTTTCCTATTTATCAACACTTTGTATTATCTGGATTATGCCTCTTGATATAAGAAATGCAATTTTTCAGGTGGTTTTCATCAACAATCGCCTCACATGATTTCCCGCCCCATAATCCTTTTTTTGCTTTCTCAACGAGTTCAGGATACTCTTTCCTCATCAATCTTGACGAGATTCCGAATAATCTTTGTGCCACATTACTTGGTTCCAATTTTGTATGAATGAGAACATGTATATGATTATATGCGACCGTACTCTCAACCGACTCCGTATCTTCCAGCTTATTTATGATCTCTTGAATGATTTCCTTTAAGCGGGTTCTCATCTCTTCTTCCATAAATAAATTCAGCCGATATTTCGTCGCACCAATAAATTGGTAATGTCCTTCATACGGTTCATTTTCATTCAATCTTTTCATAGCCATGATTGTTCTCCAATTCTTAATGCCCTCCCAAGAGGATCCCCGGAGGAAGGAACCTCCCTCCCCCGGCCCCGCGATGGGATATGGCCCATATAGGATCCTGTCTTTGTAGTAATGCTTTTCCGTTTGATGATCTCCTGTTCGGGTTAAGCATCTTTCTTTTTGCGGTTTGCAAAGTACAGCGCTGCTGCCGCCACCATGATCACGATGCCGCCGATGGTGAAGATCGTCGTGCCGATGCCACCGGTGGACGGGAGGGAGGCAAGCTTGGTGTTTTTGATTTCGGTTGTTTGAATCTGCTCACTGGTGCCCTCTGTTGTTCCGTATTGTATACCTATTGATGCATTTGCACCGCCCTGCCCTTCTGTATAGCTATACGTAACCACTGTTGCATCATCAATTTGCACTTCATAAGAAGTCATTTTTCCGCTAGTAGTGTCATAGGTCGGAACAAATTTTATCTTGTATGCTGTTTCGTTGACGGAATATCCCTCTGGGGCTTTTGTCTCTTTTAGCCAATATTCTATATTCCCATCCAGCCCGTTGAATGTTATGTTTCCGCTTGCGTCCGTAGTTGTTGGATTCCCACTTATAGCAGAAACCTTATTTGTGCAATTTTCATCGCTGTAGAGCGTAAACTCTGCTCCTTGCAAAGGCTGATATTCGGTCGTATGCTCTCCTTCAGTCCACTCATCCACGCCGGTTTTGGTCAACTCGTGTCCTGACTCATCCCCCAGTATGCTGCCGTCGATGGAGAAGGTGTAGGTATAGGTTGTTCTGTCTGCATTGCTTGTCGCGTTTGGTGATTGGCTGAAAGTGAGGGTTGCGCTGTTTTTATTCGCGTCAAAGCCTGTGGTGGCATTCGCGTTTAAGGTTGCTGTATAAGTTATTTCTACGGC
>CAZYVA010000095.1:0-6762 GCA_964650695.1 uncultured Dorea sp. | reverse complement strand
TCTACCTTCACATTGATACGGCTATCTAGTGACTTGTGGGACAAAAGTACAACCGTCTCCACATGCCCCGTCCCCGGAAACATATCCACGCCCCCAACCCTCTCAACCTTGTACCCTCTTCCCTGGATCATTTCCAGGTCCCTTACAAGGCTTGTCGGTTTGCAGGAAATATAAACCATTTTATCCGCCCCAAGACGCAGTATCTTATCCAACGCTTTCGGGTTCACCCCGTCCCTTGGCGGGTCGAGTACGATGATATCCGGCGGCTCCTCCAGCCTATCAATCACCTTCAACACGTCCCCTTCCCAAAAAGCACAGTTACCCAGCCCATTCCTCAAAGCATTTTCTTTCGCGGCTTCCACCGCTTCCCCGACTACCTCGATCCCGATTACGGTTTTTGCCGCCGGAGCCAAAATCTGGGCAATCGTCCCTGTCCCACTGTACAAGTCAAAAACCACGCGGTTTTCCGCATCCCCGATATACGCTCTGACGGTCTTATAGAGTGTCTCCGCGCCCAGGGAATTGGTCTGAAAAAAAGAAAACGGAGTAATCTTAAAATGCAGCCCTAAGAGTTCCTCGTAAAAAAAGCCTTGCCCATACAACACTTCCGTTCCTTCGTCTTTCACCATATCTGCAACACTGTCATTCTTCGTATGCAAAATCCCCGCCACTCTTCCATCCAGGGGAAGGCCTAAAATACGGCGTACCCATTGCCCGGCATCAAATCTTCCATATTTTTCTTGCTGTGTGGTTGTCACAAGGTCAATCAAAATCTCTCCTGTTTTTGCCGCTTTGCGAACCAGGAGATGCCGGAAAAACCCTTCATGGCGCATACGGTGATAAAAAGGAAGCCCGCTCTCTTTTGCACAATTTAGCGTTTCTTTTAAGATCCGCCGGTAATCTTCATCTACAATCCGGCATTCTCCTACCGTCACAATATCATGGAAGCTGCCGCGCTTATGCATACCAAGCGCCATCGGTCCACCTTTATATTCATCCCCAAAGGAAAATTCCATTTTATTCCGGTATCCGTCTATCCGGGGGCTTGGTCTGATTCCGTCAAACTGGTAACTGCCTTTGACAGCCCTATCCATCATCATACGGATCTGCCTTTCTTTGACCTTCAGTTGTTCTTCATATGGCAGGTTCTGGTAAATACAGCCGCCGCATATCCCAAAATGCGGACACTTTGCCTGGATCTCCAGCGGCGATTTTTCAAGCGTCTCCAAAATCTTCCCTTCCGCTCCCCCCTGGCGTATCTTGGTGACGAGAAACCGCACCTTCTGTCCCGGTATTCCATTTTTGACCACTACGTTCTTTTCTTCCTCCGGCAGGGAAACCACGCCCTTATTTGGGAAATCGACTCTTTCAATGATACCTTCATAAATCTGTCCTTTTTTCATCCTGCACCCTCTATCCAAACCTGGCCTGCATCATCCGTTTTCCACATCCGCCCTCTATGTTTCCTTTAAGACAAAGGCAGGCGAAACCAAAAATTCCGCCTGCCTTTTTATGCATCCAAACAATGATCCGTATGCCAGCCTATTCTTTTCCTTTTTCCCCGTCTTTCTCTTCCTCTGCTTCTTCGCCTTTCGCTTTCTCTTCCTCATTGAGGAAATCATCATCGAAATCGTCCTCGAAGTCATCCTCAAAATCATCCGTATAATCCGGGGTGAAGAAACAATAAACTGCATATGCAATTGCCGCAACTGCCGCAACTGCGCCGATAACCGCCAATACCCAGAGAACAGTCCTGCTCGGTTTGTCCTCCTCCTTTTTCGTATTCAATAATTCGCTTAATTTTGTTGCGGCAATTAATTCCTCCACTTTACCACTCATGCTCCACATCCTTTCTTCTGCCTGACTGCAGAATCATCATTAATATCATGATACCAAAAATCACTAAGGCTCGAAAACATCTCGCCAAGTGTCCATATTATATCACTAATCCTTTCAGATTACTACTGTTATTTTTTCTTTCTGAAATCCCCGTCATTCCTTCCAGGGAACATGTCCTGTCCCCTAAATCTCCAATCTGATCCACGGAGCAATCATTGATCCGGCTTTTAGTCCAACTGGATCCACTTCACCGTCACTTTGCATGTCTTTTTCAGCCCGGATTTCGTCTTTACCGTGATGGAAGCTTTCCCCGGACGGTGAGGCGTCACCGTGCCGTTCTGGCTGACCGAGGCCACTTTTTTATCCGAAGACGTCCATGATACAATTGTATCCCCTTCATTCACCACAGCCTGCAGCTTCGTCGGGTCTTTATACCATGCTGTCACCAGCGAAGCGTCCAAAATCAGGTACGGTTCCAGCGGCTCGCCATTTTTGAGCTCTTCCAGCCCGCAAACCTTACATGTCCTGACATACTCAGAATTCACAAAAACAGTCGGATTCTTTGACATCCTCCACTCGCCATAATCATGCCCGGTTGGCTGTACCACCTGCTCGTCCAGGACAGCCCCGCATACCTGGCAGAATTTTTGCTTCAGCCCCTCCTGCTCACAGGTTTCTTCCGTCACCTGCTCCCACGGGCCTTCCTTGTGCTGGCCGGTAGCCGGTATCGTTTCAATCTGTTTTTCCCCACACGCGCAAGTGCGTTCTTTCTGCCCGTCCTCCGCGCAGGTTGCTTCTTTTGTCACTACCCAGTCGCTGTACTCATGGATATGGGCAGCTTCTTCCTGTTCCTGCTGTTCCTCTGGTGTAGCCGATGCTTCTTCCTTCGTATTTTCCGTGGTTTTCGCTTTTGTTTCCGTTTCTGCTTGCTGCTCCGCCACTTTTTCATTGCCGTCTCCTGCCACTACATAAATCCCATTATTGGAGCCGGAATTTGTGATATTCAGGTACATATTCCCTTTGTAGAAATCTACCTCTTCCACCTCGTCGCAGACAGCGTCGTCCAATGTATAGGAAGTTACCTTCTTCCCCCCGGTTGACAGCACCTCGATGGTGTTCTTACTGCTCCCCCACCAGCACACAAACAGGTTTGTGCCATCCGACCCCATCCCCTGGTTCGTCGCCAGCTCGCTGGAGCGGAACGTTTCCGTCAAAGTACGGAAATCCTTTGTGCGGAACATACGGATACCGGTCGAGATATAATAACTCTCCTTATCCGCAACATAGGCTACTTTTACCGCATGGTTGCCAACGCTGATACTTTCCTTTTTCCGCATCACGCCATCGCTGAAATCAAACAGGTACGCCTTGCCGTCCGTCACGACAGCAATCTCATTTTTCGCGGCATTGTACGCCATCGAATTGCTATGCCCGGTGCTGAAATCGTAATGCCCGACTTCTTTCCCCGTCTCTAAATCCAGGACAACGTAGGTCGTCGGCTTGGAATTGCTGGACCATCTTGTGACAACAAGATAATGATCCGCGACGCACATTCCCTGCGTACTGGAACGGTACTTTCCATTCAGGTTGAATACCCTCGTCGCATCGCTGGTAATATCTTTACTTTCATGTTGAAAGGCTGCGCTTACCGATAATGGTAAAATGAATGACGCCAGAATGGCAATTATCAATGCGTAACTAAATATTTTTCTCATACTGCCCCCTTATCAAAAGAACCCCTTTTTCTTTTGTAATACTTTTATTCTCATACGAAATCCTGCAAAAGTCAATACATTTTTGCAAATATTGTCAAATTTCCGGTTGTCTATCATGACCATGCCGTCCTTATCCTTCCACCTTCATTTTGCCCGCAAGAATCCCTTTCAACCCTTGCATCGCCGCAATGCTGACATTGTCTGACATCTCGTCAATGGAAATGGGCATCCCCGTGCTCAGCCAGAATGTGTAGGCCGATATGATCCCGGAAACAAAAAACTCGGCATAAAATTTCAGTTCATTCTCCTGCATGGAAAAATACTTGCCGCCGGATTCCACCACAATCTGTACCAGCATTTTCCGCATCTGCTCTATGAAATAATCATACTCTTTATTCTTGGAAAGGAACTCAAAAACCTCAAGATTTTCATAGACTGCCTTGTTCAGCCTTTCAAAGACTTGTTTGATCCGGAAGGAATCCTCAAAAATAATCACTTCTTTCAGGCTTCTGACAATTTCCTCCACCTTTTCTTTTGTAAATTCCCGGATAATGTCCTCCACCGAACCGTAATGCAGGTAAAAGGTCTTACGGTCTATATTGGCTCTTCTGGCGATCTCGGTGATCGTAAGCTTTTTCCCTCTGCCTTCCATCAAAATTCCAAAATACGCTTCCTTAATTGCATGCTTTGTCTTTTCCACTCTGCGGTCCATCTTTTTCCCCATTTATATCCTTTTTGTAGATTAATCTATAAATCGCTCCATTCTGGCAATTGAAACACAATATTTAAAGATAGTATAATACCCATATGTAGAAAAATCAACATTCCTATAGGATCGGCTTTCTCATACGTTGCCTTTTCAAGCAGCAATGAAAACACGCCGGCCAATCCAGGGAGGAGTCCATTCATGAATTATGAAATATTTGCAGATATGTCTTTAGATATTGACCAGGCGTTTGCCGAAAAGCACGACGTGCGCTATGTCCCGATGGAATATATGCTCGGTGAAGAGTCCTTTCACTGCAACAGGCCGGAAAGCGACGCCATGATGCACAACTATTATGAAAAGCTGCGCCGCAAAATCCCTACCTGCACCAGCCAGATCACGCCCAGCCATTATCTGGAAGTGTTCAAACCTTACCTGGAAGAACAGCGCCCCATCCTGTATATCTCTTTGTCCAGCGGATTAAGCAATACTTATGAATCCGCATGCCTTGCCGTGGAAATGCTGCGCGAAGAATACAAAGATGCGGAGATCGAAGTCATCGACTCCCTCGGCGCCACCGGCGGCATGGGGCTTCTCACGGAAAAAGCGTGCGAGAACCGGGCGCACGGCATGGAATTGCGGGAAAATGCGGAATGGCTCAGAAACCATGCCGGGAATATCAGCTATTATTTTAAAGTCGAGGATTTGATGTACCTGCAAAGAGGCGGGCGTGTCTCCGCCGCTACCGCAATTGTCGGGACAGCCTTGCAGATCAAGCCGATCCTGACCATCCTCCCGGATGGGAAGCTGGACACCATCGACAAAAAACGCGGAAACAAGCAGGCGTTAAGATACCTGGCAAAACGCTTCAGCCAGAGATTCGACCCTTCCTACGGCAATACCGTCTACATCAGTTGCGCTGACTGCATGGATGCCGCCGCAGCGCTGGAACAGATGGTGCTGGAAAAGTATCCTGACGCCGATGTGAAAAAAACAATGCTGAGCCCCGTCATCGGAGCGCACACTGGCCCGGATATGCTCTCCCTTATTTTTTTCAGCACAGAAAGATAGGACGTGGATAGGAAGCTTTAATACGGGCAATGGATGGCTTTTTAGCCCCAACGCTCTATAATCTCTTCGATCGCTTTTGGCTTCGAATAATAGAATCCCTGGTAATACGTCGGGAAGAGGGCTTTCACACACTCGTAGGTTTCCTGATCCTCCACTCCTTCCAGGCAGGTCTTGATTTTCAATTCCCTGGCAACGTCCACGATATGGTTGACCAATATCTGCTTTGACGGCTGATGCGCAATATCTTTGATAAACGAACGGTCAATTTTCAAAAGGTCAAAAGGCGCTTCCAAAAGCAGGCCCGACGTAAACGCCCCGATCCCGATATCGTCCACCGCCGTCTGGATCCCCAATTCCCGAAGATTGTCCAGGCTTTCTTTCAGCATTTTCGCGCTCAGGTTCCGGCACCGTTCCGTCAATTCCAGGCAAAGCGCGTCAGGCGGGTAATGGCATTCCTGGAGGATTTGAAGCAAATCTGCCTGAAAATTGTGATGCTTTAACTGTCCCGGAGTCAGATTGACATACAGATGGAAATGCGGGTATTTTTCCATCAAAGGCCAGGCATCCTGGAAAGCTGTCCGGAAAATCCATTTCCCAAGCTCATAGAAGCTGGGCTCATCCTCCAGCCACGGGATGAAATCGCCAGGCAGCACTTCCTGCCCCTTGGAATCCCTCCAGCGCACCAATGCTTCCATCCCAACAAAAGAGCCATCCGCAAGGGACTTCACCGGCTGATAGTTCAGGTAAAATCCTTTGCATCCGTCCAGCACGCTCTGGTTAACCTCCGCATACAGCTCCAGCCGTTTTTGATCCCCGCCTTTCACCGTATCATCAAAAAATGCCAGCTCCCCATGCCTTTCGGCGCGGGACTGCTCCAATGCATAATCCAGCCGGCTCTTCACCCGGTATTCGTCCACGCTGAAATCTTCCAGGATCAGCGCCCCCGCGGATACACGCAGCGGAATAACCAAAGCATCCAGCCGGATTTCTTTTTCCGCGATCTGGCGGATATGCCCAAACAATTTCCGGATATCCTCGCTATCCCAGCCGGGCAGGCAGAGGACAAACTCCGCCCCTTCAATCCGGAATACCGTCCCGTGGTAATTCACCAGTTTTTTTAAACGGATGGCAAACAAGCGCAGCACTTCATTCCCACAGACCGTCCCATACGTCATGTTGACACGGTCAAACGCTTGGATCTCCACCTTTAAGACCGCCATCTTTTCTCTCTGCATCAAAACATGGTGCAGGTACGCCTGCATCTCATGGCTGTTGTGGAGGTTCGTCACAGGATCGATCCCATCCACAACGCCATGGTTCACGATCGTCCCGGCAAATAAATCCGGCTGTCCTTTCTGCCCTTTTAATACTTTGCCCTGGCAGGTACAGACAACGTATTTCCCATCCTTGTTTCTCACGCGGTATTCCATA
>CAZYVA010000094.1:0-6838 GCA_964650695.1 uncultured Dorea sp. | reverse complement strand
AACAGAAAGATATACTTTTGCTCTGTGGTTGCTGGTTGTGTGTGCGTTTAGTGTTCAAAAAATTTTCTGTTCATGTAAATTTCCCCCTTTTACGAAAAAAAGACGCTCCTTTTCAGAAACGTCTTTCTCTTTTATAATACTTATAAATTGGTTGCTAGAGCGGCTTTTTCCGCAGTTAATTGGTCTATCCAATTACAGATCATTATAATAAATTCTAAATTTACATGATTTAGAGTATTACACCTCTTTGACCCCAACACCCCTTAAATCAACATCCCTTAAATCGCCCTTGTATACTCTTTCAGCCATTCCTTTTCTTCTTCTGTCAGGTACGGGCTGATTTTCTCATAGACGTCTTTGTGGTAGTGGTTTAACCACTCTCTTTCATCCCGGCTCATCTCTTCCGGGTCGATGCCGTCCAGGTCGATCGGGGCAAAGGTGATCGTCTCAAAGTACATAAACTGCCCGTACTTGTTCTGGACTCCCTTGCGGACGATAAATTCGTTTTCGATCCGGATACCGAACTGGCCGTCCTCATAGATGCCGGGTTCATCCGTGATCACCATGCCTTCCTCCAATTGATGGTGTTCATTTTTGCTTGGGACGACGTACCACCGGAAACCCGTCGGCGGCTCGTGGATGTTTGCAAGGTAGCCGACGCCGTGCCCGGTCCCGCACTGGAAATCCAGGTCCAGGTCCCAGATGGGGCCTCTCGCCAGCACGTCCAGGTTGTAGCCATAGCAGCCATAAAGGAATTTCGCGCGGGCAAGCCGCATCATCGCGCGGCAGACAGCGGTAAAGTATTTTTTCATCTGCCGGTCTACCGAGCCCAGCACGAAAGTACGGGTAATGTCCGTGGAGCCGGTGTAGTATCCCCCGCCGGTGTCGTTCAGGAAGAACGCGCCCTCCTTTAGCTGCACATCGGTTTCTTTGCTGGGTGAATAGTGCATCATAGCGGCATGGTCCGCAAACGCGCAGAGCGGCTCGAAGCTGTCGCGGATATAGCCCGGACGCGCTGCGCGCAGCGACGTGAGCTTGTCTGCGGCGCCCAGTTCGGTGATCACTTCTTTGTCATAGTTCTTTTTGATCCAGTACATGAACTTTGTGATGGCAACGCCGTCCTGGATGTGCGCTTCCCGGATATTCTCCAGCTCTACCGGGTTTTTCATGGCTTTCATGAGGATGGTTGGGTTGGCGGCTTCTATGATCTTGCAGGGGATATTTTTGTAAAGCGCATAATTCATCTTCATCGGGTCGATCAGGACGGTCTCGCTGGCGTCCAGCGCCTTGATATCCTCGTAGATATCATTATAAGGATGGATATGGACGCAGACCTTTGCAAGCTCCTCATGGATCCGGCTGTCCAATTTGCCCTCGTCCACATAAAGCTCCACACGGTCCATTTTCACAATCGCGTAGGAGAGGAGCAGCGGGAAGAAATCAATGTCATCCCCCCGGATATTCAACAGCCAGCAGACGTCATCCAGCGACGCGATGACATGCACGGTTGCCCCGGCCTCTTCCATTGCGGCGCGTACGCGGCCCAGCTTGGACGCAGCGCTTTCGCCGGAATATTTCTCTTCCAGGAAAAACGCCGGTTTGTCAGACAACGCCGGGCGGTCTGTCCATATCTGCCCAACCAGATCTTCAGAATAATGGATCCGGACCTGCTTTGCTAAGAGGGCTTCTTCGTATTCCTGCCCTTCGCCCATGGAAAGGACGCGCCCGTCAAAGGCAACACATCCGCCTTTCGGGATCCTGTCCGCCAGGTATTCCGTGATGGACGGGGTATCCCCGACAAACATTTTCATCAGGCGGATGCCGCTTCCTTCGAGCTGGTTTGCCGCCTGGAAAAAATACCGCCCGTCTGTCCATAGCCCCGCGTCGTCCTTACAGATGACAACCGTGCCATAAGAACCGCTGAAACCGGAGATGAACTGCCTCGCCTTAAAATGCTCGCCGACATACTCGCTCTGGTGGAAATCAGCGGTAGGGATAACGTATGCGTCGATTCCTTTTTCCGCCATCCGCTCCCTAAGCGCCTGGACTCTTTCTGCAACACTCATAAAAAACCCCTCCTTTACAATGAAACTTGCCTTGCCGCGCCCGACAGGGTGCGGGAAGGCTTAGTTGAATGTACTCAGCGACACTTAGCGAGGTATTTTCGAGCTTAGTGACGCTGAGTTACCCGATAGTAAACCCCGCTTCATACCGCAGCACGTCCACAACGTGGCATGAGGGTTTACTATGGAAACTTGCCTTGCCGCGCCCGACAGGGTGCGGGAAGGCTTAGTTGATGCTGAATTACCTGATCGTAATTTACAGCCGAAACCGGGGATATTTTATCATATTTCAGATTGCGGCACAATATTTCCGCAGGAATTTCATTTCAGCAATTTACCAGTGATCGACCAGTGATTTATATCCGGATTTACAGGGACTATCCGCGGTTTATACCGGTTTTTGGCTGGCGTGGAAAAGGCCGCTTTCATTGTGAAGGGTGGGATGGATGATCGCTTGGGAAACCAAGCTTAAGATTTTGCAGATTTCGCAGATTCCCGCAATCTGCGAAAGAGAAAAAGGTGGGATTTTCCATAAAATGGGACTTCCTTCTTTTTCTTTCTTTTATTTATATCGGCAACATTCTAACATTTTATAATCGAAAATTCAATATTTGTATTATTTTATGGTTAGGAACCGTTGCTATCCACAGGACTTCCCCTCGGGGGAAAGCCTATGCCAAAGGGTTTTTGTGGTCAGGTTTGGGGTCAAAGGTTACATTCCACAGCGTGGGCTGTCGGCCTTTGCCTTATGGACGTGTACGGTGCGGCTGCGATCAGTAACGGCAAAAATCCGGGGGAAGGGAAAGGAGAAGTGTGATGGCAAGGCACGGGGAAAACATCAGGAAGAGGAAGGATGGACGCTGGGAGGGGCGTTACCCAGTCTACTGCGAGGAAAAAGGGAGGAAGGTCTATCGGTCTGTCTACGGGAAAAGCTATGCGGAAGCGAAAGCCCGGCTGACCATACAAAAAAATCTTTTGTGGGAAGGGCCGGGGAAAACAACGGAAAAGGACAGGAAACCGGAAAAGGACGGGGAAAGCATGCTGTTCACAGACTTGGCGGAGGAATGGCTGGCGGACGTCAAGGGAAAAAGGAAGCTTTCTACCTATACAAAATACAGCACCGTCTACCATACCCACCTTGAACGGGCGTTCCAGGGGATAGCTATATCCGAGGTTACGGGGCCGCTTGTGCGGGAAAAGATTCCTGACCCCTTATCCGGCAGCATCCAGAAAAGCATCTACTGCGTGCTGAACCAGATCCTGAAATTCGCCTCCACGCGGCATTCCCTTTCCCTGCCGGGGTTGGAAAGGCCCACAGTGGACGTCCGCGGCAAGCCGGTGGACGCGCTGTCGGGGAAGGAGCAGCGGAAGCTGATGTTTTCCCTGTACAACGAAAACAACATCTTTAAAACGGCGGCGCTTCTGTGCCTGTATACAGGACTCCGGCTTGGGGAGGCTTGCGCCTTGAAATGGACGGACGTTGATTTTGAGAGTGGGATCCTCTGCGTCTCGCGGACGGTGCAGCGGCTTCCCGCCCAGGGGATGCGGACAAAGACCGCCTTGATGGAGACGGAACCGAAAAGCGCATGCTCGAAACGGGAAATCCCCTTGCCTGGGGCCATCCTGGGCCTCCTTGCCAAATACCAGGATGGGCAGGCGTATATTTTCGGCGGCAGAAAGCCGATGGAACCGAGGACGCTCCAGTACCAGTTCAAGAAGATCCTGGAGGAAGCAGGCTTGCCGGACAAGCATTTCCATACCTTGCGCCATACCTTCGCGACAAACTGTATAGAAGGAGGGACGGACGTCAAGAGCCTGAGTGAGATGCTGGGGCATTCCAGCGTGCGGATCACGCTGGACCGGTATGTGCATCCTTCCATGGAGACGAAGCGGAAGCACCTGGACGCCCTTTCCTCGTTTTATGGTCAGATTTATGGTCAGGCAAGCTAGGGGGAGACGCTCATCATCGGCCTCCGGCCTGTTTTTCGCAGATTGCGGGAATCTGCGAAAAACAGCAAGCCGCGCTGCCAAGCAGGGCGGGGGACGCCGTCAGGCAGGGAGGGGCGTATGCCGGATACTGTCTGTAAGACTATCCAACAGTATAACGCAAAACCGATCCCAGATAAAGACATGGGGAAACTCTTAGGGATCGCGGCGGACTGCCGGGAAGTGAAGAATTATGTCTACAGCCGGTACGGCGGGATCGGGAGCCTTGGGAAACTGTATCCCGGCTACACCATCCAGAATGAAATGACAGCCAGCGGCCTGCGGCAGCGGCTGGGCCTCCCGTCGGTTTATTTTTACCTGGCGATGTTTGACGCGCTGGGGGACATCAAGGCCCAGTGGACAAGGACGAAATCAAAAGTCCTGGAAGCGGTGGGGAGGAATGAGGGCTTTTCAGAGGACGAAAAGCATTACCTCCGCTTCCTGCTGAAAGTCAGCAATGCGTTTGGGATGGCGCTGAACCGCAGCCCTATCGTGTTGAGGGCAGATATCCAGAAGCAGTATGAAGCCATCCTTGGGACCGGCGTTGATGAAGGGAAGCTCCAGAATTACCTGCGCAGGCAAGTAAGGAAGCACCACGCAAGCCTGCATACCCGTTCGGCGGACGGCTTCCCCATCTCAGAGAAGGCGTACCGCTACGGGGATCATGGGATCTCCATCGCCACGAAGGAGAAGCGGCGGCGGGTATTCATCCCGCTGACGGACAGCAACCGCTACCAGTCCCAGATGTATGTGAAGCTCTACCCGGAAAGACACGGCCTGGAGATCAAGGCCCCGGTGGACGTGAGGATCCATGCACATGCGGAGTATGTCAACCATGTGGGGCTGGCGGCCGGCGTGTTCACGATGCTGACGACCGACGGCGGCGCAAGGTACGGGGAACGCCTGGGGGAGTACCAGACGGCATACGCGGACTGGCTCATGGCGCAGGCGAGGAGCTACCGGCGCAACAAAGCGCAGAACCCCGGCAGGAAAAAATACACAGACCAGAAAAGGCGGAAGGAAGAGCAGATGCACAGCTACATCAACCAGGAGCTGAACCGTTTCCTTCGGACAGAAAAGCCGCGGACGGTCTACATCCCGAAGCTGCCAAAGCCGGGCGGGGGCGGGGTGAACAAAAGGATCAACCATTCGCTCACGCTGTGGCAGAGGGGATATATCCGCAAAAGGCTGACGCAGAAATGCCGGGAGCAGTCGGTAGAGGTTGTGGAGGTGCTGGGGAAGGATATCAGCAATGCGTGCAGCATCTGCGGCGCGATAGGGGAAAAGAGCGGAGGGGTATTTACATGCGGGGAGTGCGGATACCGGGGGGATATCAAGGAAAACGCCGCCCGGAACGCAAAGAAGAGGGGCATGGAAGAACGGTCATAAAGGCAGCCAACCAGATAAACACCGGCGCTGGGCCGGGGTTTCACCGGAAGGACTGGCAGGTGTGTCTATGATATAAAAAGAAAGCACGGCATTAGAAGGTAAGGGGAAAGACTTACGGATTGGGTATGCCAGGACCTTGCGAACACAAAGACGTGACGTAGCAGGGAGCGAAGCCGGACGCAGGCCAGCCTGTACCATGCCTTTGCTTATCCATACCAGCAAAGGCGCAGGCGGCGCTAAACCCGGCATTGCCCGGAAGGGCAACCAATATGTCTTATTTATACCGGTTATCCTTGGAACTGCGGGAAGCCATTTTTACAGTTCGAGAAAGGATCGGGTAAAAAACTGCCAGGGGAATCTGTCCGGGCGGGAAAAGGAAGAAATGGCAAGCGCGGTCATATGAAGGATATTTTTTTGGAAGGCACAGCCGGTTACCGGCTCAACAGCAAAACGGGGGAAGCTGAAAAATGTGAAAATAGTATATGTACATTATTATATAATGCCGCGTATCCGGGCGACCGGATCCTATTGGAAGAAGGCTTTTCGGGAAATTCCTGTTTCCAGGTGAATATGGCAATTTACATCCCGGAAAGAAATCCAAAATATATCTATACCTATGATTACCAGAAGGAAGAAAGCTGGACAAGGTTCCGAGACCTGGTAAGGCTTGGAAGCCAGGGGTATTGCTTCACAGAGCCGTGTTATTTCAGACTGGCGGTGGAAAGCAGGGATGGTACGGCGGGAGAATCATTGGGAGAAATCATCCAGTGGCAGCCTGGCGGCCAACGTGGAAAGCCGGGCATCGCTGATTCCGTTTCCCCCGATTTTTCCAGGGAAGAAAGCCGCCTGCTGCGGCAGATCCGCAGAAAGCGTTCCGGGGATAGCCTGCAGTTTTTGCTTCTCTCCGACTCCCATTACACGGTCAACGGCACATGGGGGGCTACAGCCCGTAACCTACAGTCTCTGGCCACACAGACGGCCTTGGACGGGATTATCCATCTGGGGGACCTGACGGATGGGATGGTGCCAAAAAGCGTGACAAGCGCGTATGTCAGGCATATGCAAGACGATATGATGAAATGCGGGCTGCCTTTCTATTATGTAATGGGAAATCATGATACCAACTATTTTCGCGGGAACCCGGAGCAGTTTTCGGAAGAAGAGATGGAAAGGCTGTATTACAGCAGGGAGCCAAAGGACGCAACAAGGGAAAAAGGGCAGTTTTACTATTATAGGGACTTCATAGGGCAAAACATCCGGTGCATTTTTTTGGATTCGTTTGACAGTCGGGCAGAAATCCGGTACGGGTTCTCAGAAAAAGAACTGGATTGGCTGGAGCAAATACTTTTTGGCACGCCGGAGGGGTACTGTGTGGTGTTGTTCAGCCATGTGCCGCCGGT
>CAZYVA010000093.1:0-6875 GCA_964650695.1 uncultured Dorea sp. | reverse complement strand
TGCTTTCTTCACGCCGGGGATCTGTCCTTTGTATGCCAGTTCGCGGAAACAAATGCGGCAGATGCCATATTTCCTTAAATAAGCATGGGGACGTCCGCAGATTCTGCAGCGATGGTATTCTCTTGATGAGAATTTCTGTGGGCGCTGCTGTTTGATTTTCATTGCTGCTTTAGCCATTGCCTTACCTCCTATTTCTTAAACGGCATGTTAAACTGCCTTAAAAGTTCCCTTGCTTCTTCATCCGTCTTAGCAGTTGTGACAAAAATGACGTCCATACCTCTGATTTTGTCAATTTTATCGTATTCAATCTCAGGGAAGATCAACTGCTCTTTAATCCCAAGGGCGTAGTTCCCTCTGCCGTCGAAAGCGTTCGGGTTCACCCCCCGGAAGTCGCGTACGCGCGGAAGGGCAAGATTGATCAAACGATCGACAAATTCATACATCCTCTCTCCCCGAAGCGTCACCTTGCATCCGATCGGCATCCCTTCCCTCAGCTTGAAGTTCGCCACTGATTTCTTGGCTTTACAGACCACTGCTTTCTGCCCAGTGATCTTTTCCAGATCCGCAACTGCTGAATCTAAAAGCTTCGCATTATCTTTCGCCTCGCCGACGCCCATGTTGACAACGACCTTGTCAAGCTTCGGCACTTCCATAATATTTTTATAACCAAACTTTTTCGTCATCGCGGAAACGATTTCGTCCTGATATTGTTTTTTTAGTCTACTCAAAGCTTCTGCTCCTCCTTCCCTGGATTAGTCGATGATATCGCCTGTTGCTTTTGCATAACGCACTTTTTTATCCCCGTCCATTTTGAAGCCTACCCTTGTGGCTTTCCCCTTATGCATCAGCATAACGTTTGATATATCGATGGGGGCCTCCTGATGGATGATCCCACCGTTTGGGTTGGATGCGTTTGGCTTTACGTGTTTGGTGATCATATTGATGCCTTCCACGACACATCTGTGTTTCTTCCTGTTTATAGCCATAACCCTGCCTTCCCTGCCCTTATCTTTTCCAGTGATGATGACGACGGTATCTCCGGTTTTGATTTTCAGCATTGACATTTTCTCGCACCTCCTTACAGCACTTCCGGAGCGAGAGAAACAATCCTCATGAACTGTTTGTCACGAAGTTCTCTTGCTACTGGCCCAAAAATACGGGTTCCTCTTGGCGTCTTATCTTCTTTGATTATCACTGCGGCATTTTCATCAAAACGGATATAGGAACCGTCTTTGCGGCGGGTGCTTTTCACAGTACGTACAACAACAGCTTTCACTATATCGCTTTTCTTCACAACGCCGCCGGGTGTTGCATGTTTAACAGTTGCGATAATCACATCACCAATGCGCGCATACCGTCTCCTGGAACCGCCTACTACGCGGATACACAACAATTCTTTCGCACCTGTGTTGTCCGCTACCTTCAGTCTGCTTTCTTGCTGTATCATGTAGGTTTCCCTCCTTATGCTATTTTGCTTTCTCCATAATCTCGACAAGCCTCCATCTCTTGTCCTTGGACAGCGGCCTTGTCTCCATGACCTTTACCTTATCCCCAATATGGCATGCATTGTTCTCATCATGTGCCTTTAATTTGCGTGTCCTCTTTACAATCTTTTTATAAAGCGGATGTTTTACATGATCCTCGACAGCAACCACTATGGTTTTTTCCATTTTGTCACTGACAACCTTGCCAACTCGGGTTTTCCTGAGATTTCTTTCCACGGTCTTTTTTGCTCCTTTCTTTTAAGGAAATTCTCCTCTCCCTGTTTCGGGCTATTTGTTCTGGAAGTCCTTTTCTGTAATTACGGTCTGTATCCGGGCAATGTTTTTCCTGACTTCCCGGATCCTGCTTGTATTGTCTAACTGGTTGGTCGCGTTCTGGAACCTTAAGTTAAAAAGTTCCTTCTTAGCAGCTACTAATTCTTCCTTCAGCTCCGCAATTGATTTTGTCCTTAAATCTTCCAAAAATGCACTAATTTTCACTGTTATCACCGCCTTCTAAGTCTGCGCGAGAA
The DNA here is from genome assembly GCA_964650695.1 of uncultured Dorea sp. GTDB lineage: Bacteria > Bacillota > Clostridia > Lachnospirales > Lachnospiraceae > CAZYVA01. The sequence goes on along the minus strand of CAZYVA010000093.1, from coordinate 4,861 downwards.
ACGATTTTGCATTTACAGGGCAGCTTATGCATTGCAAGACGGAGGGCTTCTCTCGCCACCTCCTCCGGCACATCCGCGATCTCAAACATCACGCGTCCCGGTTTCACCACTGCCACCCAGTATTCCAAGGTTCCCTTCCCGGAACCCATACGTGTTTCGGCTGGTTTCGTAGTTACAGGTTTGTCAGGGAATATCTTGATCCAGACTTTTCCGCCACGCTTGACATAACGCGTCATGGCAACACGGGCAGCCTCAATTTGGTTGGAACGTATCCAGCAAGGCTCCGTTGCAACAAGCCCATATTCACCATTGGTAATCTTATTTCCGCGAAGCGCTTTCCCTTTCATGCTTCCACGGAACTGTTTACGACGTTTCACTCTTTTTGGCATTAACATGATTAATCTCTCCCTTCCTTGGCCGCTTTTTCCGGAAGAATTTCACCCTTATAAATCCAGACTTTCACGCCGACCTTCCCATAAGTCGTATTGGCCTCAGCGAATCCATAGTCGATATCTGCCCTCAACGTCTGAAGCGGGATCGTACCCTCGCTGTAAAACTCTGTACGTGCCATATCTGCGCCGCCCAGACGGCCGGATACGGAAGATTTGATCCCAAGCGCCCCTGCCTTCATCGTCCTCGACATACAGGACTTCATCGCGCGCCGGAAAGAAATACGGTTCTCAAGCTGCTGGGCAATATTTTCCGCCACGAGCTGCGCGTCCTTGTCCGGCTTCTTGATTTCCTTGATATCTATGATCAGCTTTTTGTCTGTAAACTTCGTAAGTTCGTTCTTTACCTTCTCAATCTCCGCGCCGCCTTTTCCGATCACCACACCTGGCTTTGCGGTGTAAACCGTAATTTTCACACGGTCGGATGCCCGCTCGATCTCCATCTTGGAAACACCGGCGCTGTATAACCTCTTTTTAAGATACGTTCTGATTTCATGGTCTTCGATTAAGTAATCGGCGAAATCCTTTTCTGCATACCACCTGGAGTCCCAGTCTTTGATTATGCCAACCCTTAAACCATGAGGATTTACTTTCTGTCCCATGTCCTTCCTCCTTATCTCTCATCAAGCACAAGCGTGATATGGCTCGTTCTCTTCTCGATCCTGTAAGCCCTTCCCTGTGCCCTCGGCCTGATTCTTTTCATCGTCGGCCCTTTATTTGCGTATGCCTCCGCAATATAAAGGTTGGCCGCATTCATTCCATTATTGTTTTCTGCATTTGCAATCGCGGATTCCAACAGCTTCTTGATAACGCTTGAAGCATATCTCGGATTGTAAGTCAGAATTCCAAGCGCTGTCGTCACATCCTTGCCTCTGACGGCATCCAACACAAAGCACGCTTTTGTGACAGAAACCCTTGCATAAGACAGCTTAGCAGAAGGCCTCGTGTCTTTATTAGCATTTCTTTCTCTCTTAATCTGGGATCTGTGTCCTTTTGCCACGGATGAACCCTCCTTTCACTACATCATCTAACCTTTGATTTCTTTTCGTCTTTCCCATGCCCTCTGTATGTCCGTGTGGCAGCAAACTCCCCAAGCTTGTGCCCGACCATATCCTCCGTGATATATACAGGGACATGCCTTCTCCCGTCATGGACGGCAATCGTATGCCCGACCATGCTTGGGAAGATTGTAGAACGGCGGGACCAAGTCTTAATCACAGACTTCTCGCCTGCGGCATTCATAGCGTCAATCTTCTTCAACAAGCTCGCGTCTGCAAATGGTCCTTTTTTTATTGAACGTGCCATAAATTCAAACCTCCTCGTGAAAATTATTTGATTGCTCTTCCGTCTCTTCTTCTTACAATCAATTTATTCGAAGCTTTATTTTTCTTTCTCGTCTTAAGGCCAAGCGCCGGCTTGCCCCATGGTGTACACGGACCCGGGCGCCCAATCCCGGCTTTCCCCTCACCGCCGCCATGCGGATGGTCGTTCGGGTTCATAGCAGAGCCGCGGACAGTCGGACGGATGCCCATATGGCGTTTACGCCCCGCTTTTCCGATATTGATCAAGTTATGGTCTCCATTCCCAACAACGCCTATCGAAGCCCTGCACACACTCAGGATCCTCCTCATCTCGCCGGAAGGAAGCCTGAGAGTCGCATATTTCCCTTCTTTTGCCATGAGCTGCGCACTGTTTCCCGCAGAACGTACCAACTGCCCGCCTCTTCCCGGATACAACTCGATATTGTGGATCTGCGTGCCTACCGGGATTTCGGAAAGCGGGAGGCAATTCCCAACATGGATTTCCGCTTCCGGCCCACTCATGACCTTCATGCCGTCTGTCAACCCTTCCGGTGCGAGGATGTATGCTTTTTTTCCATCCGCGTAACAGATCAGCGCGATATTCGCTGTCCGGTTCGGATCGTATTCAATCCCGATCACGGTAGCCGGGATGCCGTCCTTAGTCCTTTTAAAATCAATGATCCTGTATTTTTTCTTCGCTCCGCCGCCGCGGTGCCTTACTGTGATCTTCCCTTGATTGTTACGGCCCGCATGCTTGTTCTTGGAAACAAGCAAAGATTTCTCAGGGGTTTTTTTTGTGATCTCTGAAAAATCAGACCCTGTCATATGCCTTCTGGAAGGCGTATACGGGTTATATGTCTTAATTCCCATGGTTGTTCTCCTTTCATCTGACTATCTTCGTTTTTAAAGCCCCTCAAAAATCTCAATCTCTGCGCTGTCATCCGTGAGCTTGACGATCGCTTTCTTTGTCTTGGCCGTCCTGCCAAACTGGTTTGAGCCGCGGGTTCTTTTCTTCTTCCCAGGGCAGTTCATCGTATTGACCCTCTGTACCTTTGTCCCGGCAAACATCCTTTCCACTGCCTCTTTCACCTGGGTTTTTGTAGCGTCCGGATGGACAAAAAACGTATATTCCTTATCCGCCATCAGCCTCATGCTTTTCTCAGTGACAACTGGCTTTAAGATTACATCATAATATTTCAGATCAGCCATTATGCGTACACCTCCTCAATCTTTTCAACAGCGGCTTTTGTTGCGATCACCGTGTTATATTTCAGGATGTCATACACATTGATGGTATTCACCTTTGCCATCTTTACCTCGGAAATATTCCTGGCAGAAAGCTCTACATTCAAATTACTTCCCTCTAATACAACCAAAGCCTTGCATACATCCAGATTCTTCAAAATATCCACAAATTTTTTCGTCTTGATTTCATCCAGCGTGATTTCATCAACAACAATCAGCTTCTCCTCTTCTACCCTGGAAGAAAGCGCGGACTTCAATGCCGCCCTCTTCTCCTTCCGATTCATTTTAAAGGAATAATCCCTCGGAACCGGGGCAAATACAACTCCGCCCCCTGTCCACTGCGGCGCCCTTATGGAACCCTGCCTTGCACGGCCTGTCCCTTTCTGCCTCCATGGTTTTCTCCCGCCACCGGATACTTCTCCGCGTGTTTTTGCTTTCTGTGTCCCCTGGCGCTTGTTGGCAAGCTGGTTTACAACTGCCATATGCACCAGATGTTCATTGATCTCCACGCCAAATACCGCATCGCTTAACTCCATCGTGCCGACTTCTTTGCCTTCCATATTATAAACAGATACGTTTGCCATCTTTATCTTCCTCCTTCCCTGCCGCCCTAATGCGATTTTACTGCTTCCTTAACAGCTACCAGAGATTTTTTTGGCCCCGGTACGGAACCTTTTACAAGCAGCAGGTTATTTTCCGCGTCCACCCGTACCACCTCAAGATTCTGGACAGTAACCCTTACAGCTCCCATCCGCCCCGGCATCTTCTTTCCCTTGAATACCCTGCTCGGATCGGAAGCCGCTCCATTGGAACCCGCATGGCGGTGGTACTTGGAACCGTGCGTCATAGGGCCCCTGTGCTGCCCATGCCTTTTGATCGCTCCCTGGAATCCCTTCCCTTTTGAGATTGCGGTTGCGTCAACCTTATCCCCTGCCTCAAAAACATCTACTTTGATTTCCTGCCCAAGAGCATACCGGGATGCGTCCTCAAGCTTAAATTCCCTTAAAAATCTCTTGCCGGAAACCCCTGCCTTCGCCAAATGCCCCTGTTCTGCTTTTGTCAGCCCGTGGCGGTGGATGATTTCTTTTTTCCCACTCTTATCCTTCTTGATGATTCTATCCTTTTTCTCGCCAAAGCCAACCTGCACGGCCTCGTAACCATCGTTTTCCATAGTCTTGACCTGCGTCACCACGCAAGGCCCGGCCTGAAGGACTGTTACAGGCGTCAATGTCCCATCCTCCGCGAAGATTTGGGTCATTCCGACTTTCGTAGCTAAAATAGCTTTCTTCATTATCATTACCTCCTGTGATTTACAGCGGAACGCGAAACCGCGTTCATCCTAAATGATAGGAATAACTGCTTTGTGTTGTCTCTCCGATGAATCATTTATTCTTCATCTTAATATCAATATACACACCCGCCGGCATCTCCAGCCTGGACAATGCATCCACTGTCTTCTGGGTCGGCGTGATGATATCGATCAGTCTCTTATGGGTCCTTTGCTCAAACTGCTCCCTGGAATCCTTGTACTTATGGACAGCCCTCAAAATCGTGACTACTTCCTTCTTTGTCGGAAGAGGGACCGGGCCGCTCACCTGTGATCCATTTTTCTTAACAGTTTCGATGATTTTTTTTGCGGATGCATCTACTAACTGATGGTCATACGCTTTTAACGTGATCCTCATAATTTGACTTGCCATAAAAAAAGCCGCCTCCTTTTCGTACTATGATGTCCAGTACGACAAGTGGTGACTGTACACTCTCCCGTGTGTGTCCGAGTGACCCCACACGCCGCTGCCTAGTATACGCAGCTATAATAGGTTCGTACAGTGACTTGCCGCCAGTTTCCTAACTTGACATTCGCTC
>CAZYVA010000092.1:0-6914 GCA_964650695.1 uncultured Dorea sp. | reverse complement strand
TTGGAGGGGAAAGAAACCGAACGCAGGTAAAGAACGGGGTTATCCATACGCTGCTGTAAGGCGTGTGGTTTCATAGAAAAAAATTATAATTCAGGTTCAGTGAATGGATTTAGCTATAAATAGACTGAAAAGTTAAAAAATAAACAATTGTTGACAGATAATTACTGCACTGTTACAATCAATCCGGATGAAAAGCAGTCGGATGAAGAACCTAAGAGAGCTTATTGGTTATCCAATAACACCGAAGGGGCAAAAGTTCGCTTGAAACTCTCAGGCATAAGGGATTAGGTTTGGACGACGCTCTGGAGAAAAGACAGGGGAGGCAAGAACCATACGGATCCTGCTTCCCCTTTCCTTTTCCACAGAGAAAAAAAGAAAACAGGAGGACAACAGCATGGAACTAAAAACCCCGCTTTATGAGGCACACGTAAAAGCAGGCGGGAAGATCGTGCCGTTCGGGGGATATCTCTTGCCCGTACAGTATGCCGCCGGAGTGATCAAGGAGCACATGGCCGTGCGCACGCAGGCCGGGCTGTTCGACGTATCGCACATGGGAGAGATCCTTTGCGAGGGGAAGGACGCGCTCGACAACCTGCAGATGCTCCTCACCAACAATTTCGACAACCTTGTGGACGGGCAGGCGAGATACAGCCCGATGTGCAACGAAGACGGAGGGACGGTTGACGACCTGATCGTTTATAAGCACAGGGACGGGCATTATTTTATCGTCGTGAACGCCGCCAATAAGGACAAGGACTATCAATGGATGCTTGCCCACCAGTTTGGGGAGGTCACGTTTACCGACGTGTCGGCGCAGTATGCGCAGCTTGCGCTGCAAGGGCCGAAAGCGATGGACATCGTCAGGAAGCTTACTGCCGAGGAAAATATCCCCAAAAAGTATTACCATGCCGTATTTGACACGGAGGCGGCGGGAATCCCCTGCATCATCTCCAGGACAGGCTACACCGGCGAGGACGGCGTGGAATTTTATCTGGCAAGCGAATACGCGGAAAAGATGTGGGAGATCCTTCTTGAAAACGGCAAAGAGGAAGGGCTGATCCCTTGCGGGCTGGGTGCGCGCGATACGCTGCGCATGGAAGCCGCTATGCCGCTCTACGGCCACGAGATGGACGATACGGTATCCCCGCTAGAAACCGGGCTTGGCTTCGCGGTGAAGATGAAGAAAGAAGCCTTTATCGGGAAGAAAGCGCTGGAAGCGAATGCCACTTTGGCCAGGAAGCGGGTCGGGCTGGAAGTGACCGGCAGGGGGATCATCCGTGAGCATCAGGACGTCTACGCGGACGGCAAAATCATCGGGCATACGACTTCCGGGACAAAGGCCCCCTTTATCGACAAGGCGGTGGGGATGGCGCTTCTTGAAAGCGCATATACGCAGGTCGGGACGAAGCTCACGGTCGATGTGCGCGGGCGCATGGTCGATGTGGAAGTGGCGCCGCTCCCATTTTATAAAAGAGAAAAATAAGGAAAAGGAGACAAACAAATGGAATTTAAGGAAGAACTGAAGTATTCAAAATCACACGAGTGGGTCAAGGAGGACAGCGGCGCGGCGGTCATCGGGCTGACCGACTATGCGCAGTCAGAATTAGGCGACCTGGTCTTCGTCAACCTTCCGGAGCCCGGAGATGAGGTAAAAGTAGGGGAAGCTTTTGCCGACGTGGAATCCGTAAAGGCAGTTTCCGATGTTTATTCTCCAGTGACAGGCGTTGTCGCGGAGATCAACGAAGAACTTTTAGATGCACCGGAGTCCATCAACGAAGCGCCCTATGACGCATGGTTTGTAAAAATAAGCGGGGTTTCCGACCGGGAGGAACTTTTGACGGCGGCGGAATATCAGGAATTTGTAGAGAGCGAAGAGGCATAAAGGAAAGGCGGTGTCCATATATGGGAAGCTATGTCCCGAATACAATGGAAGAGCGCAGGGCTATGCTGAAAGAAATCGGCTATGAGACGATGGAAGACCTGTTCCGGCACATCCCGGACGAAGTGAAGATCCCAGACGGGCTGGATATCCCGGAGGGGATGACGGAGCTTGAGGTCAAGCGGGCCATGCGCGCGATTGCAGGTAAAAACAGGATATTTCCCACCATTTTCCGGGGCGCGGGCGCGTACAGGCATTATATCCCCGCCCTGGTCAACCATGTGATCTCAAAAGAGAACCTACAGACTGCCTATACGCCGTATCAGGCGGAAATCAGCCAGGGGATCCTGCAGTCGATCTTTGAATACCAGACGATGATGGCGGATCTGACCGGTATGGACGTATCCAACGCTTCCGTATACGATGGGGCGACGGCGGCGGCAGAGGCTGTCGCTATGTGCCGGGAGCGCAGGCGCGGGAAAGCGCTCGTGTCCGCCACGATCCTTCCGGCGGCATTGGAAACGATCCGGACCTACTGCTTTGGGAATGGGATGGAGCTGGAGATCATCCCGGAAAAAGACGGGGTGACAGACCTGGATGAACTGAAAAAACATCTGGATAAGGAAACGGCGTGCGTGCTGGTCCAGCATCCCAACTACTATGGCAATCTGGAGGATGCCGAGGCGATCGGGAAAGCCGCGCATGAGGCCGGAGCGAAATATATCATGAGCGTGAACCCGATATCCCTCGGGATCCTGAAGACTCCGGGAGAATACGGTGCGGACGTCGCGGTCGGCGACGGACAGCCGCTCGGCCTTCCGTTGGCGTTCGGCGGGCCTTATCTGGGCTTTATGACGTGTGTGGAGGGTATGATGAGGAAACTCCCCGGACGGATCGTAGGCGAGACGAAGGACCACGATGGGAGGACCGGCTACGTGCTGACCCTGCAGGCAAGAGAACAGCATATCCGGCGTGAAAAGGCTTCCAGCAATATCTGCTCCAACCAGGCGCTCTGTGCGCTGGCGGTTGGCGTATACCTGTCCGCGATGGGGAACGAGGGTGTCCGCGAGGCTGCCGTGCAGTCCGCCTCCAAAGCGCATTATCTCTGCGGGGAGCTTGGGAAAATCGGCTTCCGTAAGGCAGATGGCAGGGAATTTTTCCATGAATTTGTGACGGAATCGGACGTTCCCGCTGAAAAAGCGCTTAGCGCGCTCGAAGAGCAGGGCATCCTCGGCGGATATCCGCTCGGTGATAACCGGATGCTGTGGTGCTGCACGGAGATGAACACGAAAGCAGAGATGGACAAGGCTGTCCGGATATTAAGGGAGGTGTAGCGGATGCTGATATTTGAAAAAAGCAGGGCGGGAAGAGGCTGTAAGAATCTCCCGAAATGTGACGTCGGGACTGTCCTTCCTAAACAGAAGGATTTACGGGAAGCGAGGCTCCATCTTCCGGAACTTTCCGAGACTGAACTGAGCAGGCATTATACGGAGCTTGCGAAAAAATCCCACGGGGTCAATGACGGCTTTTATCCGTTAGGCTCCTGCACGATGAAATACAACCCCAGGATCAATGAAGTGATTGCGGGCCTGGAGGAATTTACAGAGATCCATCCCCTGCAGCCGGAGCATACAATACAGGGCTGCCTGGAGGTGTTAAAGCGCCTGGGCGGATACCTATGCGAAATCACCGGGATGGATCAGATGACTTTCCAGCCGGCGGCGGGTGCGCACGGCGAATTTACGGGGCTGCTCCTGATCAAGGCTTACCATAAAAGCAGGGGCGATGAAAAGCGCACGAAGATCATCGTACCGGATTCCGCCCACGGGACGAACCCGGCAAGCGCGTCCATGGCAGGATATTCCGTGATCAGCGTCCCCTCCGGGCAGGACGGCTGCGTGGATATCGAAAAATTAAAAGAACTTGCGGGTGACGACATCGCGGGGCTGATGCTGACGAATCCGAATACCGTAGGATTGTTTGACAAGAACATTTTAGAGATCACCGATATCATCCACCAGTGCGGCGGGCTGTGCTATTACGACGGTGCAAACCTGAACGCGGTCATGGGGATGGTGCGGCCCGGGGATATGGGCTTTGATGTCATCCACCTCAATCTCCACAAGACCTTCTCCACCCCGCACGGGGGCGGCGGGCCGGGAAGCGGGCCTGTCGGCTGCAAGGAGTTTCTTGCCCGTTTCCTTCCTTCCGTGACTGTAACGGGGGAGGATACCCTGACGATGGAAAAGGCGGCGGACAGCATCGGGGAGATGAAGAGCTTCTACGGGAATTTCCTTGTCGCGGTGCGCGCGCTCACCTATGTGATGACGCTTGGCCGGGAAGGGATCCCGGAGGCGAGCCAGAACGCGGTCTTAAACGCCAACTATATGATGCATAAGCTCAAGGATATTTATCCGATGGCATACGACGAGGTATGTATGCACGAATTTGTCATGAGCCTGGCGGATCTGAAGAAAAAAACGGGGGTATCCGCTATGGATATTGCCAAAGGGCTCTTAGACCACGGGATCCACCCGCCGACCATGTATTTCCCGCTGATCGTTGATGAAGCGCTGATGGCGGAGCCGACGGAAACGGAGTCCAAAGAGACGATGGATGAAGCCATCGCTGTGTTCAGGGCGCTCTTTGAGATGGCGGGCACAGATGCCGAAAGCCTGCACGCTGCGCCCGTCACAACGCCCGTCACCCGGATGGACGAAGTCGGGGCGGCAAGGCATCCGGTACTGCGCTACCACTTCCAGGATTAGCAGGCTGAATCAGGAGATTACAGGATGATAGGCAGATTAAGCTATGTGGAAAGCGCCGGGTATGACCCTTACGCCAATCTGGCGGTGGAAGAGTATCTGCTCTCCCACTGCCGTAAGAATGAATGTATCCTTTACCTCTGGCAGAACCAGCGCACCGTTGTCATCGGGAAGAACCAGAACGCGTGGGCTGAGTGCCGGACAGAGGAGCTTGAAAAGGACAATGGCCATCTGGCGCGCAGGCTGTCCGGCGGCGGCGCGGTCTACCACGACCTCGGAAACCTGAACTTTACTTTTGTAACAGACAAAGAGCATTTTGACGTGCCACGCCAGCTTGAGGTCATACAAGGGGCGCTGCAAAGCCTGGGGATCCCGGCCGAAAAATCCGGGCGCAACGACCTGGTCCTACACGGGCGCAAGTTCTCCGGCAATGCCTTTTACAGGCAGGAGGGCTTCTGCTACCACCACGGAACGATCATGGTGGACGTACAGGTTGAGGAAATGCTGAAATACTTGACGGTATCAAAAGAAAAGCTTTCATCTAACGGGGTTGCTTCTGTAAAAGCCAGGGTTGCGAACCTGATCGATGACGCCCCGGAGCTTACAATTGGGAAACTGAAGCACGCGCTTAAAGGCGCCTTTGAGAAAGCCTATGGGCGGCGGTCCGATACGATCTGTACGGATACCTTTGACAGGAATGATATCCGGAGAGCATACGAACGGCTGCGGTCGTGGGAATGGCTCTATGGAAGGAAGCTGGACTTCCAGTATGAATTAAGCCATAGGTTTGGCTGGGGGCAGTTGACCATAGACTTTCAGGTACAGGAGGGCAGGATCAAGGATCTGGCGGCCTATACGGATGCCTTGTATCCCGGCGTCATAGATGCCCTTCCTTCTTATCTGAAAGGCCTCCGCTACAGCGGCCAGGCCATATGCGCGAAGCTTCGTACACACCTCTCCCCAGAGGAGCCGGATGGCAAGAGGATGGCAGATATTCTTACATGGCTGAAAACTGTGGATTTTTAAAGGAGATGACGGATGGAACAGAAATTTGATATTGTGGTGATTGGCGCAGGCCCCGGCGGATATGTCGCCGCCATCAAGGCGGCAAAGGCGGGGCTTCGCGTAGCTGTGGCTGAAAACAGGAGGGTCGGCGGGACCTGCCTGAATAGAGGATGCATACCGGCGAAGGCAATGATCCACGCCTCCTCCCTGTACAGGGAAATGAAAGAAAGCGCACAGTTCGGGATATACGCCTCGGATGTGACGTTCGACTATGGGAAAATCCTCGCGTATAAGGAAGAGACGACGGACAAGCTGGTGCAGGGAGTGGAACAATTGCTGAAAGCGAACGGCGTCAGCGTGTTTTGCGAAAAAGGTATGCTTCTTTCCGGCCGTCAGGTGCAGATTGGGAGCGGGGAAGACCGTTCCATCCTCGACGCGGAACATATCATACTGGCTGCGGGAAGCAAGCCGCTGATGCTCCCGATCCCTGGGATGGAACTGGACGGGGTCCTCTCCAGCGATGAATTATTCCAACTGAAGGAGCTGCCGGAAAGCCTGGTCATCATCGGCGGCGGCGTCATCAGCGTGGAATTTGCCACCGCTTTTTCCGCCTTGGGCTGTAAGGTGACGATTCTTGAGGCATTGCCGAGGCTTGTGCCAAATATGGATAAAGAAATCTCCCAGAGCTTAAAGATGCTCTTGAAAAAGCGGGGCGTTGAGGTCCACACGGCGGCGGCGGTACAGGGCGTGTCCACAAGCAGCGGGGCGTACACCTGTACTTTCCTGGAAAAGGAAAAGGAATGCTCCGCTACGGCGCAGTACGTACTCTGCGCGGTAGGGCGCGTGCCGGATACCGACGGGCTTTTTGCTGAAAACGCGAAGCCGGAGATGGAGAGAGGAAGAATCGTTGTAGATGCGCATTTCCAGACGAGCATACCGGGCGTGTACGCCATCGGGGATCTCATACCGGGCATGCAGCTTGCCCATACAGCCAGTGCGCAAGGGATGGTATTAGCGGAATACTTAAGCGGACAGGAGCCGTCCCTTGATTTAAGCGTAGTTCCCGGCTGCGTCTACACAGACCCGGAGATTGCTTCCGTCGGCATGACGGAGGACGGCGCCAAAGAAGCGGGCATAGCGGTAAAGGTTGGCAAATTCATCATGAGCGCCAATGGGAAATCTTTGATCTCCAAAGAGGAGCGCGGCTTTATCAAAATCGTCGCGCGGGAAGCTGACAGTATGACAATGACATCCTTATCGGGATT
>CAZYVA010000091.1:4504-6934 GCA_964650695.1 uncultured Dorea sp. | reverse complement strand
GATCTCCAAAGAGGAGCGCGGCTTTATCAAAATCGTCGCGCGGGAAGCTGACAGCGTGATCGTCGGGGCGCAGATGATGTGTGCACGCGCAACGGATATGATCGGGGAACTGGGGACGGCTGTGGCGAACAAGCTGACAGTCTCCCAGCTATTAAAGGCGATGCGCGCCCACCCCACCTATAATGAAGGCGTGGGGGAAGCCCTGGAGGAACTGGAAGGCGGGGCGATCCATACCGCGCCGAAGAAAGTACGCGGGAAACATTAGGATGTGGCCGGATATCCCCCGCTTACGCCAGGATGTATTGGCCATCTGGCGTGCGGGCGGGTATAAAATCCGGGCGGAATGTACGGGTTCTTGTTGAATTCTATGGAGGGTTGTGCTATACTGCGCATGTGTGAAAGCCGATGTTCGGTGATTGGATTCTCCAACCGTCGCTTGATGTTCGGCGTTGCAAAAAAGTCTATATTAGGAGGAATCAAAAATGGTTACAAAGGAAATGAAGGAGCAGATTGTCCGGGATTACGGTAGGAAGCCGGGGGATACGGGTTCCCCGGAAGTACAGATCGCCATATTGACCGCAAGGATCAACGACCTGACCGGCCATTTCAAGGCCAACCCGAAAGACCACCATTCCAGGAGGGGCCTGCTCAAGATGGTAGGGCAGAGGAGAGGGCTTCTTGCGTATTTGAAAAAAGTGGATATTGAGAGATACCGTAAATTGATCGAGAGACTTGGCCTCCGTAAATAAAAAGCAGGAAAGACGCTGCGCCCATCCCTTTTAAAGAGGGATGGGCGCATTTTTTTCGGGGATTTTGCTCCTGGTGGGACATAGCCGCAAAAAAGACGCGGTGAAAAAGGCATCGTAAGTATCTGGAATGTTTGGGGATCCCCTTGCATATATTTGAGTGAAAGGTGGACAAAGGTATGGGAAAGGAAGATGTGCTTCGGTTTCTTCCGGGAAAGGTCCGGCAGGTGATAGAAAAGACGGGTATCCCGTACAGTGGGCTTCGCGAAATCCGGCTCAGGAGCGGACAACCATTGCTTGTGCGGTGCCGGGAAAAGGAATTCATGCCGGGAAACGGCGGGGAATCCTTTTACCGTGTGTCGCGGGAGGATATCCAGGAAATGCTGGGCTACATCAGCCATTTCTCCCTTTATGCTTATGAGGAGGAGATGCGCCAGGGGTTCCTTACGATCGAGGGCGGCCACAGGGTCGGGATGGCCGGACAGGTGATCGTGGAGCATGGGAAAGTGAAAAACATGAAATACGTTTCTTCCATCCATGTACGGGTGGCCCATGAAGTGATGGGGTGCGCGGATCCGGTATTTCCATACGTCATCCATGGAAAACAGTTGTGCCATACCTTGCTGATCGCGCCTCCAGGCTGTGGGAAAACAACGCTGCTCCGGGATATGATCCGGCAGATCTCTGATGGGAATGCCTATATCCAGGGCGCTTCTGTAGGCGTGGTGGATGAACGGTCGGAGATCGCGGGGTGCTGCCACGGGGAGGCGCAGAACCATCTTGGGATGCGGACGGACGTGCTGGATGGATGCCCGAAAGCAGAGGGGATGATGATGCTGGTCCGTTCCATGGGGCCGGAAGTCCTGGCGGTAGATGAACTTGGCGGGGAAGAAGACGCGAGGGCGGTATCCTATGGGATGCGCTGCGGATGCAAGCTCCTTGCAACGGCACACGGGGCTTCGGTGGAGGAACTTTGGGGAAAACCTTTTTTTGGGCAATTCGTCCGGGAGGAATGTTTTGAGCGCTATATTGTTTTAAAGGGAACCGGCAGGATCGCAAGCATTTATGACGGGAAAGGAAATGAAGTGACAGCGCAAAAAAATCCGGGGCAATGGTGAACATACGAAACAGGCACGATCTGGAAAGGAATCGGAGGGGATGGGGCGGTGGTTATGGTAAAAGCGGCGGGATGTATCCTGATATTTGCGGCGACTACGTGGCTGGGGATACATAAGGCGGACAATATCCGGGATGAGTACCGGCAGATGCATTATCTGTGGAAACTCATCTGCATGATGGAGAGCGAGATCTCCTATGCGCATCTGCATTTATCAGATATTTTTTCCAACCTGGCAAGACAGGCGAAAGAACCGTACCGGAGCTGGCTGCTGTCGCTCTGCAAGGAGATGGATTCGAAAGAAGCCCCCTTTTTCGGGACAATCTGGGAAGAATCCGTGAAAGGTTTTTTGGGGCAGACCAATCTTCCGGGAAAGGAACTGGAACGCTTCGGGGAACTGGGGAACCAGCTCGGCGTCTATGACCGGGAACTTCAGCTTAAGATCTTAAAGGAATACCAGCGGCAGCTTCAGGCGGACATGTATGAAATGCAGGGAGAAATGAAAAACCGGATCCGGCTGTGCCACTGCCTCGGAATCGCCAGCGGCATCATGCTTTCCGTGATTTT
>CAZYVA010000091.1:0-4404 GCA_964650695.1 uncultured Dorea sp. | reverse complement strand
ACTATGAAACTTGCCTTGTCACACCCGACAGGGTGTGAGAAGGCATAGTTGAATGTACACAGCGGAACTTAGCGAGGTTTTACCGAGCTTAGTGACGATGTGTAACCCGAAAGTAAACCCCAGCATCAAGCCGTGGCCCAGCCAAAGCAAGGCCAAAGGGTTTACTATGAAACTTGCCTTGTCACACCCGACAGGGTGTGAGAAGGCATAGTTGAATGGGGTTTACTGTGAAATGAGCCGCCAGGCGGGGATGCGGATAGCGGTGCCAGAACAGGAAGAAGGGGCAGGTATGAGCGTAAATTTGATTTTTAAAATTGCGGCGGTCGGGATATTGGTATCCGTGCTGAGCCAGGTTTTAAAACACAGCGGACGGGAAGAACATGCATTCCTGACCAGCCTGGCGGGGCTTCTTCTCGTTCTGTTCTGGCTGGTGCCTTATATCTATGACCTGTTTGAATCTATGAAGCAGTTGTTTTCCTTATAAGGATCACAGGGGAGATTTTGCAGCCGCAGATGTGGGAAAGCCGGGACTGGGAGGGGCGCTTCGACAGGGAAAGGAAGGAAGCGTGCGGAAAGGCCGCGCGTGTGTGTGGAAGGAGGGAAGCAGTATGGGGATGTTTCAAATCGCGGCGGCAGGCGTGGCGGGGGCGATGCTTGCCATCCAGTTCAAACAGCAGAAGCCGGAATATGGGATTTACATCAGTGTGGCGCTGGGGCTTTTCCTGTTTTTCCATATACTGGGTTATCTGGAAAATATTCTGTCAGCGTTCCAGAAGCTGATGGATTCCATCCATCTGGACCAGGTCTATTTTACGGCGCTGCTGAAAATGGTAGGGATCGCCTACCTTGCGGAATTTGCTTCCGGCGTATGCAAGGACGCGGGCTGCCAGACGATAGCGGGACAGATCGAGATCGTGGGGAAGCTGATGATCCTCGTTTTAAGCGTACCGATCCTGACAACCCTTCTGGAAACCATCCAGGAGATCCTGGCATGAGGGGCAGGGTGTGTGCAGGGCTGGCTTTGGCGGCGGCGATGTGGTTTTTGAATATGGGAGCATGCGGATGGGCCGGGATCCATACGGAACTGTATGCTTCCGGGCAGGGGACAGGCGGCGCAGGGGCGGGTGTGACGGGTTCAGAAGGATCGGATACGGGAAACCGTGATTTAGGCGAGGCGGATACCAGGGATATTTTGGAGCGGTTTGATTTTTCGGAGCTCAACGAAGTGATGGAGGAATTATTTCCGGGGGAAGGGCTGGATTTTCAGGAAGTCCTCTCGGAGGCCGTGAAAGGGAACCTGGAATTTTCATGGAAAATCCCGGTGCAGCTTTTAAAGTCGCAGATGTTTTCCGTTTTCCAAAACAGCCGGAAGAGCCTGGCACAGATATTCATCCTTGCTATTTTTGCGGCGGTCCTGCAGAATTTTTCGGAAATATTCGAAAGCAGGCAGACGGCGCAGATGGGATATTATATTGTTTTTTTGCTGCTGGTTGCGTTGTGCCTGCATTCGTTCCAAACCGTCTCAGGATGGATCGAGGGCGGCGTCCGGAAGCTGACGCTGTTCATGGCAGCGTTTTGCCCACTGTATTACCTGGCGGTCGCGATTGCAAAGGGAAGCCTTAGCGCGGCAGCGTTCTACCATTTGAGCCTGCTGTTGATCGCAGGTGTGGAATTGTTGATTGTTTATGTGGTGCTTCCGGCGATCCACATTTACATGATGCTTCGGATCATGGATTTCCTGTCGCAGGAATCTTATCTGGGAAAGTTCGCGGAACTGCTTGAGACAGCGGTGGGGTGGGCTTTGAAAGCCTTGTTCGCGCTTGTGGCCGGCATCCATGTCGTACAGGGGATGATCAGCCCGGCTATAGACGCCGTCAAACGAAGCGCACTGACGAGGGGCATTGAAGCGGTCCCTGGGGTCGGGGACGCGGCGGGAGGGGCGGCGGAAGTTTTCCTGGCGACTGCCGTCCTGATTAAAAATGGGATGGGCGTTGTAGGGATGCTCATCTGTCTTGCGGTGTTTTTGTCCCCGCTCCTCCAGGTGGGCCTGGCCGCCCTTCTCTATAAGCTGGCGGCCGCCGCTTTGCAGCCGGTTTCGGACAAACGGATCGTAGGCTGTGTGGAAAGCATGGGGAATGGATGCGTACTCCTGATGCGCGTGGCGCTGACCGCCGGGCTTTTGTTCCTTTTGACGATCGCGGTTGTGGCGGCGGTCACGAACCTGTGATCCGCAAAGATGTACGCTGTTGTAAATCAACGGAGTTAAGCCCGTAGCAGCCGGGTCATGAACCTGTGATCCGCATAGATGCCCGCCGCCGAAAGGGGGCTTTCTCCGTGCTGCGCACGCCCTGGCATCATCAGGATCTGCGCAATCTGCATAGACAGGAGGGATTTTGGATGGCCGCAGGGCTGTATGAATGGATTCGGACATTGACGTATTTTTTTATTTTGGTTACGGCCATCCTGCAGGTTTTGCCGGACAGCGGATACCGCCGCTACATTCGGTTTTTTACCGGCCTGGTGCTGGTCTGCCTGATGCTTACGCCGATCCTGCATTTTTTTGGACAGGAAAGCCCGGTGCTGGAATTTTTCCAGAGCAAGGAATACGAACAGAAAATGGCAGAGCTGGAAGAAAGGGCCGAGGAGCTTAAAACAAGGGATTTCGCGAAGGAAGGGGATGCAGATGGGGAAGATGGCGGACACGATTTTGGAGAAGTGGAAGAAATCCGGATCGGGCGGTAAACAAACATGGAAGGGCCGGGGGCTCGCCGCTCTGCTTGTAGGGATACTGCTTCTTGTGATCGCGATCCCGGACGGGAAAGACACCGATGTGCCGGAAACGTCCCCAGACGGGTCCGGGGGCGCGATCGACAGCCAGGCCTACATTGCGGGCCTGGAGGAAGAATTGAAGCAGATCCTGGGGAAGATGGAAGGGGTGGGGGAGGTGGACGTTATGATAACGATGGAATCGTCAGCGGAAAAGGTGGTGGAAAAGGACCGGGAGTCCTCCACGGATTCCCAGACAGAAACAGACAGCCAGGGAGGAAGCCGGAAAACAGAGCAAGGCAGCCAGAAAGAGAGCACGATTTTCAGCGGCGGCTCCGGGAGCGCTTTCTCCGATACCGGGAGCGCTGGCCAAAGCCCTTATGTGACGAAAGAAACCGCGCCGTCCGTCGAGGGGGTGATCGTGGTGGCGGACGGGGGCGGGGACGCGGTTGTCCGGAAAAACATAACGGAGTGCGTGCAGGCATTATTTGGGATAGATACGCATAAGATTAGGATAGTAAAAAGAATGGAAAATTAAAACAGGAGGACAGGGCGTGAAACGAATTTTAAAGAAAAACCAGCTAATCATAGCCGTGCTGGCAATTATGATCGCGGCGGCCGGGTATCTGAATTATTCCGGGAAATTTTTCTGGACGGACGAAACGGAAGAGACAAACAGCAATCTTGCGAACCAGGAGCTTCTGGATATTTCGGAGGAGGATCTTGCAAGCGCTTCCGAGGAGATTGAAAGCCAGGACAGCGAGACGGAAGGGGAAGCGGGCGATGCCGAGACGAGTACGCCTGGGGAAGCGGTCC
This sequence comes from uncultured Dorea sp., assembly GCA_964650695.1. Taxonomy (GTDB): domain Bacteria; phylum Bacillota; class Clostridia; order Lachnospirales; family Lachnospiraceae; genus CAZYVA01. The sequence goes on along the minus strand of CAZYVA010000091.1, from coordinate 822 downwards.
TGACAAGCGCGGGCGCCAGCTCTATTGTGGCGGAGGCCAAGGTCACAAGGGAACAGGTACGCTCTAAAAGCAAGGAAGAGCTGCAGCAGATCATCGACAGTGACAGCCTCGAAGATGCCCAGAAACAGGAAGCTGTGGATAAAATGGTGGAAATGACCGGGCTGGCGGAAAAGGAAACCGCGGCGGAGACCTTGCTTGCCTCGAAAGGATTTGCCGATTCCGTGGTAAGCATCAGCGGGGATTCGGTGGACGTTGTCATCAGCGGGGTCCAGCTCACGGACGCGAACCTTGCGCAGATCCAGGATATTGTCACACGCAAGACAGGGGTGGCCCCGGAAAATGTTGTGATCAACCCCGTCAGCGTGAACGCGGAGTAATGGGTCTGCTATCAGGCAGACGGGCCGTTCCAAAAAACAGAGTTTTTGGATAAAATGGGATGCTGTACTGGCAAAATAAGCCCGGGTATGGTATGATAGGCCGGAATGAGAAAAGCAGAAACATAAAAGACGGAAAAGAGAAGAATATCGATCATGGCGCAGTTGGTACAAGAAGTAAAGGAACAGATCAAAAGGAGAAGGACGTTTGCGATCATTTCCCACCCGGACGCGGGGAAGACGACCTTGACGGAGAAATTTTTGCTCTATGGCGGCGCGATCAGCCTTGCGGGGAGCGTAAAGGGGAAAGCGACAGCCCGGCACGCCGTCTCCGACTGGATGGAGATTGAAAAGGAGAGGGGGATCTCGGTGACGTCCTCCGTCCTCCAGTTTGAATACGGCGGGTATTGTATCAATATTTTAGACACGCCGGGGCACCAGGATTTCT
>CAZYVA010000090.1:0-6998 GCA_964650695.1 uncultured Dorea sp. | reverse complement strand
GTGAAATAGTTTCTCAAGCATTTTTTCTTCCTCTTTTTTCTTTGATCTATTGGAAAAATCGGTATTTTACGTATAGATGTGCCTAGCGCCCCGTCTCTGTCGAAACCGCCGTTTCAGGATAAACCTTACGCTCCTGCTTATAGCGGTACATCTTCCGGTCTGCTTCCTCCAGGATATCATTTAAATTCCGTTTGGTTTCCGGGCCGTGTACCTGTACCAGCCCGTAACTAAAGCCAGCCGGATATAAAGCGGATCCTTCCGATACAAACCGCGCGCGGACCAATTCCATCTTTTTTTCCATTGGTTTTATTTTCGCCCCGTTCAAAACCAGGCAGAATTCATCGCCGCCGATCCGCGAAAGGATATCTGTTTTCCGAAAAGAACTACTAATCTCATCCACGAACCTGCGTATATAATTATCGCCCTCATTGTGCCCGAAATGATCATTGACATATTTCAGGCCGTCCAGATCCATAAAACAGATGACCATATGCACATGACGCGTCAACTGCTTTTCCATGTATTCCTGAAAGAAAAAACGGTTGTGGATGCCGGTCCCGGCGTCATAATACGCCCGGCTTGCCAGTTTTTCCTCCGCCCGTTTGTCTTCCGTGATATCTTCAACAATATGTGCAAAGGCTTTCTTGCCCTTCCACTCCATCGGGAAGGACGTTGTACGGAAATACCCGTCCTGTTCATTGCCCCGCTCCCACACCTTCTGGCAGCTTCCATCCTGCCATTGCAGGATGTCTTTTAGGAAAAACAGCGATTCATTGCAATCCGCGCAGCGCAAAGGGTTGAATTCACCCCGGCCCTCCGTCTGCTTGTTACAGAACAGGATTTCCCGCGTAACAACGTCTACAATGATGATCCATTCTTTCCGCCACATCGTCATATCGGTATACAGATTGTTGTATTTTTCAAGGAATTCCACATGGGAACGGACTTCTTCGATATCCTTCCATAGCTGGGACTCTCTCGTCCGCAGTTGGGAGATCATCGTGTTGAAAGCATCCGAAAACTCTCCTAAGTAGGAAACGTGCTGGGAGTAATCCCCCATGGCCACCTGCTTGGCCTGCCAAGTCAGGTGGTTTAAATTAGAATGAAGGTTTTTCAGGCCGGAACACAGAAAATTATCCTTGGAAGCATAAGCGGTGGACAGTTTCCCTTTGGACAGATCTTCCGCATACGCTTTCATCTCTTCCACTGCTTTTTGCAGGAACTGCAGGCCAATAGCCAGTCTCAGGAAAGGCTCCTCAAACTGGCTGAAATCCGGCTGCTGGATCCTGGAATCATACAGGATACTCCGCAAATATTCAAATAAAATGTCGCAATAGAACGCATCCTTATTATCCTTATTTTTTTCCAAGGTTTTCCCCCGCAGTTTCTAATGCTTAGCCCGTAAGCCTATAAGCCTGTAAGCGTTTCCTTATGTTTCGTCCGGCTCTGCGCAAAACCGGCAGACCCTTGCGCCGGTCGCCCAGCAGTCAATCTCCGTCGCCAGGTACGGCCTGTGCAGATAGCTGCTCAGGATGCCGGAGATGAATCCTTCATCATAGTTGCACACCGTTTCCCCCAGAAGAGGAAGGCCGGAACAGTCCGCATCCTCCGAAACCGTCAAAATGATCTTCCCGCTTTCTGCGTCAAAGCTCTCGATACGCAGTACCCCGATGCACATCTCTTCCATTTTCTGCTGAAGCTGTGAAATAAACGCGTTCAACTCCAGCGTCTGGTCTAAGACATGGCTCGTAAAATAGACGCCTGCCCGGTAGCCCGCCGCCCGGAAAATCCGGATCTGCTCTTCCACCCCAAACTGCTCCGTCAACTGCTCCTTCAACGAAAACTCCATCAGACGGTAAACGGTCAAAGGGACGTCTTTCCCCAAGTTTTTACGGTCTTTGGAGTTGAACGCCATATATTCCTCTAAAGTCAGGGGCTTTTTTTCTTTCAGGAAAATATTCTCACCCATTTTTCCTGCCTCCTCATCATCCAATCAATGCCCATACTACTTACTACGCAGTGTGAACCGGCCGACCTGATCTTTCAGAAGCCGGGCCTGCTCCGAAAGCTCCTGGCTCGCGGCCGCAGACTGCTCGGCGGTCGCCGACGTGGTCTGTACCACACCGGAGATCTGATCGATAAAATCTTTCACATCCTGGATGGCGTGAAACTGTTCCTGCGTCGTGTGGTCGATCTGTGCAACGGCATCGAATACTTTTTTCGAACTTTCGGCTACCTGGCGCAGCGACTGGTCTGTCTTAGCGGAAACACGAGTCCCCTCTTCTACCGCTTTGACCGTTTCTTCGATCAACACAGACGTACTTTGGGATGCCTCCGCAGACTTTCCGGCAAGGTTGCGTACCTCGTCCGCCACAACAGCGAATCCCTTTCCGGCCGTTCCTGCCCGGGCCGCTTCCACAGCGGCGTTCAAAGCCAGAACGTTGGTCTGGAAAGCGATATCCTCAACGAGCTTGATGACCTTCCCGATCTCCTGGGATTTTTTATTGATGGCATCCATAGCCCGGACAACCGTCTCCATATGGCTGGAGCAGACATCCATCTCCCGTTCCGTCTCCAAGGTCTCTGTCCTGGCAATATTTGCCTGGGCTGCTGTTTCTTCTAAGCGCTTGGAGATATCCTCGACAGAAGCGACAAGCTCTTCTGACGAGGAAGCCTGCTCGGCCGCGTCCTGGGCCAGGGACTGCGCCGTACCGGAAACCTGGGAACTGCCGCTGGCCACCTGGTCCGCCGCATTGTTGATCTCCCGCATGGTGTTGCTCAAGCCGCTTCCCAGGGTGTCCGATGAGTGAAGCAAACCGGCAAAATCACCCTGGTAGGCGTCCTCACAGCGGGAACGCACTTCTAAATGCCCCTTTGCCATATCGCCCAGCAGGAATCCCATATCTTCAATGACCCGGCTGAAATCACCCACCATGTCACGGACGGCCCTCAATAAAATTCCCGTCTCGTCCTTGGCCTGGCTTTCGGGTACAGGGGTATGCAGATCCCCTTGCGCCAGCGCCAGCATCCGGTTTACACAAGCATTGATGGGACGGCTGATCCCTTTGGCCAAAGACCCGGCGATAAAGGTTGCTATCGTTATAGCCGCCAGAAGGATAAGGAAAGTAAACAAAATGCTCTGCTTGATCGATCCCATGATATCCGTCCGCGGGACATTCACACCAATGCTCCAGCCGTTGGTTCCGGCAATAGGCGTGTAGGCCAGGTACTTTGTGACGCCGCCGTACGTATATTTGCCGAAGCCCTCCTCTCCATTGGCCATAGAAGATTCCATAGCCGCCAGGTCATCGAGGGCCGGATCACTCTTGGCGTCTTCCTGGGTATTTTCGTGGTTCAGCACATTTTCCATATTTTTATGGGCAATGGTATAGCCTTCCTGATCCAGGATATACGCGCCCCCGTTCTCCGTAACCTGGATCTCTGCAACGATATCATTCAGAAAAGTTTCCGGCATCAGAAAACAGACCGCTCCGACAACGCGGGAGTCCGGGACAGCGACCTCCCATAGCGGGGCGGATACCCAGGTCTCCAAAGAACCGGAGTCCGCACCCTCCTGGGGAGTGGAAACAAACGTTTCGCCCTCAAACGCCGCCTGTATATATGCCTGCCCGGAAAGGTCTTTCCCGTCAAACCGGCTCGTGCCATCGCTGTCCACCAGGTCGGCGCGCTCAAAACCGTAGGACTGTACCCTTTGCTCCATGACACTCTGTTGTTCAGAAACTGTACTCCCTGGATCCGCGAGGCTTGCAAGGCAGCCGGTCTCATACGCCAGGCGCTGATACCCCGCCAGATCCTCACTGATCCGGGCCGCAGCGATACTTGCGGTTTTGCCCATCGTATTTTTAAGCATCTGCACCGTGCTGCGGTAGTTCAGGAAAAGAGTGGCAAAGGACATAACCAAAAGGGAATACAAAAGCGTACTGGACATGACTAGGCGGATTCTTGCTCGGATTTTCATATGTATGGCTCCTTTCTTGGAAGAGTCAAAATACATTAAACCATACTGCATTCTATCACAACCGGAAAAGGAATGTCAATGCTGTTTCAAGCTGTCAGCACGACAACCGAACGGGCTCCTACGCAAATGGATGTTCCCTTTACAGGCCAGGGGTGTTCATGGAAGCTTTCTTCTTCGTTTTCTGTATCAGCCTGGATTTTCCAACGGTACTGCTCCGGAAGCTCTGGCAGCATCGCCGTCACCGGCTCCCAGTACGCGTTGATGGCGACATAGACAATATCATCCTTCCTTTTCTTTTGATCATAACCAGCAAACATGACCGCGATCAACCGGGAACTGTCATGGTAATCGCCGCTCCAGGAATGTTCCCCGTGGAGGCTGGTGTCCGGAAGCCCGCAGGAAGCAGGCGCGCATGACCCGCAGATACAGGGATGCTCCTTGCGGAAGTGGATCATATCCCGGAAAAACCGATAGATATCCTTGTGCGTTTTCAGGCGTCCCCAATCCAGCCATGAAATCTCATTATCCTGGCAATATGGGTTGTTGTTTCCAAATTGGGTATTGCAGAATTCATCCCCCGCTAAAAACATCGGCGTCCCCCGGCTTGTCATCAGCGCCGCGCAGGCATTTTTGATCATACGGCGGCGGAGGCGTAACACATCCTCGTTCTCGGTCTCCCCCTCTTCCCCGCAGTTCCAGCTCCGGTTGTCGTTCGCGCCGTCTGTGTTGCCCCAGCCATTCGCCAGATTGTGCTTTTCATTGTACGAATAGAGGTCGTACAGGGTAAACCCGTCATGGCACGTAATAAAATTGACAGAAGCGTTCTTCCCCCGGATGATCGGGTCGTAAATATCCGGGGAGCCAATCATGCGGTGGGCAGCCGCGCCGGCGCACCACAGGCCGCCTTTCAGGAATTCCCGCATGTCGTCCCGGTATTTTCCGTTCCATTCCGACCAGCGCTTAAAAGACGGGAATTTCCCCACCTGGTACAAACCGCCGGCATCCCACGCCTCCGCGATCAGCTTCGTTCCGCCAAGGATCGGATCCATCGCCAGGGCCTGCAGGAGCGGCGGCTTTTCCATCGGGGAACCGTCCTCATTGCGACCCAGGATCGAAGCAAGGTCGAAGCGGAAGCCGTCCACCCGGTAAGTGGTCACCCAGTAGCGCAGGCAGTCCGTAATGAGGCGCTGGACGATCGGATGGTTGCAGTTCATTGTATTCCCGCAGCCGCTGAAATTGAAATATTTGCCATCCGGGGATAAGAGGTAATAAATATTGTTGTCAAAGCCTTTGAAGGAAATGAAAGGGCCGTTTTCATCCCCTTCCGCCGTGTGGTTAAACACGACATCAAGGATCACCTCTATCCCGTTTGCATGCAGCTCCCGGATCAGCTCCTTCAGCTCCCGCCCCTCCCGGTTGTACTCGATCGCGGCGGAATAACTGGTGTTCGGCGCGAAAAAGCTGACCGTGCTGTAGCCCCAGTAATTCAATAAAGGCTTCCCGTCCACCACCCGCTGCTCGCTCAGCTCGTCAAATTCAAAAATCGGCATCAGCTCGATCGCATTCACGCCAAGGTCTTTTAAATAGGGGATCTTTTCCCGTATGCCCTGGAAAGTCCCCGGCGCGCTGACATCGCCCGCCATTTTCGTAAACCCCCGCACATGCATCTCGTAAATGATCAGCTCTTCCATCGGGATTTTCGGGGAAACCTCGTCGCCCCACTGGAAATTGTTCCATACGACCCGCGCACGGTATCCTTCTTTGCTGATTTTCTTCCCCCATGTACTCTGCCCTGTCACTGCCTTGGCATAAGGGTCAAGCAGGATGTGCTTTTTATCAAACAACAACCCCTGCTCCGGGTCATACGGCCCGTCCAGGCGGTAGGCGTATTCAAACTCTTCCACTTCTATATCAAATACAATCATCGAATACACATTCCCGATCTTGTAGTGTTCCGGAAAAGGGATTACCGCATACGGTTCGGAAGCTTTCCTATGGAACAGCAAAAGTTCACAGGACACCGCCCCCTGGGACTGTACGGTAAAATTCACCCCGCATGGGATCAGCGTCGCCCCGTCCGACATATAGAATCCCGGACGGACAGCGAAGCCATTGACATAATCCAGGGGCGCCATATGCAGCATCTCCCCGTTGACAGAAACAAGCTCCGTCTCGTGCGGGGGTTCTTTCTCATTTCCATATTTGTTTTCATATTCTTTATCCATAAACAAACACGCTCCTTCCCCGGCTGTCCGGGCAGGCTACTGCCTGCCGGTGGTCTGTAAAACACTTTCATTATAAAGCGTGGCTGCGAAAAAGACAAGAATGATTCCTAGCGGTTGGATTTGATTTTAATATTCCGGGCTGAGCAGAAAATCTGCTATGTGCATGGTCTGAATGCCCTCATAGTTTCCGCCTGCAAATTCATCTGCCCGGAGTACATATTTGGGGTAGTTGTCGTGTATCTCAAGCAGACGGTTGTATTCCCGTTTTTGCGTCTTTTCAGAACCGATCTCCTGCGTAACCTGAACATAAAGTTTATCGTTTTGTCTCGTTGCTACAAAGTCGATTTCTCCGTCATTTGTTTTTCCAATATAAACGGTGTATCCTCTGCGGCAAAGTTCCAGGTATACAATGTTTTCAAGACTTGCGGCGACGCTGTCTGCGTTATAGCCGAGGACGCTGTAGCGCAGGGCGTTATCCGCAAGGTAAAACTTCTCCTGTGTTTTCAAAATTTCCCTACCCTGCAAATCATACCGGGAGCAGCGGTGGAGCAGATACGCTTTTTCCAGCTTTTCAAGATAGCTGTATACCGTCTCATTATCAAGCGTCCTGCGTTCCGATTTCAGGTAATCGGAAATTGACTTTGCAGAAAATGTGTTGCCGACATTTTGAAAAGTGTACTTGACAACACGTTCCAACTGATCGATTTTCCTGACCTGGTTCCGTTTTACAATATCGGAGAAAATGGTCGAATTGTAAATATCCCGGACAATCGTGTAAATCTCGTCCTGTGAAT
>CAZYVA010000089.1:0-7237 GCA_964650695.1 uncultured Dorea sp. | reverse complement strand
GCGGATACAGTGCGTAGTTCTGGAATACCATCGCGATATCCCTGTCCTTCGGCTCTACATCATTGACCTGCTTTTCGCCGATGTAAAGCTCGCCGCCGGTAATCTCCTCCAGGCCGGCGATCATGCGGAGCGTCGTGGATTTCCCACACCCGGACGGACCTACGAAAATGATAAATTCTTTATCCTCGATTTCCAGGTTAAAGTCCTTCACTGCTTCGTATCCGTTTGGATAGGTCTTGTTGATATGCTTCAAAGATAAACTCGCCATTTTTCTTTTCCTCCTGATTGTTTATTTCCGCCGGTCCCGCCCGCCTCCCCGCCATGCGGCAGTCCGCGCAGTTGATAACAGGCGCCGGCCCGGCTCGTTGTGCATTTAAGTATAGAGAAAAATTTCAACCTGGGAAATACCCAGGTTGAACAATCTTTTTGGAAAAACATGTACAAATTGCCTACAAACACGCGGATGTTTTCCTCATCCACTGGTCTTAGGATAATGCCAAAGGCAGGCCCATGGCCTATGGCGCATGCCTCACGGAAGATTTATATAAGAAAACGGCCCGTTTCAATTTTCTTCTCCTTTCTGCCTGTCCTGCGCATAAACCTCCCGATACACTTCCTGCTTCCGGATCCCCCGGTCTTTTGCCGCCTGCTTCACAGCTTCTTTTTTATCCATGCCCTGTTCCAGATACAACCCTACATGCTCTTTGACGCTCATGGTTTCCCAATGCGACCTTTTCTCCCGCTGGATCTGCGCCCTGCTTTTCCCCTCTATCACCAGGACATACTCGCCTCTTGGCTCCTGCGCCCCATAATACGCCAGCGCCTCTGAAAGCGCCGCGGCGAATATGGTTTCATGGCGTTTTGTCAGTTCCTTGCAGATTCGGATCTGCCGTTCCCCTAATGTGTCAAACAAAACCTGCAAGGTTTTCACCAGCCGGTGGGGCGCTTCATACAGGACAATCGTGCGCGTCTCCCGTTTCAACTCTTCCAGGACCTCCCGCCGCTCTTTTTTATCATACGGCAGGAACGCCTCAAACGCAAACCGTCTTGACGGAAGCCCGGAGAGCGTCAGCGCCGTCACGCACGCCGCCGCCCCTGGCACGGCCGTCACCGGCACGGACGCTTCCTGGCACATCGCCACCAGTTCTTCCCCCGGATCGGAAATCCCTGGAGTCCCCGCGTCCGTGATCAGGGCGATATCTTCCCCTTGCCGCAGCCGTTCTACCAGCTTACGGCCCTTCGCGGTTTTGTTGTATTCATGGTAGCTGGTCATAGGCGTCTTAATCCCAAAATGGCTTAAAAGCTTTCTGCTGGTGCGCGTGTCCTCTGCGGCGATCAAGTCCGCTTTTTTCAATACCCGCACACAGCGGAAAGACATATCCTCCAGATTGCCAATCGGCGTCGCGCATAAATATAATGTTCCTGGCATTGCAATTCCTCCTGGATAGAACATGTCCATCCTATATCCTTATGCAGCGGTGTCAATGATCAGTAACAACTCACTGCCGATCCTGCAAGCCTGCCGATTCCGCCGCAAACAGAGCCGCCCCCAGCGCCCCGCACAAATCGGGATTTTCCGAGATGAAAAGCGGTTCCCCCAAACGCTCCTCCAGCGCATGGACCACGCCAAGGTTACGGGCGACGCCGCCGGTCATCATATAAGGGACGCTCCCTTTTGCACGGCTTACCATGGAAGCCGTCTTTGCCGCTATGGATTTATTCAGGCCGTGGATAATATCCTCCTCGCTGTGGTTGTCCGCGATAAGGGAGATCACTTCGGATTCGGCAAACACGGTACACATGCTGGAAATCGTCAAATCCTTCTTCCAGGTCAGCCCTTTGCGGCTCATGCTGTCCATGTCAAGCTCCAGTGTACGGGCCATCATTTCAAGGAAGCGCCCTGTCCCGGCCGCGCACTTGTCATTCATGATAAAATTGGCCACATTTCCCGAACTGTCAAGGCAGATGACCTTGCTGTCCTGCCCTCCGATATCTATGATCGTGCGTACATGGGGATTCAAAAAGAACGCCCCTCTTGCATGGCATGTGATCTCTGTCTTGGTGTCCGTTGCGAAAGGGATGTTATTCCGCCCGTAACCGGTTGCCATGATCGCGGAAAACGCATTTGCGTCCGCCCCCAGTTTCCGGCAGATTTCATCAAGGGCCGCTTTAGCCCCATTCTGGGCCCTCGCCCCGGTCCGCACGATGGCCCAGGCCAAAAGTTCTTTTTTTGCGTTGATCACAGCCATGTTTGTAGTGGTAGAGCCACTGTCTATCCCTGCATAAAGCGCGTCAGGGCTGCTGGTTGTTTTTCCCATCTTTCCCCTTCCTTTCCTGCCAGCGGGAACCAGGCTTTCCGCAAATGCCTGCAGCCTCGTGGAAAGCTGCCCGGAAGGCTGCGGCATATAATCCGATTCGATTTTCAGAACCGGGAGTTCTGTCTCTGTTTTCAGCGCGGCGTAGTCAAAGCCATAGAAATCACAGAATTTCACCGTGTTGTAAATAATGCCTTTTAAATAGGGATGGTTTGTCAAGGCCCGGCGCTCGGACACATTTTCCATCCGCATACAAGGAACCATGCCAAGCAGCGCCCCGGCGTACCAGTCCATCAGATCTTCAAAACCCATATCCTCCGCATGGTCGGGGAGGCCGCCCAAATCCCTGTTTCCGCTGCAGGTAAGATTGATGACTGGATACGGAAGCGCTTCCCGGATCAGATCCAGCAAGGGCGGGCTGACCCGCGCGCCAAGCACGGCCAGGAAAGGTGCGCACGGCAAATGCAGCGACGCCTTGCGGCACGCGTCCAGGAAAATGCTTTTGGAAAAAGGACGCTGGCGGATCTTCCCATATTTTGAAGCCAATGTGAGTAATTCTTTTTTAAACCGCGTTTTGGCGCACCCTCCGCCCTCATGGGGTAAATCCATAAGGAACAAAAAGTGGTGTTCCCTTTGGCTCAGCACATCATAAGAGCGCCGGAGGGAATCACAGCAATCCATCAAAATCATCTCGTCCTGCCCGGCTCCTTGCTGGATCAACGCTTTCGCGTGGCAGCAGAGATTTGCGTGGGTAAGGCTCTCAGCCAACTCAAAATCCGGTTCCTCCCCGTCGATCAGGGACGGTTCCGCCCCCAATGCCAGAAGCAGTTCAATGGGGGCATAGCGGCAGCTATATCCGATCATGACGGCATCCCTCCTTCTAATTGCTCCAGGAAAGCATGGACGCGGGTAACCATCTGCCCGTCCGCAACATTACGGCCGTCGCAGCCGTCCCCGTCCAGGACAAGAGCCGGGAGACCTTCAGCCTCAAACGCCTGCTTTGCCATCTGGGACAGCCCCAGTGTCTGCTTGCATCCCCAATGGCAGAAAATAACCACGCCATCCGCCCTTGCTTCTTTGGCATAGCGGATAGCCGCATCGATCCGGCGCTGTGCCGAACCGTTGCAAATGCTTTGCACTACTCTTCTTGCCATACTCTCATATGGTTTGTCCGGGTCTGTCTCGGTCAGGGTATCTGCAGCAATGTCCGTCCCCACCAGCTCACAGTGGCGATAGTCATCCAGGATGTTTTTCATGGAATCCTGCCAGTTTGGCAAGGTATGCATCCAGAAAATCCGTTTTCTGCGCGTATCCCTTTCCTTCCCGTTTTTGGCGATCTGAAGCAACCGCTCCATGTACGCTTCCCCCTGCCTGCTGCCAAGCATGACGTGGTTTGCGATCACGGAACACATTTCCCCAGTCATCGTGGTCGGCAAGGTTTTCCCACCTCTGTAGGAAAGAAACCTCTGATAGGCTTCCAGGGTCCTTTTCGAACGTGCCACCGTTGCCCGCAAAAGCTGCCCGTCCAGCTTACGGCCGCTTAAGTCCTCCAGTTGTCCAGCCAGAAGCCGGAGCTGCTCTGCCACGTACCGGACCGCGTCCTCATCCGTAGCATGCGGGACGTCAATAACAGTGTGCGGCACACGGTAATGATCAGCCAGTCGCCGGAAAGAAAGCTGGTTGGCATCGCAGGCGAGCGTCGTGTTTGCTATCAGGAGCGGCTTCGGCATGATGCCAGTCACCGCCGTCCCAAGCATTGTTTTATGGTAAGAGCAGAACGTCTCCGGCACGTCCGCACATTCTGCCGATTCCGCAAAAACCTTCTGGCATCCGGTACATGCCAGATAGACGGAAATCCCCTCTGGGAACATGGGTGTAAGCCCCAGGCAGAATAACAGCTCGCATGGCATGAAGATATTTACCATGACGGATTCCTCCGGGCGTTTGAAAGAGTCTGCAATCGTCCCAGCTACAGCGCCGTTCATATAACTATAAGCGCCGTTTAGGGTTCCTTTTTTACTATGTTTCCCCGAAACGCGTACAAAAGAATAAGCGCTCGTCAGGATCCTGCGGGCACACTCCGGCTTTGCCTGCGCTTCTTTCTCAACAATATTCCCGATCCATTCAACATGCTTTTTCACTTCGCCGCCTCCTGCTGGAAAAACGCCACGCCAATGGCGCCGGGACCAATATGCGTCCCGATGGTCCCGCCGATCGTCGTGATGGGCAGCCCATCCGCATGATGCTCCCAGATTTTACGGCTGTCAGCGATATATTTTTGCAGCAGATGATCGTCCAGGCCAGAGTACGCAAGTAAAAAGGGCCTCTGGAAATCAATGCCGTTTGTCTTCTGGATTTCTTTTACAAGCAAGTTGTTTCCATTGCGGGAACCCCTGGCCTTTCCCAGCACAGCGACTTCCCCGTCACGGATGGCAATCACTGGCTTGATGGACAAAAGCCCGCCTACAAACGCAGCCTGCGCCGAGAGACGTCCGCCGCGCTTTAGGTATTCCAGCGTATCCAGGAGCGCGATCAGCCGGATGTCTTTTTTTTCCCTTTCAAGGCGTAGGGCAATCTCCTTGGCTTCCATGCCCTCATCCAAAAGGCGCAGGGCGCGCTCCACCAAAATCGCTTCGCCTAACGCCGCATTTTCGCTGTCCACGACCCACACCCTTCCCGGAAATTCCTTTGCGGCCACGCAAGCGCTCTCGTATGTCCCCGACAATTTGGAGGAAATGGTGACAGCAACCACGTCTTCACCCGCCTCGGCCGCCTCCCGGAAAGCATCCTCAAATTGAACCGGTGTGATCTGGCTTGTGACCGGAAGCGTATCCTCCTCAATCAACAACTCGTAAAAGTCCCTGTGGGAAAGATCTACGCCGTCAAGAAACTGCTTTTCCCCAAAGGTCACAGCCATGTGTAAAATCGTAACGTCTCCCCTTCCAGGATTTGTAATGTCAGACGCTGAATCTGTAATGATACGAATATTCATCAACCAATTGCTCCTTTGTTCTTTTATATTATGATGATACCAGGGTCAAATGTCCAAACATGAGAATGCAGCCATTTTCCTGTTCATCTGCTCCCAGTACGGATACCGGAAGAGCCTTTTGCAGGCGGATACAACTCCGACTGCGAAAGTTTTCCGCAGGTACGGACAAAGTGGGCGGCATCTTCCTCCCCGATAATATCAATCACATGCTGGACCATCTGCAAGGATTGCTCATGAACCGCAAGAAAATCCGGCAGCCGCTCCCTGACAGGGGCGACCAAAAGATTCCTGCCGTCATCCGGATTTCTTCTCCTGCGCAGGTACCCACGCTCACATAGCTTATTGACTGTGCGGTTCACAAGGCTTTTCAGCATATGCGTTTCCTTTATGATCCGCTGCACCGGTATAAGACCTACGCCATCCCGCCTGTATTGCTCGAAAGCCAGTTTCATGATAACGGCCTCGTTATAGGTCATTTTGCTTGTCAGGCGGCTGTTTTTCAATATTCCGTTCAGGTATATCCATGCAGACAGCACCTGTTCCTGCAATTCTACATTCGCCAATTGCCCAACCTCCGTAACGTTCGGACAAGCCTGCGCATGGACTGGCCTTTTGTATCTGCTTCACACAAAATACGTACATACAAGGCTCATCGTATGTTTCTGCACCTCTATTGGTTCACTTTGTGAACTCAGATACCGTAACATAGATTTTCCTGTATGTCAACCCCCGCGGAAATCTTTGCGGTGGTTTGTATAAGCCCTGCGAAAATCTTTGCGGTGGTTTGTATCAACCTGCAGAAGAATTTTACAGCGGCGCGGAAATGCTTTCCAAAACGGCCTTCCAGGGTGGGAATTCACTTTTCCGTCTTGTTTATGGCGGCCAAAGATGTTATCCTTTTTAACAGAAAGCACAAAAGGGCTATGAGCCTGTCCCGAAGGATCTAAGGTTTGACAGGAACAATTGAAAAACGGAGGGGTGTATATGTCAGTGGAATTTACAGAAGAAAAACAGGCTGCCGGGGAGCAGGCAGTTGGAATGGATGCGGATCTGGAGAGTTGCGTCAGGCAAGACGCCACATCCAGAGATCAGACGGCGGCTTCCGAAACCCACGTAGACGGGGAGCCTGCACCCAGAGAGGAAACGGCAGCTTCCGGAACCTACGCAAAAGAAGAACCGGTATCCGCAGCGCAGCCGGCGGCTTCCGAAGCCCACGCCGACAAGGAACCAATGTCTGACGCTAAGAAGGCGGAACCGGCGGTGGATGTAGATGATGGAGCGGATGCAAAGGCCAACAGCAAGAAAATCTACAGGATCGGGCATGATGACAGCTTTGGACAGTACGAGGAGTTGTCCAGGGAAGATTACATTTTGATGCGGCTGCCGGATGAGGACTTGCTGGAATATTTGGAAATGATGGAGCAAAGGGCGGATAAAGAAAGGCTTTATAAAGAGAAATGGCAGTCCAGGCTTTTTTTCCTGGTACAGCTTGCGGTCATCACGGCAGGGATTGTGCTTGTAGTTTGGTTTTTAAGGGACAACCCGGTTGTGCTGGTCAGCATCCTGTATACCGGCGGCCTTTTATTCGCCGCATACCTGTGGAAGCACCGCACAAAAGACGGGAAACCATAAAAATCCAAGATGGCAGGGAAGCGGCACCACCCTAAAACACCTTGAAACGCTGCCTAAATCAGCGCTTCAAGGTGTTTTCCCTTTTCCCATGAGCGTGCGGGGATTCGAACCCCGGACAACTTGATTAAAAGTCAAGTGCTCTGCCACCTGAGCTACACGCCCAATCAATATTTATAGTTAACATCCGCAATCATTTTGTTTACATTCATAAAAACTGCCAGCTTTACGCTGGTCAGCCCGTAAACAAATGCCCAGAGCCGGAATCGAACCAGCGACACGAGGATTTTCAGTCCTCTGC
>CAZYVA010000088.1:0-7248 GCA_964650695.1 uncultured Dorea sp. | reverse complement strand
GGCTAATTTTCGCCGCAGAGGGTAATTTTTTGCTCTTGTATCCCCGCCAGCCGCCATCGGACATGCATTCCCGTCAACCGCATACGAGTTTACACTCATGTTTGACTTTTGCTGAAAGAACCAGTACAATGATGGTATCAGGGTCAAAGACTTTTGACCCCCACATCATTACAAGGTTATTGTGTCTATGGAAATTTTGGGAATGTACGGGTATGGCACGGAAAAAAGCAAAAAAGAATGCAAGGTATGGAAATGAAGACCGGGTGCTGCGCTTCGCCATAGTTGGCGTGGCAGCCTTATTTCTGCTGGGCGGGGCTGTGATTGGTGTGCGGCTTATGAATTTGAGGCCGGACGCGACAGAGGGAATGCAGATACTAAAAAAGATGGATGCCCTGGACGCGGACGAAGCGGAGCAGGAGATCGACGCGCTGGAAGCGTCAGAGGCGGAGCTTGCCGAAGAGCGAAGCAAGCGGCCGAATTCCGAGAAGTTCCAGGATGCGTTGATCCTGGGCGATTTTATCGCGCAGGGGCTGTATGAGCAGGATGTCCTGGATGAATCCTTTGTCCTGGCGGAAGCAGAGTCCTGCGTCAGGAACCCGGACGAGACGGGCGTGACGGAAAATATTGAAAAAATCCTCCAGGCGCAGCCGAAGGTATTGTTTATAGAGCTGGGCGTGAACGATACGATCGCGGAGGGCTCCAGCGCGAGTGTGTTTGAAAGCGATTACCAGGCGGTTTTGGAGAAGCTGCAGGCAGGGCTTCCGGACACGGCGATCTATGTCAACAGTATCCTGCCTGTCGGGGAGGCTGCGCTGGAGGCGGATGAGGGCTACAGCAATATAGGGGCATACAATAAAATCCTGAAAGCGCTGTGCAGGCAGGCAAAGGTTGTGTTCATCGACAACACAAGCCTGGTGCAGGATGCGTATTATAAGAACGATGGCAGGCATATGACAAAAGATTATTTCACTTTGTGGGCGGATTATCTGGCTGACGCGGCAAAGTTATAGAGGAGCAGTTAGATGAAATTTGACAGTACCATTTTTTTATTTGTATTTTTGCCGCTTGCCCTGGCCTTTTATTATCTGGTTCCGATGCGGCTGAAAAACCGGGCGCTGATGGCGGCGAGCATTTTGTTTTACGCGTGGGGAAGCCCCATCCATGCCTTGCTGGTCCTGCTCTTGACGGCATGGAATTATCGAAATGCACGGATGGTTTTCCGGCTCCGGAAGAAACCAAAAAAGGCTCTCGTGGCTTTAAAAAGAGCGATTATTGTCAATATCCTGGCGCTGGTTGTGGGGAAATGCGCAGGGGACGTATTGGCGCTGGCAGGGAGCGCGTGGTCGGAAAGCGCGTTCTTTGCGGCGCCGATCGGCTTGCCTTTGATTGTTTTACAGAGTATTTCCTGCCTGATGGACATCTACCGCGGGGAGGCTAAGCCGCAGAACAGTTTGACGGATTTTGCCGTCCTGATCTTCTTTTTCCCGAAGCTGACCGCAGGGCCGCTTGTTTCCGGGGCGGAATTTGCATGGCAGCCGGGAGAACGCAGGATTACGTGGAACAAGGTGGGGGACGGCGCTATGCTGTTTGTGAAGGGGCTGGCGAAAAAGGCGGTCCTTGGCACGTCCATGGGGATGGTTTTCTCGGAAATACAGAATATGGGCAGCCGGATGAGCGCGCTGACGGCCTGGCTTGGCTGCGCTGCGTTTGCGCTGCATTTGTTCCTGGAGCTGGATGGCTATAGCGATATGGCGAGGGGGCTTGGGAAATTGTTTGGGTTTGAGCTGCCCCGGAATATGGATTATCCTTGCCTTGCTTTTGGCATCATGGATTTCTGGAAGCGGTTTTTCATCTCTCTTTGGGAGTGGTTCCGGACTTATGTGTATACGCCTTTGTGCAAGCGGTTCCGTCCGGATTCCAGGGAAGGGTTTTTCTGCCTGGCGTTCACATGGATCCTGATAGGGCTATGGCATGGGGTGAACGCCTCCTTTGTCGTGTGGGGGCTTTACTTTGCGGTTCTTTTGTTTCTGGAAGGATTTGTGTTAGGGCCGGCGTTTGGGCGGCTTCCGGGGATCCTGCAGTGGTTATCCTCAACGGTTCTGCTTTTCATTAGCTGGGTGTTTTTTTTCAGCCCCTCCCTGGGGGAAGCGGGCGGATACCTGCTCCGGATGATTGGGATCGGGGGGACCGGGTTCCTGGATTCCAGCGCGGTTTCGCTGGTCACGGGGCATTTCCTGTTATGGGTGGCGGCAGTCCTTTTCCAGACGCCGTTTCCGGAGAGGCTTTACGGAAGGTGGGTGTCCCATGCGGGCAGATGGCAGATGATTGTCAATGTGGTGTTTTATGGGCTGTTGTTTTTCCTTAGCATCGCGGCAGTCCTGACAAATGCGGGAGATACGTTCTTTTATTGGAGGTTTTAAGTTTCGCGGCATGACGTTCACAGGGAATACATACGATTGCCCTTTCGCGCATCGGCCAACAATGGCTGACGGTGGATGGGGCGGGGAGTTTTGAGATGGAGAGATCGCAGAGACAGAAATTAAGGCAGATGCGTATGAAACAGGTCACGGCGCTTGTCCTTTTGGGGATCTTGCTGTTGTTTGTGCTGCTGAATGTGATCCCGGGGCAGAAAGGAAGCGGGAAGCCGCGGCTTGGGCTCACGGATCTCCTCAGCGGCCAGTATATGCAGGATTATGAAGGATACCAGACGGAGACGGTAGCGGGGAGGAGCGCGTTTGCTGCCGTAGGGAACCGGATCCAGACGGTTTTCGGGAAGACGGTGGCGGACGGGATTTACCAGGGAAGCGACCATTACCTGTTTTCGCAGACCGTAAAGATGGATGGCGGGAAAGTAAAGGATACGGTACAGGCGATCCAGGATTTTGCGGAAGCTTATTATAGCATCCCGGTTTCCGTGATGCTTGTCCCGGATGCCGCAAATGTGCTGTCAGACCAGGTCCCCGCCTCTGCGGCGATGGAGGACCAGAGCGCGCAGTTTGCGCAGATCCAAGGGCAGCTTGGCGAGGAAGCGGCATGGGTAGACGTCCAGGGTGCGCTGGAAGATTATGCGAATGATGAGCTCTATTACCATACGGATGAACATTGGACGTCCCTGGGGGCGTATTATGCGTATGAAGCCCTGGCGGAGGCCATGGGGTATGATACCAACCTGGCGCCGGATTGGAAAAGCTACGTGGTAAGCAATGATTTTAGCGGGGAATTATCGAAAAAAAGCGGATATGAAAGCGGGTATAAGGATACGGTCAGGATTTATTCGGCACGGGACATTGAGAATAATACGACGGTTCTTGTAGAAAATAAGGATACCGGGGGAAAATCGGCAACTCTTTACGATACGTCCTGGCTGGAGAGGGAAGAAAAATACAACCTGTTCCTGGGCGGCGAGTGCGGGCGGATGGATATCCGTACAGGCGCGTCGTCAACAGGGCGGCTGTTGGTTTTGCGGGATTCCTATGCCAACTGCCTGATCCCGTTCCTGGTCCCGTATTACCGGGAAATCGTACTGATCGACCCGCAATTGTACGATGGCAGCCTGGCATCTTTGATGGAAGAAATGTCTTTTTCGGATGTATTGCTCCTTTGCAGCGGGAATCTGTTTGTGCAGGATACGGACATTGCCGCCTTGCTGGGCGAGGCGGTCCAGGCTTCGGGAATGGAAGATACGCAAGAAACCGTGCAGGGGACGGAAGACTCTGACGTTTCCGAAACACAGGACGGTACGGATGCATCGGACGGGTTGACGTTGGATGGAGAGGAAACGTCGGACGAAGAAGGGACATCGGATGAAGAGGGATTGTCAGACGAGGAAGCAGCATCCGATGAAGAAGGGGCATCGGACGAAGACGCCATGGACGTGGAATCCGGGTCAGGCAGTGGACAGGAGGACGGCCAGACGGACAGCATAGAAGAGGATAGTGATACGGATGCGTCTGAATAAATATATCAGCGGGGCCGGTGTCTGCTCCCGCCGTGAGGCAGACCGGCTGATCTTATCCGGGCAGGTGACAGTGGATGGAAGACGCGCCGGGCCGGGTATGCAGGTCGATGAGGGCAGTACCGTGGAAATCGGCGGGAGGATGGTGGAAAGAAAGAACGAAAAAGTGGTCCTGGCAGTCTACAAACCGGTGGGGGTTGTCTGTACGGAGGATGCGAGGGAACGGAATAACATCGTCCGTTTCCTGGATTATCCGGTCCGGGTGACTTACGCCGGAAGGCTGGATAAGGATTCGGAAGGGCTGCTCTTGATGACGAACGACGGGGATCTGGCGAATGCCATCATGCGCGCCAGGTACCGCCATGAGAAAGAGTACCACGTGACAGTGTGCAGGCCGGTGACGGAAGAATTTCTGGAAAACATGAGAAATGGCGTCCATATCCGGGACGTCGAGAAAGGGCTGGATGAAACGACACGGCCCTGTGCTGTGAAAAAAATAGGGGCGCGTGCCTTTTCCATCACGCTCACACAGGGCTTGAACCGGCAGATCCGCAGGATGTGCGCTGCCCTTGGCTATCCGGTGGAAAATATCTTGCGGGTGCGGGTGATGGGCATCACGCTGGACGGGCTGAGACCGGGGGAATACCGGAAATTAACAGAACAGGAGTTAGCACAGTTGTATGGACAGGCAAAAAACGGACAGAATGTTGGAACTGGTGGATCTTCTGAATCAGGCGGGGTATGCGTATTACCAGGAATCCCGCGAGATGATGGGCAATTATGAATATGATAAGCTGTATGATGAGTTGAAAGCCCTGGAAGAAGAACTTGGGACAACACTTTCCAACAGCCCCACGGTCCATGTGGGGTACGAGGCGCTTTCTGAGCTTCCAAAGGAGCGGCACAGGCATCCGATGCTTTCCCTGGATAAAACAAAGGAGATTGCCGGGCTTGAGGATTTTTTAGGGACGCAGAAAGCGGTATTGTCCTGGAAAATGGACGGCCTGACGATTGTACTCACCTACCGGGACGGCGGGCTTTACAAGGCGGTCACGCGAGGGAACGGGGAGGTGGGCGAGGTTATTACCAACAACGCAAAGGTTTTCCAGAATGTCCCGCTGAAAATCCCGTTTCAGGGCGAATTAACCTTGCGGGGGGAAGCGGTTATCAGCTACCAGGATTTTAAAAAAATCAACGCGCGGATCGGGGAGGCGGATGCAAAATACAAGAATCCAAGAAATCTCTGCAGCGGTTCTGTGCGCCAGTTAAACAATGAAGTCACCGCGAAACGGAAGATTTATTTCTTTGCTTTTTCACTGGTGCAGGCAGACGGGGTGGATTTTAAAAATTCCAGGGCTTTTCAGTTTGAGTGGCTGAAAAGCCAGGGATTTAGCGTAGTGGAATACCATCTTGTGGATGCGGGGACGATCCGTGAAGAAGTCGCGTGGTTTTCCGGGCAGATTGGGAGGATGGCGTTCCCATCGGATGGGCTTGTGCTGCTTTATGACGATATCGCCTATGGGCAGTCCCTTGGGCGGACAGCCAAATTCCCCAGGGATTCGATTGCGTTTAAGTGGGCGGATGAAACCAGGCGGACAAAGCTTCTGGAGATTGAGTGGAGCCCGTCCAGGACCGGGCTGATCAACCCGGTGGCGGTTTTTGAGCCGGTGGAGCTGGAGGGGACGACCGTCAGCCGCGCCAGCGTCCATAATCTCAGCATCATGGAAGAACTGGAGCTGGGGGTGGGGGACGAAATCGAAGTTTATAAAGCCAACATGATCATCCCGCAGATTGCGGGGAACCTGACAAGAAGCGGCGTGAAGGACATCCCTGCAAGCTGCCCGGTATGCGGCGGCCGTACGGAAATCCGCCGGATGAACCACGCAAAAACGCTATATTGCGCCAACCCGGACTGCCAGGCAAAGCATGTGAAGGCGTTCACTCTGTTTACCAGCAGGGATGCCTTGAATATCGAAGGGCTTTCTGAGGCAACGCTGGAAAAATTTATCGACCGGGGATTTATCCGGGATTTTACAGATATTTTCCATCTGGACCGTTACCGGGCGGAGATGGAGCAGATGGAAGGTTTTGGGGAGAAATCCTACCAAAACCTCATGGACAGCATCCAAAGAGCAAGGGTGACGACGCTGCCGCGCCTGATCTACGCGTTGGGGATTTCCGGGATCGGGCTGGCAAACGCAAGGATGCTCTGCCGGGCGTTTGGTTATGACCTCGGACGGATGATCTCCGCCACGAGGGAAGAGTTGAGCCAGATAGACGGCATCGGGGAGGTGTTGGCGAAAGCATACGTCGATTATTTTGCGGACGAAGCGAATGTAAAAAAACTCTTAAACCTTAGAAAAGAACTGGAAATCCCGGAGGAAATAGTAGATAATACAAAACAGGTGCTGTCGGGGAAGAAGTTTGTGATCACCGGGAGCGTGGAGCATTTTGCCAACCGGGGCGAGGTGAAGGAGCTGATCGAGAGCCTGGGAGGGAAAGTGACCGGGTCGGTGACGGCGAAGACGGATTACCTGATCAACAATGACATACACTCCGCCTCGTCGAAAAATAAAAAAGCGAAAGAGCTGGGGGTCCCTGTTCTTTCGGAGGAGAGTTTTTTGAAGATGGTAGATGGAAGGAAAGCAAGCGATGGCAGAGAAAGACCAGACAGTGGGCAATGAGACAGAAAAAGCGGATGTAAAGCAGCCAAACGCCGGGCAGCCGGAAAAGAAGGACGACGACGAATATGAAAAGGTATGTTTTATCTGCCGTAGGCCGGAAAGCCTGACGGGAAAGATGATCGACCTGCCGAATAACATTTCCGTGTGCAAGGATTGTATGCAGAAAAGCTTTGATATGATGAGCAACGGGCAGGTGGATTATACCCAGCTCATGAATATGCCGGGGATGCAGTTTATCAACCTTGCGGATGTCGAGCAGACGGTCCCGAAAAAGCAGAAGCTGAAAAAGAAAAAAGAAGGGGAGCCAAAGAAGCCCCTGGTAGATATCCACCACCTTTCCGCGCCGCACAAAATCAAGGAAAAGCTGGATGAATACGTGGTCGGGCAGGAGTACGCAAAAAAGGCCCTGTCCGTGGCGGTTTACAACCACTATAAGCGTGTGGCTACGGATACGATGGATGAGATCGAGATCGAGAAATCCAATATCCTGATGATTGGCCCAACCGGATCAGGCAAGACCTATCTTGTAAAGACGCTGGCGAGGATCCTGGATGTGCCGCTGGCGATCACGGACGCGACTTCCCTGACGGAGGCGGGATATATCGGGGA
>CAZYVA010000087.1:0-7392 GCA_964650695.1 uncultured Dorea sp. | reverse complement strand
TGGAGAGTTATCGAAGTGGTCATAACGAGCCGCACTCGAAATGCGGTTGTCCTTTTTGGGCACGTGGGTTCGAATCCCACACTCTCCGTCTGTGTAAAAACCACAGAGAGATTTTCTGTGTAAGAACCCACAGATAGATTTTGCCTGGCAGGAATAAGGCGGTATTGAATGCAAGAACCGGCGTAGCCTTTTTAAACGGGGGCTGCGCCGGTTCCTTGTTTGGGATCGCTTTGTGCCAAGGCACATCTTTCCCTGTGGGTAAGGTGGATTTTTTAAAACTTTATCCGCTTTCTTCCAAAGAATTTTTGATGGCAGCCGATCAGGAGCGTTTGGCTGGACTTCTTGATAAGATTGACAAGATATAATGGAGGCAACAGTTACGGGCATAACCACTATCTTCCGACGGCAAAGTCGCATTCCACCACATACCGTTCATATGCGTTGACGATCAGGGTGTTCCGGTACCATGTGCTTCTCTTGGCGCTTTGGCTGTAAGGCAGATGTACATGTCCGTGGAAAAAGTACCTGGGCTGGTATTTTTCCAGGAGTTCCAGGAAGCATTGGAAACCTTGGTGCGCCAGGTCCTGGCCGTCCCCGAACCCTTTCGCGGGCGCGTGTGCCACCAGGATGTCAAAGCCCCGATGCTGCCGGAGCTTTGGCCACAGCCTGCGGATCCTGCGCCTCATCTGCGCTTCGGTGTACTGGTGCTTCCCGTCCCGGTAGCGCATGGAGCCGCCAAGCCCCAGGATGCGGACGCCCTGATAGACAAAGATATCGTCCTCAATACAAATACAGCCTTCCGGCGGCTTACGTTTGTAATCATCGTCATGGTTCCCGCATACATAAAGGACGGGGACATTGGAAAGGGTGACAAGGAAGGAAAGGTAATCCGGATCCAGGTCGCCGCAGGAGATGATCAGGTCAATATTCTCTACTCTGCTCTTGTCAAAATAATCCCACAGGGACGGGGATTCCTTATCGGAAATCACAAGTATGTTCATGGTTCTGTTTCCTTTTGGGACGGCGCGGGAAGCCAGGCGGCGCGGCCCGTTTTTGGCATCAAACGGCAGCCGGTACAGATACCGGGCAGCTTTTTACTGCTTTAACGGCTGGATGCCTTGTTGGGAGACGACAGGCGCGGCATCCTCTTTTAAGTGTTCCTTTTGTGGAACCGCGCCTATGATATTTTCTGCAAGCCAGTCCATCGTAGCGATTGCTTCCGGCGTCAGGCATCCGTCCGGATCCGTCTGCACGGGCCCGGACTGCGAGTATAAGACACCGGCGAACGGATGGAAGCTTCCATCGCAGATATTTTTTTTCAACAGGCGGATCAGGCGTCTCGTGCCAATCGGGATATTGCTGGAGAGGATGATGTCAACCACGCCGGAAGGCATCCCCCACCAATAGTTGATGGCTTTGGTGTTTTTGGAAGGGTCATCGTATTTCCAGGTTCCGTCCATAATCTGCCGGATCAATTTTTCATACATACGTCCCCAGTGCCAGAGCGGCATGGCAAGATTCCTGGGGTAGCTGTCTGACGTCCGGTAGAGGCCGAAATAAGGGGAGGGTTTTTCCGGGATCACCATATCTCTGGCGGCGACACAGTCGGCCTCATGCTTGCGGATATGCTCCTCCATATCGATATCTTTCTCAGAATCCCATTCCAGGTATACTTTTGCCCGGGGGTTCACCAGCTTCGCCCCAAGGGCGAATGCGTTGATATTGGCAATGGTTCCATAAATCGGATAATCGGCGATATAAGCAAGACGGCCGTTGGAAGCCATGGAGCCTGCAATGACCCCCATAAGGAATTTGGCTTCGTACATCCGGGCATAGTAAGTGCGGATATAACGGTGCGCCGTGCCCAGGGAGCAGTTCAGGATACGTACATCCGGGTGGAACGTGGCGGCCTTGACGCTGGCGGTCGCAAAAGGCGGGGTAGTCGTGAAAATCAGGTCACATTTTTTTTCAACCGCGTCCTCCAAAACGGAATCGATGTTTTCCAAAGTCGTATTTTCGTAACAGATGGTGGAAACCTCGTCCGGGAACGTCTGCTCCAAAAGCATACGCCCCAATTCATGCGCGTAAGTCCAGGAAGAAGTCCCGGTTGTCTTTTCGTAGACAAAAGCCACCTTTAAATGAGAGGGGGCCGCAGGGAGCAGATGATTCCACAAAGGTTTCTTCCCGGTGGAAGGATCCAGCTTCAGATCGACGGACGCGTCGCCATCCAGCAGAAGGAATTCCTCCCAGCAGGAAGCGACATGTTTTTTTAAGTCGGGGGTGGACATTTCTTTCAGGCTTTCATAATTGTAAAGACTGATAAAGGAAAGGAATGCATCGCCTCCGGTAATGTGCAGCTTGTCGCCGCCGCGGCTTTTATATTCCGATAAAAACCGGGAATAGGCGGAACGGAAGTCGAGCCGCTCATCCTCCGTCCAGGGCTCTTCAGGCTTTTTCCCCATGGCTTTTACAAGCGCGGGGAAACCGCCTTTTTTGCTGAACCAGATGAGGTTGATCTTTGATGCTTCATAAAAATCAAGGAATTCATAGTAAATCTGGTTTTCCGGCGTATCATCCTTTGGAGGGATGATACGGGTAACGGTCCCCGGAATGGAGGGAGACTTAAAAAACTTCATGACACTGGCCCGCTTATTCCCTTCCAGGATATAGAACTGGTTGTAATATTCGTAAGCCTTGACAGGTTCATGGATCCCTTCCATCTCGTGGCTTGCGCACAGGGCGGCCCATTTCTGCGCAAACTCGGAGTTTTCATTTAAGATGGGCATGAAATTGGCGGCGAAAGCATTGCTCCTTCCGCCGGTTTTTGTGCCGACGATGCGGTCTGTCGGTATCTGGACCAGCCCAAGAGGGACTTCCGTATAGGAACCCTTTGGAGGAAGGATATCATCCAGTACCGCAAGCGTAGGGAGCTTTCCCTGGGCCAGCCGTGACTGGTATTCTTTTTTCCCTGCTTTGCAGGCTTTCATATAATTTACTGAGGCCATAGCTTGTCTCCCTTAAACCATCATTCGGATGTTTTTGGTTTTGAAGATACCAGGGTCCCAAATTTTTGACCCCTACATTTTTTGAAAAGTATAACATTTCCGGACAGGTAAAGAGAACTGACAGAAGTGACAAAAAAAACAGGATTCTATTTCGAAATTATATCAATTTGGAAAGATGGCGGCCTGCGGCTTGCAGGAGGGAGGGGCCGTGAATGGTAACGGTCAGGAATATTTTATGCGGTGAATTTGCGGGAATCCTCTGTTATTTTCCGCCCGATTGTAATATAATGATATAGTATGATGATACCAGGGTCATACCATGTCCATAACAAGGCGGACGGAAGAGATCACTGCAAAGGAGGTTTTCAGAATGAAAATCACAGAAGGCTATATGCCATACTTAGAGTACAAAACTTACTACCGTATCGTGGGAGAAAAAACGGGAGATAAGAAGCCCCTGGTGCTTCTGCACGGAGGGCCTGGTTCCACGCACAATTATTTTGAAGTGCTGGACAGGCTGGCGGAGGAAGACGGGCGCCAGTTGGTGATGTATGATCAGCTTGGGTGCGGTGAATCATACCTGGATGGGCATCCGGAGCTTTGGAACGCAAAGACATGGATCAATGAGCTGATCGCCCTGAGAAAGCACCTGGGATTGGACGAAATACATCTTTTAGGACAGTCCTGGGGCGGGATGCAGCTTTTGGATTATGTCTGCAATTACAAGCCGGAAGGGTTAAAAAGCCTGATCCTTTCCAGCACCCTGCCCGCATCCTGGATGTGGGGGATCGAGCAGCACCGCATGATTAAAGAGCTGCCGCAGGAGATGCAGGATGCGATCGAGAAAGCGACATCCAGCGGGGATTACAGCGATCCGGCTTACCAGGCGGCAGAGACAGAGTTCATGCTCCGCCACGCGGCCGGCGCGGTGACAGAGGATTCCCCGGAATGCCTGAGAAGGCCGGTAAAAAAAGGCGGCGAGGCTTATGTCGTGGGCTGGGGGCCGAATGAGTATACCCCGGAAGGGACGCTGAAGGACTACGATGTGACCGGGCAGCTAAAGGACATCCAAGAGCCAACGCTCATCATTAATGGCGGGAACGATTTGTGTACGCCGTATATTGCGAAATATATGTATGACAGGATCCCGGATGCCCGGTGGGAGCTGTTCCGCACATGCCGCCATATGTGCTTTGTAGAGGATAATGACAGGTATGTAGAACTGATGAAGGAATGGCTGAACGAGAAAGACTGACAGCCTTTCTGTATGTGGCGCCTATCCGCGAAGCGGATTTTTAATGGACTTCGCGTCGCAGTTGTGTACGGAACAGTCTTTTTGCCGATTGAAAACACGGGTGAAATATGATAGACTGGGTGGGATGAAAGAGGGCCGCCGCAAAAGGCGCAAGCCCGTCCCGGAGCAGGCGGATGACGCCGGCGTCAGGGGATACGGGATCGCGGAACCGAAAAAGAGGTTTTTATGGAAATGGAGCAGTATAAACAGGAATTCATTGAATTTATGGTAGACAGCGAAGCGCTGAAATTCGGGGAGTTTACCTTGAAAAGCGGCCGGAAATCCCCGTTTTTCATGAATGCGGGCGCTTATGTGACAGGGACGCAGATCCGAAAGCTGGGGGAGTATTATGCAAGGGCGATCCAGGATGCTTACGGATTGGATTTTGATGTGCTGTTCGGGCCGGCCTATAAGGGGATCCCGATCAGTGTGGCGACGGCGATGGCGGTGGGTGCGCTGTATGGGAAAGATGTCCGCTACTGTTCCAACCGCAAGGAACTCAAAGACCACGGCGATGCCGGCATCCTGCTCGGCAGCAGCCTGAAAGATGGGGACAGGGTCGTTATGGTCGAAGATGTGACGACATCCGGGAAGTCTATCGAGGAGACGTTTCCTGTCATCCAGGCGCAGGCGGACGTAAAAGTGGTTGGCCTGATGGTTTCCCTGGACCGCATGGAGGTCGGGAAAGGCGGCAAAATATGCGCGTTGGATGAGATCCAGGAGTTGTACGGGATCCAAGCGCATGCGATTGTGACAATGCGCGAAGTGATCGAGTACCTTTACAACCGGGCGTACAAGGGGAAGGTTGTCATTGATGATTCACGGAAAGAGGCGCTGGAGCAATATTACAGGCAGTATGGCGCATGAAAGCTGGGAATGCCCGTTTACTGGGCATCCCGCGGGAAAGTGATGCAAGGTGGGGGCGGTTTTGCGAAGCAAACGATCAATACCGCCCCGGATCGTTATACTATGGGCGGCCTCCTGGGCCGTGGACCGTAATGGAAGATGTCAATGATTGATAAAGGGGGTTTTGCCATGAATGAAAAAGCGTATAAGCTGATGTCGCTGGCTGGAGGGGTAAATATCGCGGTCGGCATTGTAGTATTGATGATCGGCGTCGCGGCTGGGGTGGTTTCCATTGTCTGCGGCGCGCATTTGTTAAAAGGGAAAAGGGGACTGACATTTTAAGGGGAGTATGAAGTTGAGCGTCAGAGACAAAAAGATTGTCCGCATGGCTGGAAAAGTTTTGTTTGTGCTCTACATTGTATTTATCATATATTTCCTCCTTTTTTCGGATTGGTACGGAAGAAGCGGGACTTCTGAGGAATTCCATTATAACCTGGTACTGTTCCGGGAAATCCGGAGATTTTGGCGCTACCGCCATCAAGTGGGGCTGTTTGCCATGTTTACCAATTTGTTTGGCAATGTGGTGATTTTTGTCCCATTCGGTTTTTTTATGCCGGCGGCGAGCAGGCAGCGCAGCGCTTTCGCGGCGCTTGTATGGAGTTTTGGGCTGAGCCTGTGTGTGGAAGCCAGCCAGCTCGTGTTTCGGATCGGCAGCTTTGATGTGGATGACCTTTTCCTGAATACGGTTGGCGGGATCCTGGGATATATGATATTTGCGGCCTGCAATGCGATAAGGAGAAAGCATGGTAATCGGAAAAAAGAAGAGAAGTACAAGAGAAAGCAGAAAAAAAGAACGGATCAAAGAAAGGGAAAAACAGCGTAAAAAAATGATCCGTACCCGGTACGGGCAGAAACAGAAAAAACATGCCAGGAAGGGGGTTTTGTCCTGCCTGTTGGCAGGTCTTTCCGCTTTTTTGCTGGCATGGATCGTTTCATACTCTTTTGCGGCAAAAGGAAATGTCAGCTTCCTGACCGGCGTTTTGGGTCTCCTGCTTTTTTTGCTGCCGTGCTTTGGCTGCAGCTATGCGGTACGCGGTTTCAAAGAGCGGGATAAGAATTACATAACCTGTAAAGTAGGGGCGGCTTGCAACGGCGCTGCCCTTTCTTTGGCGTGCGGAATTTTTATCAGGGGGTTTTTTTAGTGATCAATCCTCTTGCAAGCAAGCTTGCGTCGGATTTTTGTCTGTTTGACCATTATTATAAAAATAAGAAAGGAAATGAACGATGCGAAAGATAGGAATTATTATGGGCAGTGATTCAGACTTGAAAGTGATGGGCAAGGCGGCGGCTATGCTGGAGGAACTGGGGATTGGGTATGAGATGACGATTATTTCCGCGCACCGGGAACCGGATGTGCTGATGGAATGGGCCGGGAAAGCGGAGGAACGCGGCGTGAAGGTTATCATTGCCGGAGCCGGGATGGCAGCGGCGCTTCCGGGGATGTGCGCGGCGCTGTTTGCCCTCCCGGTGATCGGTGTGCCGCTTTCCGGCAAAAACCTGGATGGGATGGACGCAGTATTTTCCATCATGCAGATGCCGCCGGGAGTGCC
Organism: uncultured Dorea sp.; assembly: GCA_964650695.1. Classification (GTDB taxonomy): domain Bacteria; phylum Bacillota; class Clostridia; order Lachnospirales; family Lachnospiraceae; genus CAZYVA01. The sequence goes on along the minus strand of CAZYVA010000087.1, from coordinate 637 downwards.
TGTGGCGACCGTGGCGATTGACGGGGCGAAGAACGCGGCGCTCCTGGCAGCGAAGATCCTGGCGGTTTCTGACGCGGAGATTTTGGGTAAATTGAAAGCCTATGCACAGGATATGAAGGAGGCCGTGCAGCAGAAAGCGGAAAGGTTGGATAAAGTGGGCTATCAGAATTACCAACAGTAACCCTCCATGCCACGCTGTGGCGGCGCCACGGAAGAAAATTTGGGGGGATAGTATAAGGATGGCAGACGATTGCGGAAGGCAAAGGAGAAAGGCATGGATTATAAAAAAGCGGGCGTGGATATCGAGGCCGGATACCGGTCAGTGGAGTTGATGAAGGAGCATGTGAAAAAGACTTTGCGGCCGGAGGTACTTGGCGGGCTGGGCGGATTTTCGGGGGCGTTTTCGCTGGAAAAGATCAAACAGATGGAAGACCCGGTGCTTTTGTCCGGGACAGACGGGTGCGGGACGAAAGTCAAGCTGGCGATGGTCCTGGACAAGCATGATACGATTGGGATTGACGCGGTTGCGATGTGCGTGAACGATATCGTATGCGCGGGAGGCGAACCCTTGTTTTTCCTGGATTACATTGCCTGCGGCAAAAATTACCCGGAAAAGATCGCGGCAATCGTTAGCGGC
>CAZYVA010000086.1:1512-7745 GCA_964650695.1 uncultured Dorea sp. | reverse complement strand
GCGGCGATTTTTTCTCCTTCTGGCTGTCAAAGACAGGATCTATGGCGCGGAGGGGCTGTAAGGACAGCAAGCGTCAATGGGAGATTAAAATATATCAATAAAACTGATTAAAAATAACACTATCCAACTTCGTCCGTCTATGTTATCATAACAAAGCACAAAACATCAATTCTATTGATGAATATTAACAAAAGGGGTAACGGGATATGAAAAACTATGATAAATATGGGCTTTCTTATTTTATGCCGCCGGAAGCGACCTACGACTGGGTAAAGAAGCAGGAGATTACCGAGCCGCCGATCTGGTGCAGCGTGGACCTGCGGGATGGGAACCAGGCATTGATCGAGCCGATGAGCCTGGACGAAAAGCTGGAATTTTTCCAGCTCCTTGTGGATATCGGTTTTAAAGAGATCGAAGTCGGGTTCCCGGCGGCTTCCGAGACGGAGTACCAGTTTATGCGGACGCTGATCGAAAAGGATATGATCCCGGACGACGTGACTGTGCAGGTGCTGACGCAGGCAAGGGAGCATATCATCAAAAAGACTTTTGAAGCGGTCAAGGGTGCGCCGCATGCGGTTGTCCATCTTTACAATTCGACATCCGTGGCGCAGCGGGAGCAGGTATTTAAGAAAGGCAAAGAAGAGATTAAAAAAATCGCCGTGGACGGGGCAAAGCTGCTTTTGGAGCTGGCCAATGAGACGGATGGGAACTTTACGTTCCAGTACAGCCCGGAAAGCTTTCCGGGGACAGAGGTGGAGTACGCGGTGGAAGTGTGCAACGCGGTCCTGGATGTGTGGCGGCCGGACAAAGGGAAAAAGGCCATCATCAATATCCCGACAACGGTGGAGAACGCGATGCCGCATGTTTTCGCGACCCAGTTGGAATACGTGCACAAGCATCTGAAATACCGGGACGGCGTGATCCTCTGCCTGCACCCGCACAACGACCGGGGGACCGGCGTCGCGACGGCGGAGCTTGGCGTGCTGGCCGGGGCAGAGCGGATCGAAGGGACGTTGTTTGGCAACGGGGAGCGCACCGGGAATGTGGATATCGTGACGATGGGGATGAACCTGTTTTCCCATGGGGTAGACCCGAAGCTGGATTTTTCCAATATGCAAAAGATCCGCGATACCTATGAAAGGCTGACCCGGATGGAAGTAAGCCCCCGCCAGCCTTACGGCGGCGACCTGGTATTTACCGCGTTCTCCGGCTCCCACCAGGACGCGATCGCGAAAGGGATGGCGTGGCGGGAGGAGAAAAAGCTCCACGCGTGGACCGTGCCGTACCTTCCGATCGACCCGCAGGATGTCGGGCGCAAATACGATTCCGACGTGATCCGTATCAATAGCCAGTCGGGGAAAGGCGGCGTGAGCTATATCCTCAAACAGGGTTTTGGCATCAACCTTCCGCTGAAGATGCGGGAGGAAGTCGGGTATCTGGTGAAAGATGTGTCGGATAAAGCGCACAAGGAATTAAGCCCGGAGTGGGTATACCAGATTTTCACAGATAACTATGTCAACACAAAGCCGATATTTTCGATTGACGAGTGCCATTTCAAGCAGGTTGACGGCATCACGGCGGAAGCGACCATCAACCAGGAGGGGGAGAGCCGTGTGATCACCGCGATTGGGAACGGACGGCTGGATGCGGTGAGCAATGCCATCAAACAGTATTTCAACATCAGCTACGAGCTGACCTTTTACGAGGAGCATTCCCTGACCAGGGGTTCTTCCTCCAAGGCGGTCGCTTACGTAGGGATCAACTGCAGCCAAAAGACATTCTGGGGCGTGGGGATCGACGCGGACATTATCCGCGCCTCCATCGAGGCGTTGATCGTGGCGGTCAATAAGATCGACGATATCGGGAACGCCAAGACATGCAAGGATCCGCGGATGATCGAGATGATGAATTTTATACAGGCAAATTATATCGACATTACGCTGGATGACCTTTCGGAGAAGTTTTTCCTGTCAAAGCCATATATTTCCAAATACATCAAGGAAAAATCAGGCATGACGTTCGGGGAACTGGTAAAGAAAATACGGATGAAAAAGGCGAAAGCGCTGCTAAAGAGCAGCAATATGACGGTGGAGAACATTTCTCTGTCCGTAGGATACCAGAATGTGGAGCATTTTAACCGGCTGTTTAAAAAAATATACCATATGACCCCGATGCAGTTCAGGAACCAGAAACTATGAAAAAGAAAACAACTTCCCTGGTCCTTATTGCGGGGATCGCCTCTGCGGTTGCTGAAGCATGGAGAGAGCTGCACGGGTTCCGGGTCACGCATTACGGGATCCGCTCGGAAAAGCTGCAAGAGGCCGACGGCCCAAAAACGGTATTGTTCTTAAGCGATCTGCACAACCAGGTGTATGGGGAGGGCAATCAAAGGCTTGTGGATGCGGTGCGGTCATGCCGCCCGGATTTGATCCTGGTAGGCGGGGACATGCTGGTTGCAAAAAACGGGCATCCGTATCGGGAAGCCCTTTCTTTCCTCAGGCGGATCGCGGGCATTTGCCCGGTATATTATGCAAACGGGAACCATGAGCAGCGGATGAAGGAAAGGCCGGAAGATTATGAAGAATCTTACCAGGAATACAAGTGGGAACTGGAAAGGGCAGGCGTCTGTTTCCTGGAAAATGCTTCTGCCAGGGTAAAGCTCGGCGGGTGCAAAATTACAGTGACAGGGTTGGAGATCCCGCGCAGATGCTATACGCATTTCCGGCATGCCCGGCTGAGGCAGTGGGAGGTAGAGGCACGTATCGGGAAAGCGGGAAAAGAAGATTATCAGATCCTGCTGGCGCACAATCCGGCCTATATGGAACGCTATTTGCAATGGGGGGCGGATTTGGTGTTGTGCGGACACCTGCACGGAGGCGTGGTACGCCTGCCAGGGCTTGGAGGTGTGATTTCCCCCGGATTCAGGCTCTTCCCCCGGTATTCCGGGGAACATTCCAGGAAAGGCGGGGCGGATATCGTGGTCAGCAAAGGGCTGGGTGTGCATACGGTCTATATGCGGCTGTTTAACCCGGCTGAGGTCGTGGCGCTGCACCTTCATTCCTGAACCGCTTTCCCACGGAATGACCAGTAAATGGAAAAAACGGTTGAAACATACCAGGAAATAGGATATGATTATGGGAAATGATTTTTGCGAAAGAGGGAAAAAAGATGGATCTGAAGATCGGGGTGATAAAAGGTGACGGGATCGGGCCGGAGATTGTGGCGGAAGCTGTGAAAGTGCTGGACCGGATCGCGGAGACATACGGGCATACGATCCAGTATACGCAGCTTTTGATGGGCGGGGCGTCGATCGACGTACACGGGATCCCGCTGACGGATGAGACGGTTGCGCAGGCGAGGGAATGCGGCGCTGTGCTGATGGGTTCCATCGGCGGGGATGCCAGGGTTTCCCCGTGGTACAAGCTGGAACCTTCCAAACGGCCGGAGGCGGGGCTTTTAAGGCTCCGCAAGGCGCTGAACCTGTTTGCGAATCTGCGGCCTGCGGTTTTATACCGGGAGTTAAAAGAAGCCTGCCCGCTGAAAGAAGAAGTCAGCGGCGGCGGCTTTGACCTGATGATTGTGAGGGAACTGACCGGGGGGCTTTATTTCGGGGAGCGGGACACAGCTAAGAAGAATGGGATCCTCACCGCTTATGACACGATGGTTTATAATGAAAATGAAATCCGGCGGATTGCCAGACGCGGGTTTGACATCGCGATGAAGCGCAGGAAGAAGGTAACCAGCGTAGATAAGGCGAATGTGCTGGATTCTTCCAGGCTTTGGCGCAAGATCGTGGAGGAGGCCGCGGCGGATTACCCGGAGGTGGAGCTTTCCCATATGCTGGTGGATAACTGCGCGATGCAGCTTGTCAAAGACCCCGGGCAGTTTGACGTGGTTTTGACGGAGAATATGTTTGGTGATATTTTATCGGACGAGGCGAGCATGGTGGCCGGATCGATCGGGATGCTTGCCAGCGCCAGCCTGAATGAGACGAAATTCGGGCTGTATGAGCCAAGCGGCGGTTCCGCGCCGGATATCGCGGGGAAAGGCATTGCCAACCCCATCGCGACGATCCTCTCGGCGGCGATGATGCTCCGGTTCAGTTTTGACCTGGACAGGGAAGCGGACGCCGTAGAAGCCGCCGTGGGAAAGGTACTGGAGGATGGGTACCGGACGGCGGATATCATGGCGAAAGGAGCGACGCAGGCCGGGACGGCACGGATGGGTGACTTGATCGCGGAGGCGATCTGAATGGATATCGGAAAAGCTTTAGGGGCCGGGATCGGCCTTTTTACCCACATGGATAACAAAAGAAGCCGCGCCGCAGCGGCTGGAAGCTTTTATGAATGTGGGTGGAGAAACTGTGGACAGTGACCATGACAGGAGGAGAGACAGATGAGAAGCGATACAGTGACAAAGGGTAAGCAGCAGGCGCCGCACCGCTCATTATTTTATGCGTTGGGGCTTACAAGGGAAGAGATGGAGCGCCCGTTGGTAGGGATCGTCAGCTCTTACAATGAAATCGTCCCGGGGCATATGAATTTGGACAAGATCGTGGATGCGGTCAAACAGGGGGTCGCGATGGCAGGCGGAACCCCGGTGGTGTTCCCGGCAATCGCGGTCTGCGACGGGATCGCGATGGGGCATATCGGGATGAAATATTCTCTTGTCACCAGGGATCTGATCGCGGATTCCACGGAGGCGATGGCAATGGCGCACCAGTTTGACGCGCTGGTGATGGTGCCAAACTGTGATAAGAATGTACCGGGCCTTTTGATGGCGGCGGCAAGGATCAATGTGCCGACGGTCTTTGTCAGCGGCGGGCCGATGCTGGCCGGGCATGTGAAAGGGCAGAAGCGAAGCCTTTCCAGCATGTTTGAGGCGGTGGGCGCGAATGCCGCCGGCACGTTGTCGGACGAAGACTTAACCGAATTTGAAAACAAAGTCTGTCCGACCTGCGGTTCCTGTTCCGGCATGTATACGGCAAACAGCATGAACTGCCTGACGGAGGTCCTGGGCATGGGGCTTCGCGGAAATGGCACGATCCCTGCGGTTTACTCGGAGCGGATCCGGCTTGCAAAGCATGCGGGCATGCAGGTCATGGAGCTTTTGGAAAAAAACATCCGCCCAAGGGATATCATGACTGAGGATGCGATCCTGAACGCGCTGACGGTGGATATGGCGCTGGGCTGTTCGACCAACAGTATGCTGCACCTTCCGGCCATTGCGCATGAGATTGGCATGGATTTTGAGATTGATTTTGCCAATGGCATCAGTGAAAAGACGCCCAACCTGTGTCATCTGGCGCCGGCAGGGCCGACATATATGGAGGATCTTAACGCGGCGGGAGGCGTTTACGCAGTGATGAATGAGCTGGATAAACTAGGGCTGCTCCATACGGGCTGCATGACAGTCACCGGAAAGACAGTAGGGGAGAATATTGCCCATGCGCGCAACCTGGATCCGGAGGTCATCCGCCCGGTGGAAAACCCGTACTCCAAAACCGGCGGCCTGGCGGTGCTGAAAGGCAACCTTGCGCCGGACGGCAGCGTTGTGAAGCGTTCCGCAGTGGTGGATGAGATGCTGGTGCATGAAGGCCCGGCGAGAGTGTTTGAATGTGAGGAAGATGCGATCGATGCGATCAAGGGTGGAAAAATCGTGGCGGGCGATGTGGTAGTGATCCGCTACGAAGGCCCGAAGGGCGGCCCTGGCATGCGTGAGATGCTGAACCCGACCTCCGCCATCGCGGGCATGGGGCTTGGATCCAGCGTGGCATTGATCACGGACGGGCGTTTCAGCGGCGCCTCCAGAGGAGCTTCCATCGGGCATGTGTCGCCGGAGGCGGCCGTGGGCGGCCCGATCGCGCTGGTGGAGGAAGGGGATAGGATCCAGATCGATATTCCAAACCTGAAATTAGAACTGGACGTATCCGATGAGGAACTGGAAAAGAGGAGGGCGGCGTGGAAGCCGAGAGAGCCAAAGGTGACGACAGGGTATCTGGCGCGGTACGCTTCCATGGTAACGAGCGGGAACCGGGGAGCCATCCTGGAGATCCCGAAGAAATAAAGAAAAGGAAACTCATCGTCACGAAGCTCGAAAAGACCTCGCTAAGTGCCGCTGAGTACATTCAACTAAGCCTTCTCGCGCCCTTATCGGGCGTGACAAGGCAAGTTTCATGGAAAAGGAAACTCATCGTCACGAAGCTCGAAAAGACCTCGCTAAGTGCCGCTGAG
>CAZYVA010000086.1:0-1412 GCA_964650695.1 uncultured Dorea sp. | reverse complement strand
TACATTCAACTAAGCCTTCTCGCGCCCTTATCGGGCGTGACAAGGCAAGTTTCATTGTAAAGGAGAGAATAGGAGATGCAGTTGACGGGGTCCCAGATTGTTGTGGAGTGTCTGAAAGAGCAGGGCGTGGATACGGTGTTCGGGTATCCGGGCGGAGCGATCTTGAATGTTTATGATGAATTATATAGGCACAGCGGTGAGATCCGCCATATCCTTACGTCCCATGAGCAGGGGGCGGCCCATGCGGCGGACGGATATGCAAGGGCAACCGGGAAGACAGGCGTGTGCCTGGCGACCAGCGGGCCGGGGGCGACCAACCTTGTGACGGGGATCGCCACCGCCTACATGGATTCCATCCCGATCGTCGCGATCACATGTAACGTAAGTGTGCCGCTGCTTGGGAAGGACAGCTTCCAGGAGATCGATATCACAGGGATCACCTTGCCGATCACCAAGCACAATTATATCGTAAAGGATGTAAAGGATCTTGCGGACACTTTCCGCCGGGCGTTTGCGATCGCGAGAGCCGGCCGGCCGGGGCCTGTGCTGATTGACATTCCGAAGGATGTGACTGCGGATAAGGCAGAGTACCGGAAACAGAAGATCCAGCCCGCCGGACCCGGCCGGGACCTGGATGAAAAGGATATTGAGAACGCACTCAGGATGATCGAAGCGTCTGAAAAGCCTTATATTTTCGTCGGCGGCGGCGCGATTCTTTCGGAGGCCGGGGAGGAGCTGCGCGAGTTTGTGAAAAAGGTGGACGCGCCAGTGACGGATTCCCTGATGGGCAAGGGCGCCTTTCCGGGGACCGACCCGCTTTATACCGGGATGCTTGGGATGCATGGGACAAAGACGTCCAATTACGGGGTCAGCGAATGCGACTTGCTGATCGTGCTTGGGGCGCGCTTCAGCGACCGCGTGACGGGGAACGTGGACAAATTTGCTGAAAATGCAAAAATCCTGCAGTTTGACGTGGACGCGGCGGAAATGAACAAGAACGTACTGATCACGGACGGCGTAGTGGGAGATTTGAAAGGGATCCTCTCGATACTGAACGCGCGTCTGGCGCAGCAGGAGCATAAAGAATGGATCGGGAAGATCATGGAGTACAAGAAAACGTACCCTATGGTATACCCGGAAGGTGTCCTCTGCGGCCCTTATATCGTGGAGGAAATCTACCGCCAGACAAAGGGCGACGCGATCATTGTCACGGAAGTAGGCCAGCATCAGATGTGGGCGGCGCAGTTTTATCAATATACACGCCCAAGGCAGTTTTTGACTTCCGGCGGCCTTGGCACAATGGGGTATGGCCTGGGCGCCTCCCTTGGGGCGAAGATAGGTATCCCGGAAAAGGTCGTCGTCAATATCGCGGGCGATGGATGCTTCCGCATGAACATGAATGAGATTGCGAC
>CAZYVA010000085.1:3402-7746 GCA_964650695.1 uncultured Dorea sp. | reverse complement strand
AGGTTGAGAAAAACGGCATAGCGGTGGATCCAAAAGTATACTTTGCGGAATTCAGCGGTGGTACGGATTAGTAAAACCGGCCAAAACAAGAGTATAAAAGCTTTTCTGTCAAAATAGTGATGGGGCGATAGGTCTTCTATGGTAAAATTTATTATCATAAGGGGGCCTATTATTATGGCAAGATATCTATTCTCTTTTTGGGGCGGCATATCAATAACCGCGAATTTTTTCATTGATTTCTTTCATTTCCCACATACTTTAACATTGGAATCGGCATGCCTTGTAAGATGCAGGCAGATCATCCCTAGGAATAACCAAAGCGTCAGACAAACCCAGCGGGGAAGGCAGATCTGCGTGAAGCCATATACAAATAATAGAATGCACTGAAGGATAAAACAGCAGAATATCATTCCATAACGCAACACCTTATTCATAAATATACACCTCCTAGTATCTGTGCGACAGTCCAAAGACAGCTTCTGGATGGATCCGTGTTCCGCAATCCTACAATCAACCGCCTATGCAAAGATACTAAAACATACTGTGGGGCATAAATTGTACAGGCATTTATTTTGGAGAGGGTATGTGGGTAATTTATTGTACATATCCTTTGCTAGAATCGAGCCATAGGAGCCAGGAAATAGAGCAGTAGAAATAGAAAGAAGGTCTTATGATGAAAGGATATCCAGTCAGTGACGGCTATATGGGATGTGTGGACGGAGTTTATATGCTGTTTGCAAGCGAGATGGATTATTCCGAATATATGGAGTGATCGCCGACGGAAAATATCGTGTGGCAATTTCTTAGAGATGTTCAGTTACCCGCTAGGATAAGGCCAAGGTTTCATGCTGTGGCATTGCAACAGCGTAGCGTGAGGGTTTCTATGAATCGCACCGGAAAGCGATGTGTCCGTATCCTTTTTTCTATATGGCGGCAAATAGATATTTGGGTAAATGCTTTTTGCCGCCATATCTGTGCTGGATTATGATTTCACATAAAAAACACAATTCAAACAATGATTCATAACATTTCCTCAATAAGATACTGTTGTGAGCAGTGCGGAACTGTTAAGGAGCAGTTTCCGTCTGTTTCTTCACTGTCAGGTCACTCAGCATCGTTACGTCCGAATATACCCTGATCGGCGTCGCTGGGTACATTCCACTATACTCTCCGCACTCCTTACAGGGAGGCGGCGGGCGAGGTTTCAGGGACTGTGAGGTAAGTCTTGTCACATATTTTTTCAAGGCTGCAAAAGGACAGGAGGTGCATATTGTGATAGAAGTGCAGAACCTTGTGAAAAGGTATGGTTCCCATTTAGCGGTGGACCATGTGAGTTTTACGATAGAAAAAGGCCGCATTTATGGATTCCTTGGCCCGAACGGGGCTGGGAAGTCCACAACGATGAATATCATGACCGGATACCTGGGCGCGACGGAAGGAAGGGTGCTGATTGACGGGCATGATATTTTAAAGGAGCCGGAAGCGGCGAAGGCAAAGATCGGCTACCTTCCGGAGGCGCCGCCGCTCTATATGGAGATGACGGTATTGGAGTATCTCCAATTTGCTGCGGATCTGAAAAAAGTACCAAAGGCAAGGCGGGAAAGCCAGATCCAGGAAGTGATCCGGCTGACGAAAATCCGGGACGTGGAAAACCGGCTGATCCAGAACCTTTCCAAAGGCTATAAGCAGCGGGTTGGATTCGCGCAGGCGCTTTTAGGGTTCCCGGAGATCATCATTTTGGATGAGCCTACGGTTGGGCTGGATCCGAAGCAGATTATTGAGATACGTGAGCTGATCCGTAGTCTTGCAAAAAACCATACCGTGATCTTGAGTTCCCATATACTGGCGGAAATCCGTGAAGTCTGCGATTATATCATGATTATTGCAAATGGCAGGCTTGTGGCAAGCGATACCCCGGAAAACCTGGAGAAAAATATTGCGGGAAACCGTCATATTGAGATCCAGGCGATGGCTGGGGTGGAACGTGTACGGGAGATCCTCGCTTCTGTCAGAGGGGTAAAAGAAGTGCGTTACCGGCCCGCGTCGAACCATTCGACAATGGCAGAGATAGAGACCCGGAACGCAGAGGATATCCGGGAAGATTTGTTTCGGGCTTTCTCGCGCCATGACGTGCCATTGGTGACACTGAAAATGACACAGAGTACCCTGGAAGAGGTATTTTTACAGTTGACGCAAGGGAATGCGGGGCAGGTATTGCAGACGCAAGGCATAGAGGATGAGGAAGGGCGGATAGAGGCTGGGCCAGGCAACCGGATGGATGAAGCGGGATCCGCACCGCATGAGGATATGATGGATCAAACGATAGACAGGGAGGCGGAAGAAGATGCTGGCGATTTATAAGCGGGAGCTGAAGTCTTACTTTGACTCGATGATTGGATATGTGTTTATCGCGTTTCTGATTATATTTACCGGGATTTATTTTATGGCGTACAATCTGAATTACGGTTATCCGTATTTTTCTTATGTACTGACGGGCATCATTTTCATTTATTTTATTGCCATTCCGATCCTGACAATGCGAAGCTTTGCGGAAGAACGGCACAGCAAGACGGACCAGCTTCTTTTGACTGCGCCGGTAAGCCTGTTCCAGGTCGTGATGGGGAAATACCTGGCAATGGTTTCCATACTCGCAATGCCGTGTGCGGTGTATCTGTTGTTCCCTTTGATGATCAAGGCGCAAGGGACGGCATACATTCTGGTGGATTATGTGTCCATCCTCATGTTTTTCCTGCTGGGATGCCTTTATATTGCGATTGGTATGTTCGTCTCTTCACTGACAGAAAGCCAGATCATTGCGGCAATCAGTACGTTTGGTGTGTTTTTGGTCATTTATCTCTGGAGCGGGATCCTGGAATTCCTGCCGGATGCGGCGTCTGCAAATATGCTGATCATAGTTCTGGGGCTGTCGGCGTTGGTGTTTTTTGCGTGGCGCATGACGCAGAACTGGTTTGTGGGCGTCGTGCTGGAAGTTGTTGCGATAGCAGCAAACGTGATCCTTTATCTTGTAAAATCAACGGTATATGAGAGCCTACTGTCAGAGGTGCTTGGAAAGCTGGACTTGGTTTCTATTTTCCAGAACGTTTCAGAAAACCAGCTTTTTGACGTCAGCGGGGTTGTGATGTATTTGTCGCTGATTGGGTTTTTTGTATTCTTGACGATGGAAATGATCCAGAAAAGACGCTGGAGTTAGGAGGCAGGTATGGAGAGATTAAAAAAATTGATGAAAAGCACGGCCTCCGTCAATGGGAGCTACAGCGTGGGGCTGATTGTACTGGTTTTATGCCTTGTGGCACTGGTAAACTTGGTTGCCGGGAGGCTGCCGGAGAAGTGGAAGAACATCGACATCAGCGACCAGAAAATCTACGAGATTACAGATGTCAGCAAAAAAATATTACAGGATTTGGATGAGAAAGTAACGCTGACCGTCTATGCGGAGAAAAGCAGCACAGACGAGAGAATCCGCACATTTTTGAAAAAGTATGCAGCATTATCGGATCAGATTTCCGTGGAGTGGGTAGATCCAGTCTTGCATCCGGCCGAGTTGACGGAGAAAAATGTCAGCGAAAATACGATCCTGGTCGAATGTGCGTCAACGGGAAAGGCGAAAGCAGTCTCTTTCGACCAGATGATTGTCGTAGACGACTATTCTTATTATATGACCGGGGAGACGACGGAATCAGAATTTGACGCGGAAGGGCAGATCACCGGCGCGGTGAATTATGTCACCAGCGACACGCAGAAAAAGATTTATTATACCAGTGGGCACGGAGAAGCGGAACTGTCTGATTCCGTGAATGATCTACTGGAGAAAAATAATATGTCCACAGAAGAAATCAACCTGATGATAACGGCAGAGATTCCGGATGACTGTGACCTGCTGTTGTTTGACGGGCTTGCTTCTGACATTACTGAGCAGGAGAAAGAGCAGGTGCTTTCTTATCTGTCAGATGGCGGAAAGATCATGATGCTGCTGGGCGAATTGAATGAGGATGCGCCAAACCTGGACGCTGTGATGAACGAGTATGGCATGCAGCGCGCGGACGGGTATATTGCCGACATGGAAAGATGCTACCAGGGAAATTACTACTATATTTTCCCGGAAATCAGTACTTACGACGAGCTGGCGGACGGAATGACGACAGGGATGGTGCTGCTGGTCAATACGCAAGGGATGACGGTCGCAGATCCGGCTAGGGATACAATTGCGGTAGAGGAATTTATGACGACATCCTCGGACGCCTATGCTGTAACGGAAGAAACGCAGGAACAGGGCCAGTACGTGCTGGGTGCTGTGGCAACGGAGACGGTGGACAGCGATGCGGA
>CAZYVA010000085.1:0-3302 GCA_964650695.1 uncultured Dorea sp. | reverse complement strand
CATCTGATGAAGAAGAAACGGATGATACAGAAGATGGGACGGCGGCAGATGGATCGGGCGATGCAGACAGTGAGGAAGAACAGACAGGCAGGCTGACGGTGATCACAACGTCCACGCTGATCGACAGCCAGATTACGGATGCTTTTTCCACTTTGGAAAACCTGACATTGTTTTTGAATGCGGTCTCCGCTAACTTTGACGATGTACAGAATGTAGCGATTGCCCCGAAAAGCCTGGAGATAACTTACAATACTATGCAGTATGCCGGATTTATCAGTATTGCGGTCATTATCCTTCTTCCGGCAGCGGTTTTGATCTATGGATTTGTAAACTGGTGGAAACGCCGGAAAGCTTAGAAAAGGTCTGAAAATAACTTGTGTGGATGGCGCAAGGCAACACAAATAGAGCCGTGGCATCTGATTGAGGCAAGTGAAGGATAAGAGGGTGGCAGAGTGAAGAAAAAACGGACGGTTTTGATCTTAACAGGGGTAGTGGCAGTCTTGCTCCTGGTTTATGTAGGGCTGGGGTGGTACAGCAGCCGTGAAGAAGAAAAGGAGAAAAAGCAGGAGGAGGAGGCCAGGGTTTATCTGACACAGATGGGGGATCCCGCTGCGCTGGCTTATACTGACGGGGAGCAGTCCCTTGCTTTTTCAAAAGAGGGGGAGAAATGGGTCTATGAAGCGGATACGGAGATCCCCTTGGATTTTGACGCTGTAGAGACAATGGCGGATACTGCCTCAAATCTGGAAGCGGCCAGGGAATTGGAAGATCCGGATGACTTGGAGGATTACGGGCTGGATTCCCCGGCCTATCGTGTGGAAGTCACGGATGAAAACGGGGAACAGGCGGTAATTTTGATTGGCAATAGCGCCGGGGAAAATTACTATGCTATGAAAGAAGGAGAAGATACAGTATATACGATTTCAGATGAATTGTCTGGAGGACTTCAATTTGACATTGGGGAATTCGTGAAAAATGATGAGGTTCCGGGGATCGGAAGCGGGAACCTCAAAAAAGTGACGGTGGTGCAGGATGGGGAAACCACGGAATATTCGGACGAGGAAGATATCGGTGAACTGGCCGGAGGCTTTGGAGTTTTGACACTTTCCGACCCGGTCAATTACCATGCGGACGAGGAGGCATTGAAGCAGTATGGGCTGGATGAAAGCACGGCGACCGTGATTACGGCTGTATATGAGGATGCGGATTCTGAGGAGGAACAGACGTTTACCGTGCTTGTGGGAAAGCGCGTGCCGGATGATGAAGCTTCAAAGGAGAGCGGAAGCGAAGGGGAAGCGCTCGAAGACACAGCAGAGGGTGATGCAGACGAAGACGGTGCCGCGGGGGACAGTGCGGGGGATGGCACAGATACTGCGGAGTCAGCCCAGAAATATTTGCAGGTGCAAGGTTCCGGGCTCGTTTATGAAGTAGATGATGCTGTCATTGAAAACATGATGACAGGAAGCGAGGAAAGCGAGGAATAAAAAAATACAGAACCCCTCTAGTTTTTGTACGCCTGCGCAATCGGGAAAGCAACTTCTAAAGCAGCCGGAACCCGGCGCGCAAAGCGTTCCGGCCTCTCGTGGGCGAGGGGCCGGGGATCGGAAGCGGGCGTGCCCGCTTTTTTACGTCTGTCCATACGGAGGCGGCGTTGGTTTATGCATTCTCCTGGCATAGATGGTTCCCGCTGTATTCCTCCAGAATATTTTTCAGCGCCTGCATGGAGCTGGTATGGGAACGTACAATTACCGTGTCAGGTGCCACGCAGTTCAACGCGCAGTGTACAAGCTTATGTGAAACCGTATTGGTAAACAGGATCAGCAGATCGGGATTCCCTATATTTTTTATGCCGCCGCGCATTTTTGTAAATACTTTTGCTTTGGAATGGTATTTGCCGCAAAGTTCCGTATACCGACGTTCCATACACTCATTTCCGCCGACAATTACAACACTCAAGTCATCACCCCCGTTTCAGTTACCATTAGCTAACCAATAGTTAGTCTAAGCTAACCATTGCAAATATAACATATCCGGTTTTTAATGTCAAGAATGATTATACAAAATACAACGGTTTTCGTGTTACTGTGAGCGGTAGCGTTTTCATATTTCCTGGTTGTTTTCTAATTGCGTCATTCCTCCAAGGAGAATCCCGGTGTTTTCCTGATAAATCTGTGGAAACTGCGACATTGGGAGGGGATTCGTGCCAATACCGGCTTCTATCGTGTAACCCGGACGGTTATAATTTTGGATGAACCAATCTTTATAACCGGCGTATCCGGAGGCGTAAGGGGTTAACTCTACGCTATATCCGCTTACTTTGCCAAAATATTCCGCGATCCGTAAGGAATTCTCCGGATAGTAATCCTGGTATTTCCAATAGATCACTTGTCCTTGTGTGTGATAGGCCAAAATCAATTCAAAGTTATGCTCCACCGTGAAATCATACACCGCGCGGCTTTCTGGCGCTGATAACGGCGCGTTTCCCACAAAATCCCTGGGCGCCGGACTGTCATAGCCTTGTGCATATTTGTTTTGTTTTGCATTTTCCCAGCCTGCAGGGAATTGAAGGTTCAGATCCACCCCTTCAATATTTGCTTTCCATCCTTCTGGAAATGGGATCCACGGATATTCTGCCGCAATGTTTTTTGCCCTTTCGAAATATTCCCCGCCCACAAGCGCCTGGTTTGCCAAATCCACTCCATCTGGATTTACCATAGGTACGAGATACAATGTAAACTCTTTGAAAAGCCGTCTGGGGTATACATCGTTCAGACTTCCGCCTGATATATACTGTTCCATAAGCTGATCCGCAAATTTCAGCAGGATTGGGGTCGTAATGCTTTCATTAGCGTGGAAGGACGCATTATAAAAAACTTCCCTGGGACCATTCCCCAGCTTTAAGTAGCGGATTTCCTTACCCATCACGCTTTTCCCGATACTGCCAGCCTGCAGGTCAGGATATTTTTTCAATAATTCATTGACGGACTGATCTAGCAAAACAGACGTATACTTTTCTTTTTCGGGTACGATTGACTGCTCTGACATGACTGCCTCCCATAGTGGTTGATTCATCTTATAATATGAAAAGTCTCGATATTTGTTGCTTTCTTGCGAAAGAAAAGTTTCCTACAGCCACATGTCCGCGTACGGTTGTATTCTGCGGTTTCTTTTTTGCAAAAATGCTGAATGCGCAAAAAAATACTGCTGCGGTATAATGCAATAAGCATTCCTGCAACAGTATTTCTAACGGAGAAGGAGGGATTTGAACCCTCGCGCCGCTATCAACGACCTACTCCCTTTCC
>CAZYVA010000084.1:0-7767 GCA_964650695.1 uncultured Dorea sp. | reverse complement strand
CCTCTTGCAAGCAAGCTTGCATCGGATTTTTGGATATTTGACCCTGGTATCATC
The DNA here is from genome assembly GCA_964650695.1 of uncultured Dorea sp. Lineage (GTDB taxonomy): Bacteria > Bacillota > Clostridia > Lachnospirales > Lachnospiraceae > CAZYVA01. The sequence continues at coordinate 7,713 of CAZYVA010000084.1, read as the reverse complement.
ATCTCCGTATTGTAATTCGGGGAAAAATCTTTTACAATGAAAACGACAGAAAAATGATTCAGGAGGTAAAAAAGATGTCATATGTTGATGAAGTGTTGGAAAAGGTGGTGGCGAAAAACCCTGCGGAGCCGGAGTTCCACCAGGCAGTCAAGGAAGTGCTGGAATCCCTGAGGGTTGTGGTAGAGGCGAACGAGGAGAAATTCAGGAAAGACGCTTTGCTTGAAAGGATGGTGGAGCCGGAAAGGCAAATAAAATTCCGCGTGCCGTGGGTGGATGATAAAGGGCAGGTCCAGGTCAATACCGGATACCGCGTCCAGTTCAACAGCGCGATCGGGCCGTACAAGGGGGGCTTGCGCCTGCATCCGTCCGTCAACCTTGGGATTATCAAATTCCTCGGCTTTGAGCAGATTTTTAAAAATTCCCTGACAGGGCTTCCGATCGGCGGGGGCAAGGGAGGCTCCGACTTTGACCCGAAGGGCAAATCCGACCGTGAGGTGATGGCGTTCTGCCAGAGTTTCATGACGGAGCTTTGTAAATATATCGGCGCGGATGTGGACGTCCCGGCGGGCGATATCGGGACGGGCGCGCGGGAGATCGGCTATATGTACGGACAGTACAAGAGGCTGACTGGAAGGTATGAAGGAGTCCTGACCGGGAAAGGACTGAGTTTCGGCGGATCCCTGGCAAGGACAGAGGCAACCGGGTACGGGCTTTTGTACCTGACGGATGAATTGCTGAAAATCAACAATGTCCAACTGAAAGGAAGGACGGTGGCTGTCTCCGGTTCGGGGAATGTTGCCATATACGCGATCGAGAAAGCACACCAGCTTGGCGCGAAGGTTGTCACATGCAGCGATTCAACCGGATGGGTTTATGACCCGGCCGGGATCGATGTGGAAGCCCTCAAAGAGATCAAAGAAGTGAACCGCGCACGGTTGACCGAGTACAAAAACTACCGCCCGGATTCGGAGTACCATGAGGGGCGCGGCGTATGGAGGGTCCCGGTGGATGTGGCGCTTCCATGCGCGACACAAAACGAGCTGATGCTTGAGGATGTAAAGAAGCTGGTGGCGAACGGCTGCATCGCCGTCTGCGAGGGCGCGAACATGCCGACGACGCTGGAAGCGACGGAATACCTGCAGAGGAACGGAGTGGTTTTTGCTCCGGGAAAGGCCGCGAACGCAGGCGGCGTGGCGACTTCCGCCCTGGAGATGTCCCAGAACAGCGAACGGCTGAGCTGGAGCTTTGAGGAGGTTGACGCGAAACTGAAGGATATCATGATTCATATCTGCCACAACATCGACAACGCAGCCAAGCGCTATGGGATGGAAGGCAATTATGTAGCGGGCGCGAATATCGCGGGATTTGAAAAAGTCGTGGACGCTATGACGGCGCAAGGCATCGTTTAAGGATAAAAACGGGGCTGCATCCGGGGGGAGGAAAAAGGGATCATGAAGCAGTTGCTGCATACACCGGAAGGGGTACGGGACATTTATAATGTAGAGTGCGGGAAAAAACTGGCGTTGGAGAACCGCATCAAAAAAACATTCCACTTATACGGGTATCACGACATCCAGACCCCGACCTTTGAGTATTTTGACGTGTTCCGCAAGGAGATCGGGACCGCGCCGTCGAGGGATCTTTACAAATTTTTTGACAAAGAAGGGAATACGCTTGTGCTGCGGCCGGATATCACGCCTTCGATCGCCCGTGCGGCGGCGACGTTGTTTGGCGAGGAAACGTTGCCCATCCGGCTTTGCTACACGGGGAATACATTTGTCAACTATTCCAGTTACCAGGGACGCCTGCGGGAAAATACGCAGATGGGGGCAGAGCTTATCGGGGATGGCTCCGTGGAGGCGGACGCAGAGATGCTGGCGATGGTGATGGAATCCATGCTTGCCGTAGGGCTGAAGGATTTCCAGGTCTGCGTGGGGAACGTGGATTTCCTCCGCAGCCTGGTGCAGGATGCCAGCCTGGACGAGGACGCGCGGGAACGGGTACTGCACCTGATCAGCAACCGGAATTATTTCGGCGTGGAGGATTACCTGGATAAAATACGGGTCAAACGAAGCTCCCGCGAGGCGTTTTTGTCGCTGGACGAGCTTGTAGGCGGCCTGGAGGTGCTGGTGAAAGCGAAAAATATCGCGCCCAATTCGGAAGGGGTGCTGGCCGTCAAACGGCTGGAAAAGATCTTTAACATCCTAAAGATGTATGAACTGGAGAAATATATCACCTTTGACCTGAGCATGACCGGCACGTATATGTATTATACCGGGATCATTTTCCGGGCTTATACATTTGGGACGGGGGACGCGATCGTGAAAGGCGGGCGTTATGACCAGCTTTTGGAAAAGTTTGGGAAAGAATCCCCCTCCATCGGGTTCGCGATCGTGATCGATGAACTGATGAAAGCGATGAACCGGCAGAAACAGCGGATCGTCTATACGGCGAAAAATACGGTGATCCTCTATGAAGAGGGCCGGACAAGGGATGCGGTCATGCTGGCGAGGGATTTCCGGAAAAAGGCGAAGAACGTGGAGCTGCTGAAAAAGGCGAAAGGGAAGATCCTGGAGGATTATGTGCAGTACGGGAAACGGTATTACGCAAGGAATCTGGTGTATATCCAGAACAACGGCGACGTCATGATGATCGACCTGGTCAGCGGGGAGCATAAGACGATCCAGGAAGGCGGAGGAAAGCAGGCATGAGGTATTTGACAATTGCGCTGGGGAAAGGGCGGCTTGCCAGCCAGGCGCTGGAATTGTTTGAAAAAGTGGGCCTTTTCTGCGAGGAGATGAAAGAACCGGATTCGAGGAAACTGATTTTTACCAATGAGGAACAGAAGGTCCGTTTTTTCCTTGCGAAGGGGCCGGACGTGCCGACCTACGTGGAGTACGGCGCGGCGGACATCGGCGTGGCCGGCAAAGACACCATCCTGGAGGAAGGGCGCAAGGTCCATGAGGTGCTGGACCTGGGCTTTGGGAAATGCCGGATGTGCGTCTGCGGTCACGGGGACGCGAAGCCGATGCTTTCCAACCATGAACTGATACGGGTCGCCACGAAATACCCGAATATCGCCAAGGATTATTTTTATAATACCAAGCACCAGACCGTGGAGATCATCCGGCTGAACGGCTCCATCGAGCTGGCCCCGATCGTTGGGCTGTCCGAGGTGATCGTCGATATTGTGGAGACCGGATCGACATTGAAGCAAAACGGGCTGGAAGTACTGGAGGAGGTATGCCCGCTTTCCGCGCAGATGATCGTGAACCCGGTGAGTATGCGCATGGAAAGCGAGCGGATCAAAACGCTTCTGATGAAATTGCGGGAGAAGCTGTAAAAGGAAGTCTGCGGGGAAAAGACGAGCAAAGCCCGAAGGAAAGGAAGAAATGAACCGTGAAGATTGAAAAATCAGACAAGGATGCGAGAAAAGGGCTTTTGGCAGGACGGATCCAAAGAAGCCCTGGCCAATACGGGCAGTATGAGGCGGCGGTCCGCGAAATCGTAGCGGATGTGAAGGAAAGGGGAGACGAAGCGTTATTCTCCTATACGGAGAAATTTGACCATGTAAAGCTGGACGCTTCCTCCATCCGCGTGCCGGAAACGGAGATCCAGGAAGCGTATACACAGGTAGACGCTTCCCTGACAGAGGTTATCCGCCATGCATTGGCGCGGATCCGCAGCTACCATGAAAAGCAAAAGCAGAACAGTTGGTTTGAAAGCCATCCGGACGGGACGATCCTGGGGCAGAAGGTGACGCCGCTGGAAAGAGCCGGTGTGTATGTGCCTGGCGGAAAGGCTGCATACCCGTCCTCCGTGCTGATGAACATTGTCCCGGCAAAAATCGCGGGGGTGGAGGAAGTAGTCATGGCGACGCCGCCGGACCGGGAAGGGAAGATCACGCCGGCCACGCTTGTAGCGGCCCATGAAGCAGGGGCGGACCGGATCCTGAAAGCCGGAGGGGCGCAGGCGATCGCGGCGTTGGCTTTTGGGACGGAAAGCGTCCCGAAAGTGGATAAGATCGTAGGCCCCGGCAACCTTTACGTGGCGCTTGCAAAAAAGGCGGTTTACGGGCAGGTCGGCATCGATGCGATCGCCGGCCCGAGCGAAATCCTTGTCCTGGCGGATGATACGGCGGATCCCCGGTATGTGGCGGCAGACCTTCTCTCGCAGGCGGAGCATGACGAGATGGCTTGCGCGATCCTGGTGACGACGAGCGGATCACTGGCGGAGAAGGTAAACGAAGAGATAGACGGGTTTTTACAAACGCTTTCCAGGGCGGATATCATCAGAAAATCCCTGGATAACTATGGGCATATCCTGTTGGCGGAAACGATGGACGACGCGATAGATATCGCGAACGAGATCGCCCCGGAGCATTTGGAGATCCAGACGGAACATGCATTTGAGGTGATGACAAAGATCCGCAACGCCGGGGCGATTTTTATCGGGCCCTATTCAAGCGAGCCTTTGGGGGACTATTTTGCAGGGCCGAACCATGTGCTGCCGACGAATGGGACGGCGAGGTTTTTCTCTGCCCTTGGCGTGGATGATTTCATCAAAAAGTCCAGCATTATATCTTATTCAGAGCATGCATTGGCAAACATCCATGAAGAGATCGAAGCATTTGCAAAGGCGGAGCATTTGACCGCGCACGCCAACTCAATTAAAGTACGCTTCGAGGGATCGGCGGATGCTGTCTGAGAGGAACGGAGGGGACGATGGAGAGGCTAGTAACGAAAACAAGGAAAACCAAAGAAACGGATATCACGCTCACGCTGAACCTGGACGGGAGCGGCGCCGCCAAAATCCAGACAGGGATCGGCTTTTTTGACCATATGCTGGATGGTTTTGCAAGGCATGGGCTTTTCGACCTGACGGTGCAGGCGGCCGGGGATCTAGAAGTAGACGGCCATCATACGGTGGAGGATGTGGGGATCGTTTTGGGGGAAGCGATCCTGGAGGCCCTGGGGGACAAATCCGGGATCCGGCGTTACGGCTCCATGCTCCTGCCGATGGATGAAACGCTTGTGCTTTGCGCCATCGACCTGTCCGGCAGGCCGTACCTGAACTACCAGGGAGACTTTCAAAAGCCCTCGGTCGGCATGATGGACACCGAGATGATCCGGGAGTTTTTCTATGCGGTTTCCTACAGCGGAAGGATGAACCTGCACTTGAAGGTGCTGGATGGCGGGAACAGCCACCATATGGCGGAGGCGATGTTCAAGGCGTTCGGGAAAGCGCTGGATATGGCGGCGATGCCGGAGCCAAGGATCTCAGGGGCGTGGACAACGAAAGGGAGCCTGTAGAAAGGAGACACCCATGGTTTTTTCGGATTTCCAATTGAACCCGCAGGGCCTTTTGCCCGTCATCGTGCAGGACGATGAGACAAACGAGGTTTTGATGCTCGCCTACATGAATGAGGAATCCTTTGACAGGACGCTTAAAACCGGGAAAATGACTTATTTCAGCAGGAGCAGGCGCAAGCTCTGGGTCAAAGGGGAGACAAGCGGGCATTACCAGTACGTAAGGTCTTTGACGGCGGACTGCGATTGGGATACCTTGCTGGCAAGGGTAGAGCAGATCGGGGCGGCATGCCATACCGGGAACCGGACATGTTTTTTCCGGCCTGTGTATAATCAGCCGGGATCCTGCATAAAGTGTAAAGACAAAGCGCAGGGCGTGGATGCGGATGAAGGATACGGACACGGAAAAAAGAAGAAGGATGCTGTTGGAGCAGACCAGGGAGCGCTTCCATGATGGGTACGGCGCCCCGGCGGTCCATCCCAGGTATCAGGCCGCCTATCGTGAATTATACGGGGAAAGCGACCCGGAAAGCCATAGCACGCTTGGGATCCGGGTTTTTTTAAGCCTGCTGCTGTTTGCCGCCTTTATCACGCTGGATAAAGCGGACCAGACGGTTTTCCATATGGACAGCCAGCAGATCGTACAGCAGATCACGGATACGTGGATGCTGAAGTGACGGGAGCGCTGTGCCAGAAACGATTTGTAAAGGACTTTTCTTTTGACCCTAAAGAGGATATACTATAAATGGCTTCAAGTTTTCTTTAGATTTCAAGAATAGAAAGGGTGACTTTTATGAATTTGGCGAAAATCTCTGCAAATGGTCAGATTTGTTGTAAGTAACGCTTCTTCCAAAGCAATCCGAAAAGCGCAGGCCGCCCTTAGTGGCTGCTGGGCGTTTCTTCCTGCCCGTCCTCATCCTCATCCGATCCCGCCCCGCGTCCCTTCAGCGCGCGGTAGACAAGGATATAGCCATAAAGCATGACAGGGACGATGATCGTGCAGGCAACCGATGCCCGCAGCCACATCAAGGCAGTCTCAGAGCCGATCAGGGCAAAAATGAGTGTGCTGGCGTACATCAGGAAGAGCAGGGCTGCCCCCAGGAGCGCAAGGATACGTTTTCGTTTTTTCATTCAGAATCACCCTTTACATTTGCGTCTGCTTTTAGTATATTATGATGTGGAATACAGGGGTATCATCATGATATAGGGGTCAAGATGATACCGGCTTGCTCCGTGCTATTGCACTCCCGCAAGCCTGCAAACATTCGGATTCCGCTCATTTTTCTGCGAAAATGGCTGCATTCTCATGTTTGACCCTGGTATCATCATTATATAAAAACGAGAGAGAAAAAGCAATGGATATTGTTATACGGAGGCGCAGAGGGCTATGAGTCGTACATTATTGCAGCAGTGGAGGGATATCGCGTATGATGAGCGCGCGGATAAGGGGAAGCTTCGGAAGTTCTGGGGGAGTTATTTCCAGATCGAGAAGGAGATTTATGAGCAGCTTTTGGCGGACCCGGACGAGGAGGTGACGGGGACTGTCAGGGAGCTGGCCGAAAAGTATGGGCAGGAGGTCCTGACGATGGTTGGGTTCCTGGACGGCATCAACGAGAGCCTGAAAGTGGCAAACCCTATCGAGACGATGGACGAGGACACGCCGGTCTCCCTGGCCTTTGACAAGGAGAAGCTTTATAAGAACATGGTGGCGGCAAAGGCGGATTGGCTGTACGGGCTGCCGCAGTGGAACGACATCTATCCGGAGGAAGAGCAGAAAAGGCTGTATAAGGAGCAGAAGGAATCCACGACGATACGGAAAGGGAAGAAAATCGGGCGAAACGACCCGTGTCCATGCGGTTCCGGCAAGAAATATAAGAAATGCTGCGGGAAGAACGCATAATGGAGAGGCCATAATCCATCGAGCAGGAGGGAGATTTACCAAGATCCTCCTCCTGATATGATACTTTTTGGAAATCCTATGCCGGAATACACGATTAAACGTGAGGACATCATGGTTATGTTTAAGAGCTTGGTTAGTGGTACTGACCAAGGTACTAACCAAGCTAACCAAGCCGACGATAATTCTGTGCCAGCTCGTATCCTGAAAGTGATTCAAGGGGGCCCAACACTGTCTCAGAAAAAAATTGCAGATGTTATTGGAGAAAAATATAGTACAGTAAAGTATTACATGGAAGCTATGAAAAAATCCGGCGTTATCAAAAGAGAAGGATCCAGCCAAAAAGGAAAATGGCTTATGCTGTAATTATCTTTCACACAATTTAATAATAATGTTACTCTGCTGATACAGCCAGTCCGTAAACTCTTTCGGGCTGGCTGTTCTGTCTTTGACAGCCTTTTTCCTTTGCAATGCTTCTTTCTCGAACGCTTCAAAAGCAACCAGCAT
>CAZYVA010000083.1:0-8419 GCA_964650695.1 uncultured Dorea sp. | reverse complement strand
GGTACGTTTGTTGCCATCGTTGAAAAGCTGCGCACGGCACAGTGCCGCAAACATACGAAGAGCACGCTGTTGGCCTGGAGGCTCGGAAACGATGCCGGATATCATCTCCTTCGCTTCATCGTCATTCGGCAAATCAGGTCTCCAATCAGTGCCACCAATGCCGACAATGCTGTTTCGGAGGTTGCCACAGTCCAGGACAATGCCACCTTGACCGACGAGCATGTTGATTTGCCTGATATAGGCCAGATCAACGGGAACATCAATAGTATCAAGCACGAATTGCCAACCGTGCTTAAGGTTGTTGATGGCAATCGTTTCATTGACCGATAGACCGGCTACGACGCGCCCTTCGTATATCTCCTGTGTTTGGGGGAAAGTGACATCAATCCCCTCAATGTTCGCTTCCTTCCAAATACTGTCGATGATGTTTCTCTTGGCGTAGAAAATGTTTTCTTCCACAGTCATTGAAAACTTCTTCATCGTATGTTCATCCTGCCTTTCTTTGGCTTGCCGCAGTTCCAGTGTACGCGCCCGCGCCCGTCTATAGCCCACATAGTAGATCATTCTTTTTTGCCATTACCGGCAATCTTTTCCCATGGCGCTTTGGCCGCCTGGGATACCATAATAACCCACAACTATTTTACCATAATATAATGCGACTGTCCAATTGAACCATTTGCCGTTCTGGGAGAAAAGAGAGATTTATATGGCTGATGGGGGCGGTTTGTGCTATACTCTATTTTGGGTGGATGCTGTGGAAATCATGTATTCAAGGATGTGGGGCGGATGATGAAAGAATACAGATTTTACGGCTGGCAGACGGCGGATGTGCCGGCTGTGTCAGACGAATATAAATACATTGAGAATCCGAGGCGCCTCTACGATCTGCTCTCGGAGATTTGGTGCAGGGAGACTTGTGCCCCGCGCTTGAGGGAAAATTGGACGGATGACAACCGAACCCTGGGACAATGCTCTATCACGTCGTTCCTGGCGCAGGATATTTTTGGCGGAGATGTGTATGGCATTCTGAGACCAGGCGGAAATTACCATTGCTACAATGTGGTTGGCGATTGCGTGTTTGACCTGACCAGTGAGCAGTTCGGTGAAGAGGTCCTCTCCTATGAGGACAACCCGAAACAGTCCCGCGAGGTCCATTTTGCCAAAGAGGAAAAGCGGCTTCGCTACGAATATCTGAAAGAAGCGCTGAAGGAAAAGAGGAACGTTTGACCGGGGGGAACCTCCGGCGGAAAGGAAAACAGAATGCATATTAAAATCTTAAAAGGAGACATTACAAAACTGAACGTGGATGCCATAGTGAACGCGGCGAACTGTTCGCTGCTTGGCGGCGGCGGCGTGGATGGCGCAATCCACCGTGCTGCAGGAAAGGAACTGTTGGAAGAATGCAGGCAGTTGCATGGATGCGATACCGGGCAGGCGAAGCTGACAAAGGGCTACCGCCTGCCGGCAAAATATGTCATTCATACGGTCGGGCCCGTATGGCATGGGGGAAATCACGGTGAACCGGAGTTGCTGAAAAACTGCTATAAACATTCCCTGAAGATTGCCATAGACCAGGGCATGCAGTCCATCGCCTTTCCGGCAATATCTACCGGGGTATACGGATACCCCAAAGATCAGGCCGCAGCGATTGCAGTCAATACGATCCTGGACTATGCTTCCGGTAAGACCCCGGAAGGATTTGCCGTGTGGCTGGTGGCGTTTGATCCGGAAACGGAGAAGCTCTACCATCAGGCGATGGCACACCGGAACCTGGCGAAGGCGCACACAGCGGACGGCCTGGAATGTGGAGAATAAAATCTGTGGGACAACGGATCGCCCGCTGACGGGGCGTGTATTGTAACGATCCCGAATGGAACAGATGTAAGAACCACTTCAGTAGAACCACTTGCCGCATACCATATGTTAAATATGTTTGAAAAAAACCAGGAATAATGCTATACTGGAAATCAAATTTTGTCAGGGTCATCCGGGGAGATATCCAGGGATGCAGCAAGCGTTTTGCGTAAGGCGCCCGGCCAAGCAGCCAGCGGGCGTCCTGACGCGGGAAAAGCGAAACGGCGTAGCGTCCGGGCGCGGCCGAGGGACCGGGGCGCCGGGAGGGTGGCTGTAAAAACGGCAAAGGAAGGAGGCAATGATATGTCAGGGAAAACAACCTATGAATCATTGGATGGCAGGATCGCGTCGCAGACTGTCACGGAAGATATGATGAAGGATCTGGATATCGTAGATGGCCATGCGATCAAATCGCCGGAAGACTATGAAGATCCGGACAGGCTCTATGACATGTTGATTGCCAGGATCCGGAAGTACCACCCATCCACGGATGTAAGCCTGATTGAGAAAGCTTACCGTATGGCAAAGCGGGCGCATGGGGACCAGCTCAGGAAATCCGGCGAGCCGTATATCATCCATCCTCTCTGGGTCGCGATCATCCTCGCGGACCTGGAGATGGATAAAGAAACGATCGCGGCGGGGATGCTGCACGACGTGATCGAGGATACCGACATCAGCGAGGAGGAACTGGTCGGGGAGTTTGGGGAAGACGTCTGCCATCTGGTGGACGGTGTCACAAAGCTGGGGCAGTTGTCCTATTCCGCCGACAAGCTGGAAATACAGGCGGAAAACCTGAGAAAGATGTTTCTGGCCATGGCGAAGGATATCCGCGTCATCATTATCAAGCTTGCCGACCGGCTGCACAACATGCGGACGCTGCAGTTTATGAAGCCGGAGAAGCAGATCGAAAAAGCAAGGGAGACGATGGATATTTACGCGCCGATCGCCCAGCGCCTTGGGATCGCGAAGATTAAAACGGAGCTGGACGACCTGGCGCTGAAATACCTGGAGCCGGAGGTGTTTTTCGACCTGGTTGCCCAGATCAACGCCCGCAAGACGGAGCGGGAAGAATTTGTGGACCAGATCGTGCAGGAAGTGTCCGAGCATATGAAAAATGCGAACATCAAAGCGGAAGTCAACGGCCGTGTGAAGCATTTTTTCAGCATTTACAGAAAAATGGTAAACCAGAACAAGACAGTAGACCAGATTTACGATCTGTTTGCCGTCCGTATCATTGTGGATTCGGTCAAGGACTGTTACGCCGCGCTTGGCGTCATCCATGAGATGTATACGCCGATCCCGGGGCGGTTCAAGGATTATATCGCAATGCCGAAGCCGAACATGTACCAGTCCCTGCACACGACGCTGATGAGTACGGCGGGGCAGCCGTTTGAGATCCAGATCCGGACGGAAGAGATGCATAAGACGGCTGAGTATGGGATTGCCGCCCATTGGAAATATAAGGAATCCAACGATGGGAAGAAGAATATCAAGGTGCAGGAGGAGGAGAAGCTGAGCTGGCTCAGGCAGATCCTGGAGTGGCAGCAGGACATGTCTGACAACCGGGAATTTCTGAACTTGCTGAAGGGCGATCTGGATCTGTTCACGGACGATGTGTATTGTTTCACCCCGCAGGGGGATGTAAAAAACCTGCCGGCTGGTTCTACGCCGATCGATTTTGCTTACATGATCCACAGCGCCGTGGGGAATAAGATGGTGGGGGCAAGGGCCAACGGGGCGATCGTCAACTTTGATTACAGGATCCAAAACGGCGACCGCATTGAGATCATTACCTCGCAGAATTCCAAAGGCCCAAGCCGTGACTGGCTGAACCTTGTAAAAAGCACGCAGGCGAAAAATAAGATCAACCAGTGGTTTAAGAGGCAGTTTAAAGAGGAAAATATCGTCAAGGGCAAGGAGATGGTTTCTTCCTACTGCCGCTCTAAAAATTTACAGCCTGCCAATCTGATGCAGCCGAAATACATGGAGACAGTACAGAAAAAGTACGGCTTCAGGGATTGGGATTCAGTGCTGGCGGCGATCGGGCACGGCGGGCTGAAGGAAGGGCAGGTTGTCAACCGGCTGGCGGAAGAGTACGGCAAGGAACACAAGCAGGAGATTACCGACAAAGATGTCCTGGGACGGGTGGCGGAAGCCGCAAAGCATAAAGTTCACATCGCAAAGTCGAAAAGCGGCATTGTGGTGAAGGGGATCGACAATATGGCGGTACGTTTTTCCAGGTGCTGCAACCCCGTCCCAGGCGATGAGATCGTAGGCTTTGTCACGAGAGGCCGGGGGTTATCCGTCCACCGGACGGATTGCGTCAATATGATCCATCTGACGCAGGAGGAGAGGAACCGGCTGATCGACGTCGAGTGGGAGACGGATGTCGCGGAAGAGACCGGCGGGCAGTATCTTGCGGATATCAGGATGTACGCCAAGGACCGCGTAGGGCTTTTGGCTGAGATATCAAGGATTTTCATGGAAAACGATGTGGACGTCAAGTCTTTGAATATCCGGACCAGCAAGCAAGGGACGGCCACGATCGAGACGGGGTTTATCGTGCATGGCAGGAACGAGCTGGAGCATGTGGTCCAGAGGCTGAAGCAGGCGGAAGGGATCTTGGACATTGAAAGGACGACAGGGTAAGGGACGGCCCATAAACAGGGCCGTTTCCAGGTGCGTCCGGCGGGCATAACAGGAAAGGAATCGGATCAGTATGAGAATCGAGAAGTTTGTAACAGGGATCATCAGCACAAATTGTTATCTGGCGGTCAATGAAGAAATGAAGCACGCAGTGATCATTGACCCGGCATCCTGTGCAAAGAAGATTGTGAGGTTTATCCAGGACGAGGGGCTGGTGATCGAGGCGATCCTTCTGACGCACGGGCATTTCGACCATATTATGGGGATCGACGGGTTTCTGGAGCTGTACCACGTCCCGGTCTATCTCCACGAGGCGGATGAACCGGTCATTAAGGATGCCAGGTTAAACCAGTCTGCGTCTTATACGAACGGGTATACTTTTGACGGGGCCAGCTATCTGCATGACGGGCAGGTGCTGGATTTGATCGGCTACCATTTTGAGGTGATCCATACGCCGGGGCATACCTGGGGCGGGTGCTGTTATTATGAAGCGTCCGAGGGGGTTTTGTTCTGCGGGGATACCCTTTTCCAGTGTTCCGTAGGGCGAAGCGATTTTGAGACGAGCAGCACGGCGGATCTGATGGCCTCCATCCAGGGAAAGCTTATGAAGCTGCCGGACGCCACGCTGGTATATCCGGGGCATATGGGGGAGACGACGATAGGGTATGAGAGGAAATATAACCCATATATACAGTGAGGGTCCATCTGTATCCGAGGAAGGGGCGGACGTATGATCGAGGTTGTGAGCAAGGACGAATCTTATCTTTACCACGCGTACCATATCACAAAGGCTTTTTTCCCATCCGGGGAGGCGGTTTCCCGGATCGAGAAGGAAGCCTCTGTTTATGTGGCGGTTTTTTCCAATGGGGAAAGGATAGCCGCTGTGGGGGACAAGGAGATCTCGGCGCCGCTGGAAGGGCGCCGGCCAGACGGGGATGAAAAGAAGGAGAGGAAATACCGGATCGCCCGTTCCCTGTACGGGCAGTTGTCGGAAAAAAGCGGGAGTACCCTGGCCTGGGGCATCCTGACCGGGGTGCGGCCGGTGAAGCTGGCGATGCAGAAGCAGGACCTTACGGAGGAAGCATTTACAGGCTGGTTCTACCGGGAATATCTGGTACGGCCGGAAAAGGGGCGTCTGGCATACCGGATCGCCAGACGGGAGAGGGCGCTGCTGGACGGCCTGGACTGCGGGAACGGTTTCAGCCTGTACGTGGGCATCCCATTTTGCCCAGGCGTCTGCTCTTATTGCTCGTTCAGCTCAGGGGAATACAGGGCCTGGAAGCACCGTATCGACGATTACCTGGACGCGCTCTGCAAAGAGATCGCGTTTGCCGCAAGGCTGGCAAAGGAACACGGGAAAAAACTGAACACGGTTTACATCGGGGGCGGGACCCCAACCGTACTGGAGGAAGGGCGGCTGGAACGTTTATTATCGTGGATCGGGCAGTGTTTTTCGTTTACCTGGGATCCGCTCCTGGAATATACGGTGGAAGCAGGGAGGCCGGACAGCATTACGGAAGAAAAGCTGCGCATCCTTCTCCGGCACGGGGTGTCAAGGATCTCCATCAACCCCCAGACGATGCAGCAAAAAACATTGGACGCTGTGGGGAGGCGGCATACCGCCGGGGAGGTCCGGGAGGCTTTTGCCCTGGCGAGAGGGCTGGGGTTTGACAATATCAATATGGATTTGATCGCCGGGCTTCCAGGGGAGACGCTTGCCGACATGCAGGATACGTTGAACCAGATCAAAGAACTCTCACCGGATAACCTGACGGTCCATGCGCTCGCGATCAAGCGGGCGGCGCGGATGGGCCAGGAACACGGGAAAGCCCAGACAGAACGGGAGAGCCCGGCTGCCGGGATGATCGACGCTGCCTTTGAGGCCGCGGCGGACATGGGGATGGAACCCTATTATCTGTACCGCCAGAAGAATATTGCCGGGAATTTTGAAAACGTTGGGTATGCCAAAGCCGGGAAAGCGGGACTCTACAATATACTGATGATGGAGGAAGTGCAATCCATAGTTGCCTGCGGGGCCGGTTCCGTCTCCAAGAGGGTCCGCCCGGACGGAGGGATCCAAAGATGCGAGAATGTCAAAGAGATCGCAGGTTACATCGAGAGGGCGGACGAGATGGCCGAACGGAAACGTAAGCTTTTTGAAGACTGAAACCTTGTGTCGAAACCTGTCGGGAAAAATGAAAAATCCAGCCTACCATCTGACAAATATTTTCCATAAGTCTTTTTATAATATGATGATACCAGGGTCAAAAATCCAAAAATCTGATGCAAGCAAGCTTGCAAGAGGATTTTTGGATATTTGACCCGCCCAAACATGAGAATGCAGCCATTTTCCGCAGGAAAATGAGCGGAATTCGAATGTTTGCAGGCTTGCGGGAGTGCGATAGCACGGAGCAAGCCGGTATCATCAGTGGGATCCAAAAATCCAAAAATCTGATGCAAGCAAGCTTGCAAGAGGATTTTTGGATATTTGACCCGCCCAAACATGAGAATGCAGCCATTTTCCGCAGGAAAATGAGCGGAATTCGAATGTTTGCAGGCTTGCGGGAGTGCGATAGCACGGAGCAAGCCGGTATCATCATACAATATGGAGAACTCTCAATGGAAAAAGAGGGAAGCGCGTGCATTATGAATTGTACATAGATGTTTTTTTCCTGATTAATTTCATGATGGATTATTTGCTGCTTATGCTGTTAAAAAAGATGCTTTCCGCAAGGGCCGGGAGTCTTCAGCTTGTTTTAGGGGCTTTCATGGGGGCTGTGCTGACCTGCCTGGTCGTTCTCCTTCCGGCCTGCGCAGTGGTGAAGCTCATCCTGTACCATGGCGTGATCGGGGCGCTGATGCTGGAAACCGGGCTGTCGCTGCCGTTTGGGAAGCCGCTGCTTCGCGGATGGATCTTTTTGTATATCGGCGGCGTACTGATGGGCGGCGTGATGCAGCTTTTCCATCCGTATCTGCGTGAAGGGAGCCTGCTTTTTGCGTTAGCGCTTCTGGGATACTTTTTTTCAAGGGGGATCTGGGCGCTTCTTGGGGCTTTGTCCAGGCGCAGGCAGACGGATTTTGAAGTGTGCCTGTCCGTTCAGGGAAAGAGCTGCAGGCTCCATGCGCTCTATGACACAGGGAACCACTTAAAGGAAGGGCAGAGCAAAACGCCGGTCAACATCGCGCATCCGAGAGTGTTAAAACGGCTGGGGGTTTCCCTGGAGGATCTGGGGCAGACAGAAAAGATCTATCGGATCCCTTACCGGTCCATCGGAGAAAACGAAGGGCTTATCCCGGCGTTTTGCGCCGGATGGCTTCAACTGGAATATCAAGGGAGAAACATAGTGATCAAAAAACCTCTGATAGCAGTATGCGATGAAAAAACAGGATTGATGGATTATGATTTGATCTTAAATCCGGGCATGTTAGAGGATACGGATGGCGCCTCCTGATTTTTTCGCAATCGCCTTGGGAGTATAACGGATGAACAGGAGGAAAATGGCAATGTGGAATGTAGCAGTGAAAAAACAGGTGGGCGTCTGGCGGATGTTTTCCGGTTTCCGGGATTTCCTGTTTCCGGAAAACAATGAAATCCATTACATCGGAGGGGCGGATATCCTGCCGGAGCCGCTGGAGCCGAACATGGAGACAAATATGATCCTCATGCTTGCCACGCCGGAAGCGGAAAAGGCAAAAAAGACACTGATCGAGCACAATCTCAGGCTGGTCGTTTACATCGCGAAAAAATTCGACAATACGCAGGTCGGGGTGGAAGATCTGATCTCGATTGGGACGATTGGGCTGATCAAGGCGATCAATACGTTCAAGCCGGATAAAAACATCAAGCTGGCCACCTATGCCTCCCGGTGCATCGAGAATGAGATCCTGATGTACCTGCGCCGGAACAATAAGACGAAAC
>CAZYVA010000082.1:0-8474 GCA_964650695.1 uncultured Dorea sp. | reverse complement strand
CAAACATCCTCAATTATTTTTTTCTTTCTGATTTTCTTTCCGGAGAAAGTCTGCTATAATGGGATGTATTGATACCAGGATTGTGGGACTGCGCAGCACGGGGCAAGCCGGTATCATCAGGGGGCAAATCCTATTTGGCCCCAACATCATCATGTATGTATATGAGAGGAGAAAAAACATGGAATTTCGGCCAACAGGTGTTTGTTCCCAGTTAATCCGGGTTGAAGTCGAGGACAATGTAGTTAAAAATGTAGAATTTGTCGGCGGGTGCAGCGGCAACACACAGGGCATCGCGCGTTTAGTGAAAGGGATGGATGTCAACGATGTGATTTCCCGCCTGGAGGGTATCAAGTGCGGAAGTAAAAAAACATCCTGCCCGGATCAGCTTTCTATCGCCTTGAAGCAGGCAATTGCCCAGTAACCCCGCCACTTCTTCGGGAGGTCTTTATGAGACGAATCATCTTAACCGGGGGCGGCACTGCCGGGCATGTCACGCCAAACATCGCGCTGCTCCCGCGTTTACGGGAACTGAACTATGATATTCATTACATCGGGTCCTACAATGGGATCGAAAAGGAATTGATTGAGCAGTTTGCGGTTCCTTACCATGCGATCTCGACCGGGAAGCTCCGCCGCTATTTCAGCGTACAGAATTTTACTGACCCATTCCGCGTCCTAAAAGGGATGCGGGACGCAAAACGGCTTGTGAAAATCCTGAAACCAGACGTTATCTTTTCCAAAGGCGGTTTTGTTTCCGTCCCGGTCGTCCTGGCAGGGAAACGCTGCCATGTCCCGGTGATTATCCATGAATCCGATATGACCCCAGGGCTTGCAAACAAAATATCCTTGTCCGCAGCCACGAAAGTATGCTGCAATTTCCCGGAGACCTTGGACGTACTTCCAAAAGGGAAAGCGGTGCTGACCGGCTCCCCGATCCGCCAGGAGCTGCTTGCAGGCAGCCGCTACAAAGCGCTGGATTTCCTTGGGTTTTCCGATGGCAAGCCCGTGATCCTGGTGATCGGCGGAAGCCTGGGCGCCGTAGCGGTCAACAAGGCCATACGCGCCATCCTTCCGGAGCTTTTGAAAACCTATCAGGTTGTACATCTGTGCGGAAAAGGGCGGATAGATGCGTCGTTCAACGGCATCCACGGCTATGCCCAGTTTGAATACATCAAGGAAGAACTAAAAGATCTTTTTGCCTTAACCGACATTGTCGTCTCCCGCGCCGGGGCCAATGCCATCTGTGAGCTGCTGGCCTTGCGTAAGCCAAACCTTCTCATCCCCCTCCCGGCTTCCCAAAGCCGCGGGGACCAGATTTTAAACGCAAAATCTTTCGAGCGGCAGGGGTTCAGCATGGTGCTGGAGGAAGAAAACCTGACAGACGGCCATTTGCTGGAAGCCATCAACCGGCTGTACCATGACCGCCAGAAGTATATCGATGCTATGAAAATATCCGGCCAGCAAAATTCTATCGACACCATTATCGACCTGATCGAAGCTGCCGTTCCGGTTCACAGTTGATCTTGAGTCACTTTCCTGCGGAATGCCCGGTAAATGGGCATTCCCGATCGTGAACAAAAGTTGTATGCCCGGCCAAAACCGGCTGTGATCCCTATATTTTCGACAAAAGCTCCTCTTTATCCGCCTCCGTCAGCTCCCCCATCTTCCATCCAAGGCCTACCCCGTCGTCTTTGTGGCGCGGGATCATATGCAGATGGAAATGGAACACCGTCTGTCCGGCCGCCTCCCCGTTATTCTGGATCAGGTTGTAACCGTCGCAGCCAAGAATGCCGGATAGCCTTGTGATCATCTTTTTGGCCAGAACCATTGCCTTTCCCGCCAATTCATCCGGCAATTCGTAAAGGTTGGCATAATGCTCCTTCGGGATAATCAAAGCATGTCCCTTTGCTGCCGGGTTTGCGTCCAGGATCACCCGGAAAGCTTCATCCTCATACAGCGTGGCCGTCGGGATCTCCCCATTCGCCAGTTTACAGAAAATACAATTGCCATCTCTCATCTTTTTCCCTCCCTTTCCAAAATACACCGGCGCAATTCCCCGCCGCTTCGCCCACATTCATAAAAGCTGCTCATTTTCGCTGTGAATCACGGCAGTGCATCGACACCTTTTGCATTACTTTTCTTTTTCCCTGTGCTACACTTGCCCCATCAGAAAGGAGCCGACGACTATGCAGGGAATCTCTCGATATAACCAACCGAAAACTTTGGAACTGGATATGGCGCTTCATGAAATCCGCAATCCCTTTACACTGATTTACAGCACTCTGCAATTGATTGAAAACCAGCACCCGGAAGTATCGGACTTTAAATACTGGAAAGAATTGCTGGCGGACGTGGAATACACGCAGCTTCTCATCCGTGATCTGTCCTCCTACAACCAAAGCTCAGAACTTCATCTGCGCACCATCCGCAGCCATGATTTTTTCAAATCCATCGCGCTTGCTTTTGCCGCTTCCCTCACGGACGGCTCCATAGAGTTCCGCTCCCGGATTTCCCCGTCCCTGCCGGATATCACCGGGGACAGCATCAAGCTCCGGCAGGCCCTGTTCAACCTGTTCTGCAATGCAAAAGACGCGCTCGCCAATACCGTCTACGCGCAAATCTCCTTTAATGTGTCTGAAACGGAGCAAGGGATCCTTTTACGCGTGAAAGACAACGGCTGCGGCATCCCGCCCAGCCGCCTGGCACATATCTTTGAGCCTTTTGTTACATACAAGCAAAACGGGACCGGCCTGGGGCTAGCCATCGTCAGGCAGATACTGGATGCCCATCACGGGACAGTCCACGTATCCTCAACGCCAAATATCGGCACGGTCTTTACGCTGACCCTCCCAGTAAAACCAGACAGCCAGTAAAAACCCCGCCGCCAGCCCCCCGATGTGCGCCGCATTGTCCACGCCCCCGCTGGAAAACCCATAATACAGGCTGAGTACCACCATAAATAAAATCCGCTTCCCGGACAGGCTCCCTATCCGCCCGTGCCGTCGGACCGCAAAATAAAGCAAAGCCCCCAACAGCCCAAACACAGCCCCGGAAGCGCCGGCGGAGACAGCATAACTCTGTATATGGATGTCCCAGAGCGCGGATAGGATATTCCCGCTAAGCCCGCTTGCCAGGTAAAGGATCAAGTATCGGACGCCTCCCAGCTCCTCCTCCATGTACTCACCGACAACAAAAAGGACAAGCATATTGTTCACCAGGTGGCTGAACCCAAAATGCAAGAACATGCTTGTAAACAACTGGTAATACTGCTTTTGCTCCACCAGCGCCGGGACATACATTGCGCCGTGCCTTAACATATACTCCGCATCCTCCGTCATACCGCCAAGGGACAACAGCAGGAACACAGCGGTATTGGCTACGATCAACAGCAGCGTCATGTAAGGTTTTTTCCGTATGCCATATCCGTTTTCCATAGGTTGATTTTCTCATTATTTCAGAAATATGTCAACAAAGACTTGCGCTTTGTTTTACTTCAGTGTTCCGATCCTCCCCCCGGAAGGCCCATGGACTGGGCATTCCGTGAGAAGGTGATCCAGGAGCAGGCGTTATTCCTCCATACCTACGATATCCGCCACTTCCTGTATTTCCAGTTCCTCAAAAAAGTACGCCAGGATATCCTCATACCCGGATCCTTCTTTCGCCAGCTTATTTGCTGTGTACTGGCTCATCCCCAACCCATGCCCTACGCCTCTTGTTGTAATCCGGAGTTTCCCATTGAATTTCTGGAGCGTAAAGCAACTGGAGGCAAGAAGGTATTCTGTGCGGAATTCCTCGCCGCTCATCTGCTCTTCCCCGACGCGCACGGCCAGCACGTATCCGCCGGAGTCGCAGGATACAATTTCCGCGTCCATATCCGCTACTGTCACCGTCTGGATCTGTTCCTGCGCCTCGATATCCGCCGCGCAGTCCACCGGCTGCAGGTAGGCATACGCCTCGCCCAGCACCTCCGCGCCGCTTCGTGTGCTGCCGTTCGTCAGCCGGCAGAAGGGGGCTGTCGCCGCTTTCTGGTCCTTCATCAATACCTTGCTGTCCGTCTCCTGCCATGCCCGCTGCAGCCTGTGGTAATAATGGCTGTACTTCGCCACGCCCCAGTCTTTCTCCATATCCTCCTGCGTCCAGAACGCTTCTTCCAGCGCAGCCCCGCTTCCCTGTTCCTCCAGCGCTTTGTAGATTTCTGTCCGTACCAGCACCGCCTGCGCTTTCAGCGCTTCTATTTCATAAGAAGCCGGGATCTCCCGCGCCATGACCGCGATACCGTAGTCTTCCAGCGACATTTCCACAGTCTTTCCCTCGTCCGTATCCTCATCTGCATCCTCATCCGTGCCGATGCGCACCCGTACTTTCCGTTCATCGACGGCGGAAGCGCTGATGATGCCTGGCCCATTTAAAAACACAGTCAGGACATAGGGGAGCAAAACGATTATCGAAAGGTAACAACCCCATTTCTTTACCCGGAACCACATAAAAATCCTCCATACAGCACGATGATGCTGGGGTCAAATCCTATTTGGCCCTGCTATCATCACTATATGGAGGATGAAACAAACTTATGCCGTTTTATCTCAGCTTATCCAGCTTCCAGATGTCATCCACATACTCCTGGATCGTCCGGTCGGATGAGAACTTGCCGCAGCTTGCCGTATTCAAGAGGGCTTTTTTCGCCCAGCCCATCGTATCCCGGTAAGCCGCTTCGACCCGTTCCTGCGCCTGGGCGTAAGGGCGGAAATCCTTGAGAATGAAATACATATCCGCCGGGTTGTCGGTCAGCAGTGAATTGTAGAGGTCGCGGTAACACTCCTTGTCGCCGTCCGCGTAGGTTCCGTCCACCAGTTGGTCTACCACGCGGCGGATGTCCGGGTCATTGTCGTAAATCTCTTTCGGATAATAGCCGCCGTTTTTCTCATAATCCATGACTTCATCCGAACTGAGGCCGAAGATAAACGCGTTTTCTTCCCCCACTTCCTCGACAATCTCTACATTTGCCCCGTCCATCGTCCCCAGTGTCGGCGCGCCGTTCAGCATGAATTTCATATTCCCCGTGCCGGAAGCCTCTTTAGACGCTGTCGAAATCTGCTCGCTGAGGTTCGCCGCCGCAAAAATCCATTCCGCGTTGGACACGCGGTAGTCCTCGATAAACACGATCTTAAGCTTCCCGTCAAGGCTTTCGTCTTGATTGACGACCGCCGCCACCGAATTGATCAGCTTGATGATCTCTTTCGCGCGGACATACCCGGCAGATGCTTTCGCCCCGAAAATAAACGTCCTCGGATAAAATTCCAGTTCCGGGTGTTCCTTTATCCGGTTATACAGGTACATCACATGCAGGATATTCAAAAGCTGCCGCTTGTACTCATGCAGTCTTTTGACCTGCACGTCGAAAATCGAATCCGGATCCACCTTGACGCCGTTGTGTTCCAGGATATACGCGGCGAGCCTTTCTTTATTTTTATGCTTGATCTCCATGAACTCCTTCAGCGCGTCTTCATCCTCCGCGTATTCTTTCAACTCTTCCATCACAGACAAATCCGTGATCCAGGCGTCTGTCCCCAGCTTCCCGGTCACCCACTCCGCCAGGAGCGGATTGCCGTGCAGCAGGAAGCGCCGCTGGGTAATGCCGTTGGTCTTGTTGTTAAACTTCTGCGGCATCATCTCATAGAAATCCTTCAGCTCCCGTTTTTTCAGGATTTCCGTGTGGAGCCTTGCCACGCCGTTGATCGAATATCCCGCCGCGATAGCCAGGTGCGCCATCCGGACTTGTCCGTTGTGCAGGATCGCCATCCGCGCTTTCTTATCCTCATCACCCGGATACATCTCGTCGATCTTAAGCAGGAACCGGCGGTCGATCTCCTGGATAATCTGGTATACCCTGGGCAGGAGCTTCTGAAACAGGTCGATCGGCCATTTTTCCAGAGCCTCCGCCATGATTGTATGGTTCGTGTAGGCACAGGCCTTCGTCGTGACCTCCCATGCGTCGTTCCATTCCAAATGGTAATCGTCCAGCAGGATACGCATCAGTTCCGCGACTGCCACGGTCGGGTGGGTATCATTCATCTGGAAGACCGCTTTTTCATAGAGCTTGCGGACATCGGTATGCTCCCGCATATATTTGGAAACCGCCGCCTGCAGGGAAGCAGACACAAAGAAATACTGCTGTTTCAGGCGAAGCTCCTTCCCGGCATAATGGGTATCGTTCGGGTATAATACATCGACAATGTTCTTTGCAAGGTTCTCCTGCTCCACGGCCTTGTGGTAATCCCCACGGTCAAAGGACTCCAACTGGAAATCCACGATAGCCTCCGCGTCCCAGATACGGAGCGTATTGACATGCCCGTTCCCATAGCCGACAATCGGGTAGTCATAAGGCACCGCCAGGACGGAATCATAATTTTCCTGCTTGAAAAAGGACCGCCCCGTCTTGTCGTCGTACTCAACGCGGATCGTCCCTCCGAAGCGGATCTCCTTGGCATACTCCGGGCGGCGAAGCTCGAACGGATTGCCGTCCTTTAACCAGTTGTCCGGCTTTTCCACCTGATAGCCGTCCTGGATTTTCTGCTTAAACATCCCATAGTGGTAACGGATGCCGCACCCGTAAGCCGCGTAACCCATCGTTGCAAGGGAATCCAGGAAACAGGCGGCCAGACGCCCCAGCCCTCCGTTTCCGAGCGCCGGGTCCGGCTCCTGATCCTCAATCACATTCAGGTCGATCCCCAGCTCCCCGAGCGCTTCCTTGACCTCCGGGTACGCGGTCAGGTTGATCAGGTTGTTGCCAAGGGCGCGCCCCAGTAAAAATTCCATCGACATATAGTAAACGATCTTCGTGTCTTGCTCTTTCATTTTCCGCTGCGTCTCGATCCAATCGTCGATGATCGCCTCTTTGACCGCATAGGCCACAGCCTGGAACTGCTGCTGCAAGGTCGCCTCCTCCAGCTCCTTGCGGAACAGGCTGCGGACATTTTCCTGTACGTCCCTTTTAAACCGCGTTTTTTTAAATCTTGAATTCATGTCTTTCTCTTACCCCTTTCTACGGCTGCCGCTCAACGCCCAGCGTTACCGCTTCCCCGTTGATGTTCCATGCTTTCACATAGCCTTTCGGCGCGCTCTTTGCTACAGAGGCCGCCAGCGTTTCTCTTCCGATTTCCTCTGCGTTTCCCGCGAAAACCTTCTCCGATTTCTCTGTCCCTTCGTAGGTTACGGTGATTTTGTCCATGACCTCAAAGCCCGCTTCCTTGCGCATCGTCTGGAGCTTGCTGACGATCTCGCGCACAAAACCTTCCTCCAGAAGCGCCTCGGACAGGTGGATGTCCAGCACCACCGTCACGTTTCCGTCATTTTCCGATACGTAGCCTTCCGCCTGCGTAGGCTCGATCAGCAGATCCTCACGGAAGAGGGTGATGTCCTGGCCGCCCGCTGTAAGCTTCAGTGCGCCGCTTTCATTCAGTTCATCCATCGCCGCGTTTCCGTCCACTGCGGCAAGCGCCGCTTTGACCGCGCCCAGGAGCTTCCCGTATTTCGGGCCTACCGTCTTTAGCTGCGGCTTGAACGAATACGACGTGAACGCCCGGACGTCCTGCGTAAAGACGATCGTTTTCACATTCAGCTCATCCGCCGCGATCGCCGTATAAAAATCAGGCAGTGTAAAATCCGCTTTTACATACATCGTTCCGATCGGCTGGCGGTTTTTGATGTTTGCGCTGTTGCGGCAGGCCCGCCCCAGGATGACGATCTTCAGCACATGCGCCATATCCGCCTCCAACTGCGCGTCTATCAAGCCCTCGTCCGCCTCCGGGAAATCGCAGAGGTGGACGCTCTCCGGCGCGTCCGGGTCTATGCCTCTCACCAGATTCTGGTATATTTCCTCCGTCATAAACGGGATCATCGGCGCCGCCGCCTTGATACAGGCCACCAGCGCGGTATAGAGCGTCATGTACGCGTTGATCTTATCCTGTTCCATGCCCTTCGCCCAGAACCGCTCCCGGCTGCGCCTTACGTACCAATTGCTCATATCGTCCACAAAATCCTGAAGCGCCCTCGCCGCCTCCGGGATCCGGTAATGCTCCAAGCTGTCATCCACCGTCTTTACCATCGTGTTCAGCCTGGAAAGCAGCCATTTGTCCATGACCGGCAGCCCGCCGTATTCCAACGTATGCTCCGAAGGGTCAAACCCGTCGATTTCCGCGTATAGCACAAAGAACGCGTACGTGTTCCAAAGCGTCCCCATGAATTTCCGCTGCCCCTCCACGACCGCTTTCCCGTGGAAACGGTTCGGCAGCCACGGCGCGGAATTGCTGTAGAAATACCACCGGATCGCGTCCGCGCCGTACTTTTCCAACGCGTCGAACGGATCGACGGCATTGCCTTTGGATTTGCTCATCTTCTGGCCTTTTTCGTCCTGCACGTGCCCCAGTACGATGACATTCTCATATGGGGAGCGGTTGAACAAAAGCGTCGAGATC
>CAZYVA010000081.1:0-8499 GCA_964650695.1 uncultured Dorea sp. | reverse complement strand
GCGTTCATCGGCGTGCGCATATCATGGCTCATGCGGGCAAGGAAATCACTTTTCGCCTGGCTCTGATCCTCGGCGGCATGAAAAGCATCCCGCACCGTCTGCTGCATGGCGATCTCCTCTTCTTTCAGTGTCGTCATATCCTGGACTGCAATAACCACGGAAAACGCCGCGCTGCCTTTTTGCTCCAAAGCAAGGATCGAAGCCGCTTCCCAATGCTCCGTATCCCATTTCGCCTGATATTCATACTGCAGATACGGGCCGTCCTCCGCAAGCATGGTTTGGATCTTCTCCCTGTCAAACACCGCTTCCATGGAAGAAGCGTCATACCCATGGATATAATGGAGAGCCATATATTCCTTCAAATGCAGAAGCGCGCCCTTCGCCTGCAGGCCGGAAGGGACGCCCTGGATATATTCATAGCTTTGCCGCCCATAGTCCAGGATCGCCAGCCGTGTAAATAAAGGGGCCAGGCTCTGGACAATATTGCCAAGCTGCGTTTTTTCAGACAACAGCCTGCGGCGCCTTTTCACCCCTGTCACGATCACGTACGCCACATAGACCAGGAACAGGGCAAGAAGCCTGGCAGCCAGCTTCACGCCGGCCTTATTTGCATTCTTTCCCATCTGCATGGTAACGGCGGAAGGAAATGTCTGCACAAGCATCCAATCCCCGGCAACAGGGACAACGGCAGCGCTGCTTTGTCCGGAAGAGCCTTGTGCGAAATAACGGAAAGTCTGATGGTTGGCGAACGCGTCTTTGATACCGGAAAGCGTCTCATCCGTGACGACCGCATCCTTCTTAAGCCCATCCAGCAGGTTATCCATGGGCTTTTCCTCGTAGCCGGAAAAGCTGATCACCGTGCCATCGTCCATACAAAGAAAACTCTTTGCGTCTTCGCCAAAAAAATCGACGGAAAGCGTATCGCGGAGCGTCTCCTCCCGGAGCATCCCGTTCAGCACGCCTATGACTTCTCCATTCAGCAGGACCGGCGCATAAAAATCGATCAGCGTTTCGTCTGTGATCCGCGAATGGAAAATCACAAGATATCCCGTCTCACCCTCCATGCCGCGGATATAATTCTCCCTGTCCGTGGCATCGGACGTTTTGCCGTCCGCGTTATGATTGACCCCATCCGCATCAATGAACTCCACATAGTCAAAAACCGATATTTCCTGCAGAAATTCCAGGTCATCCGCACTGACGGAGGGCCCGCTTATGAACCCGGAAACGGTATAGGCAAGAACATCCATGGTCTTCTTTCGGACCTCGATACGATCTCCGATCGTTTTTGCCGTCTGCTTGGAAACATCGCTCGCGTATTCCTGATTCTGTTTCAGGATCCGTTCCTCATTTTCCCGCATAAAAGCCCATAACGATACAGCCGTGCAAAAAAACAGGACCGCCACCAGGAGATAATGCCTCCATGAAAGTTTGCCGCCATCGGTTGTATTCATGCAGTACCCCCCCCAAATGTGTCCGAAAACTCGTCTTTCCGGCTTTTCTTGCACAATTTGTTGCTAGTTATTCCGCTCATTGATATCATATTTGTATTTTCCCATTGTGAATTGAGTTTCCAGACAGTCCCCGCCGCTGCAATGTATAAAGATTTTACCGCTATCCTTCCACCAGGTGGCAGGCCGCCAGGTGTCCCGGCTTCACCTCCCTGAGCTTTGGCATCTCCTGAAAGCACCGCTCCGTCGCGTACTGGCATCTTCCGGCAAACCGGCAGCACGGCTTCGGATTGATCGGGCTTGGGATCTCGCCCTTGATCGGGATCCGCTTGTTGGATTTCGCCCGGTTCGGATCCGCCTCCGGGATCGCGGACAGCAGGGCTTTTGTGTACGGATGGAGCATATTGCTGTACAATTCCTCTGTCTCTGCCGATTCTACCATCGTCCCAAGGTACATCACAACGACCCGGTCCGAAATATACTTCACCACGCTCAAGTCGTGCGCGATAAACAGATAAGTAAGCCCCAGCGTCTCCTGCAGCTCTTTCAGCATATTGATGACCTGCGCCTGGATAGACACGTCCAGCGCGGAGATCGGCTCGTCGCAGATAATAAATTCCGGATCCACCGACAAGGCTCTCGCGATCCCGATCCTCTGGCGCTGCCCGCCGGAGAACTCGTGGGGGAACCGGGACATGTGGTCTTTGTTCAGGCCGACCGTCTGCAAAAGCTTCTCTACCCTCCTGTCCACTTCCGCCTGCGGCACACCCTGTACTTTCAAGCCTTCCCCGACGATCTCCTTGACGGTCATGCGGGGGTTCAGGGATGCATACGGATTCTGGAAGATCATCTGCACTTTCCGGCAGAACTCCTTCTGCTCCGCCCTGGAAAGCTTTCCGATATCCTTCCCGTCATAAATCACTTCCCCGCTGGTCGGCTCATACAGCCGGATCATGCACCGGCCTGTCGTGGATTTCCCACAGCCGGACTCCCCTACCAGGCTGACCGTCTCACCCTTGTAGATATCAAATGTCATGTCATCCACAGCTTTCAAAACAGCGTTCCGGCTAAGCTGAAAATATTTACACAGGTTCTTTACCTGGATCAGGGGTTTTTTCTCTTTCTCTGCCATCCTATGACACCTCCCCTTCCTGCTTGCCATTTACGTTCGCTTCTTTGCCCTCCGCCTGCGCCCTGCATTCCCTTTTCAAGTCGCTCTCCGGGGCAAACGCATGATGCAGCCAGCAGTTCGCTGTGTGTTCGTCGGTAAACCGGTATTCTTCCGGCGGGTTCTCCTGACAGACCTCCATCGCGTACTCGCATCTTGCCGCGAACGGGCATCCAGCCGGCGGTGAAAACAGATCCGGCGGCGTCCCGTCGATCGGCTTCAGCTTCTCGCCCTTTGCCGTATCCAGCTTGGCGATCGAGTGCAGCAGCCCTTTCGTATAAGGATGCGCAGTCTCATAGAAAATATCCTCCACCTTCCCGCGTTCAATGACCTTGCCGCCGTACATGACGATCACACGGTCACAGAGCCTTGCGATGACGCCCAGGTCATGGGTGATCATGATGATGGATGTCCCCAGCTTTTCCCGCAGATCCAGGAGCAGATCCAGGATCTGTGCCTCGATCGTGACATCCAGGGAAGTCGTCGGCTCATCGCAGATGATGACGCTCGGACGGCTTACCAGCGCGATCGCGATCATGATACGCTGCTTCATGCCGCCGGACAGCTCATGCGGGTACTGGCGGTAACGTTTTTCCGTATCGGAGATCCCGACCAGCTTCATGATCTCCAGCGCGCGCTTCTTTACTTCCCCCCTGGAAATCCCCTTCCTTCCGATAAAAACCTCCTCGATCTGCTTTCCGACGCGCATCGTCGGGTTCAGGGAAGTCATCGGATCCTGGAACACAAAGCCGATCTCCCCTCCACGGATCTTCCGCATTTCCCGGTTCGACATTTTTAAAATATCTTTTCCGTCGTAGAAAATCTCACCGCCCCCGAAAAACCCCGGCGGCTCCGGGTTCAGCCGGAGGATACACTGGGCCGTCACGCTCTTCCCGCATCCGGACTCCCCGACAATGCCAAGGATCTCTCCTTTCCTGACGTCAAAGCTGACGTCCCTGACCGCCTTTACCACGCCGCCGTAAGTCTTAAAGGAGTAGACGACATGCTTCAATTCCAATATTTTTTCTCTCTCGCTCATACGCCTCTCCTCCTATTCCGTTCCACGAAGCTTCGGGTCTACCGCGTCGCGCAGGCCATCGCCCAGGAGGTTTAACGCCAGCATGGTCGTACAGATAAAAATCGCCGGGATGATAACCTCATGCGGATGGACCCTCAGATACTGGATGCCCTCCTTTGCCAGGATGCCCCAACTGCACTTCGGGGGGGCGATGCCCAGGCCAATATAGCTCAGGAATGCTTCCTGGAAAATCGCCCCTGGGATCGCCATACAAAGGTTCGTCACCATCATGCCGATGATGTTCGGGATGATATGGCGCACGATGATCTGGATATCCGGCACGCCAAGCACCTTGGCGGCCAGTACGAAATCCTGTTCCTTCAGGCGGTATACTTCACCGCGGACAAACCGGCAGGTCCCGATCCACCCGACGATACAAAGCGCAACGATCAATGGGAGGATCCCTTTTCCTAAAACCATCATAACCAGGATCGTGATGATCAGGCTTGGGATCCCGTAGAGGATGTCCACGATACGCATCACGATCATGTCAAGCTTTCCGCCGTAATATCCACAAAGGCCGCCGATCAGCGCCCCTATGCACATATTGACAAAAGCGGAGATCAGCCCGATGGAAAGGGAAACCCGCGCGCCCATCCAGACACGGACCCACTGGTCGCGCCCGGTCGCGTCGCACCCCAGCCAGTGCTCCGATGACGGCAGCGCGTGCATCAGTTCCGCGTCCATAGCGGAATAATCATATTTACTCACCATCGGGGCAAAGATCGCCAGCAAAGCATAGACCACAATGATGCACAGGCCGAAAAACGCGGTCCGGTTTTTCCGGAGCCTCCTCCAGGCATCCTGCCAGAAAGAGAGGGACGGCCTGCTGATGCCTTCCATAGCCTCTGCGTTTTTCCCGGTTTTCCGGAATAGTTCCCGATTCAATTCTGCCACTTCCCTCACCTACTTTCTTCCAATACGTACCCGTGGATCCGCCACGCCGTACAAGATATCCACAATCAGGTTACAGGTTACAAGGAAGAAGCCATAAAAGACCGTCATCCCAAGCACCATCGCATAATCGTTGTTCGTGATGCTGTCCACATAATAGCTTCCCATCCCCGGAATGACGAAGATCATCTCGATAACGAAGGTCCCCGTCAGCACCGACGCCACGGTCGGGCCGAGTACCGTCATGACCGGCATGATCGCGTTGCGGATCTGGTGCTTCACGGTGATGCGAAGCTCGGACAAGCCCTTGGAACGCGCGGTTTTTATGTAATCCTGCGAAGTCACCTCCAGCATACTCGAACGCATGATCCTCGACACCGAAGTCAGCGTATACGTCGCCAGCGCAATGGAAGGCAGAATGGTGTATTTAAAGCCCAGGTACTTCGCCACCGGCAGAAGCCCCCATTTGATCCCAAAGAAATACTGTAAAAACGCGCCCATGATGAAATCCGGGATACTTGTGCCGATGATGGCGATGATGACGCAGAAGAAGTCGAGCGGCTTCCCTCTGTTTTTCGCGGCAATGATCCCCAGCACAAGGCCAAAGGAAATCGCCAGCACCAGCGCCCGGATCCCAAGATCCGCCGAGAACGGGAAGGTCTCCCCAATCATGGTATTCACGGTCTTGTTTGTGTATTTCATGGAAAATCCGAAATCTCCGTGCAGGAGATTGCCCATATAAGTGATGTATTGTTTATAAAGCGGCTGATCCAGCCCGTAGTAGGCTTCCAGGTTCGCCCGCACCGACTCGGTCAGCTTCGGGCTGGTGAATGGGTCGCCTGGCATCAGGCGGACCAGGAAGAACACGACGGTCACGAGTACAAACAGTGTCAAAATTGCCGCTATCACCCGCTTTACGATATATTTCAGCATAAAAGACCTCCTTTCCGGGTATAGCTTTATGCTCTCACAAGTTTATAATGAAAAAGAGAAGATTCAGCAAAGAACGACCCCTTTTCGCTTCTTTCTTGAATCCTCTCTTCCTGTCCATTGCCACAGAACCTTCCAAAAAACACCCTCCGTATGTCCGTCCGCAGGATCAAACGGCTTCCATACAGACGGATTTCCTGCCTGCGGCGCGCCCGCCGCCTTGCAGCGGTGCGCCGCTTCCTATGGTAAGTTCCCAGGCTTTATTCAACGGATAGAATTCTGCCGGGGCAGTTTTTTACTACTCCTCGATATCCACATATACCCAATCGAGATTGATGGAGCAGTAGAAGAAGTTCATGTTTTTCACTTTGTCATTCAGCATATAATGAACTTCCCTCTGCTGGAGCGGGATAAACGCGCCATCCTCAAGGACCATCTTCTCCGCCTCTGCCAACGTATCCATGCGGGTCTTCGGATCCGTCTCGGTACGGGTAGATGCCATCAAGGCGTCGAATTCATCATTCTTGTAATTGCTGTAGTTATAATCATTGTCGCCGATAAACAGTTCCAGGTAGCTGTACGGATCGTCATAGTCAGAACCCCAGCCGCCAAACCCGATCTGGAAATCATGGTTCGGAAGCACCTCGCCGTAAATCTCCGAATAGGTAACCTGGCGGATCTTCACATTGATGCCTAATTTCTGCGTCCACTGATCCTGGACAACTTCCGCGATTTTCTTGGAAGTTTCAACGTCGGTCGTCGTCACTTCGATCGTGATATCGGACGGGCTGGCAACGCCCAGCTCTTCCATCGCCTTATTCAGGTACTCGGTCGCCTTATCCTGGTCGCCGTCCAGCGGATAGGAGTAATCGACCGGATACTCCTCGCCGTAGGTCGTCTCCACTCCTGTCAGCCCTGTGAACACCAGCCCGTTGCTTGGCTGGTATACGCCGTTGTTCGCAAGCTGGTTGTACGAATTGCGGTCCAGCGCGTAGTTCAGGGCCAGCCGGAAATTCTTGTTGCTGACATACTCCGCTTCATGGTTGATGTAGAAATAGTCCACATTACCATTCAAAAACGAAGCGTCCTTCCCGTCGTAATCCGGGACCTGCGCGGTCGGGATCAAGGAATAATCCAGTTCCCCGTTTTCATACATCGCGATGGAAGAATCCTGCTGTTCCACAACATTCATAACGCATTTGTCCAGATGGATATTGTCCGCGTCCCAGTAATTCTCATTCTTCGCAAAGGTGTACTCTGTCTTGGTATTGCTCTCCAACACGAACGGGCCGGAATAGACATTTTTCTCCGCGTCCGCCGCGTACTCCTCGCCGTACTTCTCCACAATGTCCTGCCTTGCCGGCGCGTAAGTCCCCTGGGAACCGATCAGGCTAAGGAAATAGGAAGTCGGGTATACCAGTTCACATACAAAGGTGGAATCATCCTCCGCCTTTACGCCAAGCTCCTCTACCGGAAGCTCTCCGGTCTCCACTTCTTTCCCATTCTTCAGGTACTCTCCGATAAACGCATAGGGAGCCGCCACACTGGGATCCATCATCCTCTGCCAGCCGTATACAAAATCCCCCGCTTTGATGGGTTCCCCATCGCTCCACTTTGCATCCTCGCGGATGTGGAACGTATACGTCAGCCCATCCTTGGAAATCTCCCACTCGTCCGCGACGCCTGGCGTCACTTCGCCGCCCGTATTGCGCACCAAAGACTCCGTGATCGCGTGCTGTACCTCATTGTCCCCGATGCTGTTCGTCTTTTGCGGATCCAGGGAGGTCGGCTCGGTCGTGTTAGAATAACGGAAAACCTTTTCGCCCTCCGAAGATTCACTCCCGCTGCTCTCCCCGCTTCCCGGCGTGGAACATCCGGCCGCTAATCCGGCCGTCATCACTGCCGTAAGCACAACTGCCAATAAACGCCTTTTCATAATTTGCTGCTTCCTCCTTCTTTTCATTTTATTGTAGCATTATCAGTTGCCCCTGTCCCTCTGCACGGGACAGGGGCGCCCGTATCTACCCCGTCCGGCCTATCGTCTTATGCCATAGCTGGAATCAAATACCATAAATAAATCATATGGCGTCATAAAATACTTTAATATTGTACCATTGAAATGAATCTTTTGCAATTATTATTGATAAAATGTTGTCAGCAAAATATTGCCAGCCTGAATGCAATCCATCCACTAGCCAACCGACGGATCCAGATCGCAAGACTGTTTATCTTTTTCTGTCCAGTAGGATGCTGCTTTCTCATCGTTCATGACTATTCCCCCCTTAAAAACCTTAATTTATTTCTTTTCCGCATTTCCCGCAACCGGAGCAGCCGTTGCAGGTCAGCCTGCTTGCACACTCCCGGCAGGTGACCGGATGATAATGCGGGACATAGAGCTGCTCTTTTGGTATTTCATACCCCCAACTGTCATATAGCTTAAATTTCATCGGTTTTCCTTTGTGCTGCAGACCGCTGCGGTATGCCTGCTGCGCCTGAACCTGCTTGTTAGGAATGTGATAGGTTCTTCCATCTTTCACGAATATCGTGCCGGTTTCAATGAAGTTGAAGGTAACATCATGCGCTTTGCATTGTTCACAGAGCAGCTTTACCCACTCATAATGACATGGCCGGCTTCCGTCGTAATTTTCCCCGCCGCAAAGCACTTGCTCGATCTGGCCTTCCTCAAGGTAGCGGCCAATATCCACGGGGCCGATCAGCGGGGCACACATGATACCCTTGTGCTTAAACGGAAGGGTGTGGAGAATCGGTATCCGCTCGTCCGCCCTGCGTTGATTCTCGCAGGTTACGTTAAAAAATACATTTTCCCATCCGTCACCCCAATCCGACGGAAGATGGCCGGAAACTCTCTGGGGGCGTTTGGTAAGCAGGAAAAACTTCACATCTCTCCGCTCACGGATGATACTCCATGCATCCTGACGCCATTCGTCCGCCTGCTCCAGGAAAAAATCGGAAGTCAT
>CAZYVA010000080.1:0-8588 GCA_964650695.1 uncultured Dorea sp. | reverse complement strand
AGATCTGGTGGGGACACCGGATCCCGGCTTATTATTGTGATGCGTGCGGCGAGATGGTTGTTGCACGGGAAAATCCAGGCGTGTGCCCAAAGTGCGGATGTAAGCACATGACCCAGGACGAGGACACGCTGGATACGTGGTTTAGCTCCGCACTTTGGCCGTTTTCCATTCTTGGATGGCCGGAGCATACGGAGGATTATGATTATTTTTACCCGACGGACGTACTGGTAACCGGATATGATATCATTTTCTTCTGGGTCATCCGTATGGTATTTTCCGGATATGCACATACCGGGAAAGCACCGTTCCACACTGTGTTTATCCATGGCCTGGTCCGGGATTCCCTGGGGCGCAAGATGAGCAAATCCCTGGGAAATGGGATCGACCCGCTGGAAATCATTGACCGTTATGGGGCGGATGCGCTGCGTATGACACTTGTAACCGGGAATGCGCCTGGTAATGATATGCGTTTCTATAATGAAAGAGTAGAGGCGAGCCGTAACTTTGCGAACAAGGTATGGAATGCGTCCCGGTTTATTTTGATGAATATTGATGGCAAGGAAATCAAAAAGCCTGTGGATGCCAGGCTTCGTCCCGATGACCGTTGGATTATATCCAAATGCAATACCCTGGTGAGGGATGTTACTGAAAACATGGATAAATACGAACTGGGTATCGCATTGGCTAAAATCTATGATTTTATGTGGGATGAATTCTGCGACTGGTATATTGAGATCGCGAAATGCCGGATCTATCGCCCGGAAGTCGATATGGACAGCGCCAATGACGCTCTGTGGACATTGAGGGAAGTCCTGAAAAAGGGCCTGAAGCTCTTACATCCGTATATGCCATTTGTGACAGAGGAAATTTACCGTAAGATTGCGCCGGAAGAAGAGTCTTTGATGATGTCGGAGTGGCCGGTATATGACGAGGGCTGGTCTTTTCCGGATGCAGAAAATATTGTGGAGCATTATAAAGAGATCGTCCGGGGAGTGCGCAATGTCCGTGCAGAGATGAATGTGCCAAATTCCAGAAAGG
Organism: uncultured Dorea sp.; assembly: GCA_964650695.1. Taxonomy (GTDB): domain Bacteria; phylum Bacillota; class Clostridia; order Lachnospirales; family Lachnospiraceae; genus CAZYVA01. Next base: position 7,550 of record CAZYVA010000080.1, on the reverse strand, counting down.
CAAAAATATACGTGGTGTGCCAGGACCAGGCATTGTGTACCGGATTGGAATTCCTGAAAAATTCGGCCATGATGATGGCGGCGGCAAATGAGTTGGTTATCCAGCAGGACAAGACAGGCATCGCCGAGGACGCAGTGTCCATTGTGATTTCGGACGCAGCCGTATATGTGCCGATGGAGGAGCTGGTTGACTTTGGGCAGGAGATGGAGCGGCTGACGAAGGAGGAAGACCGGCTGCAAAAAGAGATTGCCCGTGCGTCGGGGCTGTTAAAGAACGGGAAGTTTGTAGCCAAAGCGCCGGAGGACAAGGTGCGTGAGGAACGCGAAAAGCTGGAAAAATACAGACGGATGCTGGGACAGGTACAGGCAAGGCTTGAGGGGTTAAAAGGCAAAGATTCCTGATCTTTACGGCGGCAGATGGGAACAGACGGTTTCCCGATACGGATATAAAGGGGATATGGATGAAGAACATTCACATGAAGAAGCCGGAAATAAAAGGCAGCATCCAAAAACTGAAAAACCTGAAAAAAGAAGATATTTCCGCTTACTGGAAATCCCGGAAGGAAAGGCGCAGGCGTATTCTTGAAGAACGGCAGAACCGTGCGTTTGCGAAGAAAATGCGTCCGGTCTGGCACAGGATGAACCAGGCTTCCCTGATCCTGCATGCGCTGCTTGCCTGCCTGATTAATTTTGCGATAGAAGCGATTTCCAGGCATTCCGTAGTGGAAGCGTGGGAGTATATGACGGAGACGCCACTGGTTTTTTTCTACAATGCTTTTATGGTTTTCATGACGTTTTCCATCGTTTACCTGTTCAAGCGGAGAGTGTTCGCGCGGATCATCATCGGCGCGCTCTGGATGATCCTGGGGGTGGCCAACGGCTATATGCTCCTCAAGCGCGTCACGCCGTTTAACGCACAGGATCTGAAAGTGGCTTCGGATGCGTTATCCCTGATCAACAACTATTTCAATGGCTGGGAACTGGTTATGCTGGCAGTCGGGCTGGGCGCGTTGTGCGTGTGGGTGGCCGCTATGTGGCGGCGCGGCGGCCAGTATGAAGGGAAGATCCACCGTATCCGCGCGGCGGTTGGGATTGCCATCTGGGCGGTGTTGTATGTGTTTTTGACGGAACAGGCGATCGACAAGCGGGTCGTCTCCACTTATTTCGGGAATATCGCGTTTGCCTATGAGGATTACGGCCTGCCGTACTGTTTCATGGCGAGCGTATTTAACACGGGGATTGACCAGCCGAATGGTTATAACGAGGAAACGATTGCGCAGATCAGTGGGGATGGGGAGATCACTAAAAGCGAGACAGGCCTTTCGGACGAAGAAAAGCCGAATATTGTTTTTGTCCAGTTGGAATCTTATTTTGACGTGCAGGAGGCGGAATTTTTTACGACGGATAAGGACGCAACACCCAACCTGCGCAAAATGGCGGAAGAATATTCTTCCGGGTATTTTAAAGTGCCTTCCGTAGGGGCGGGGACTGCCAACACGGAATTTGAGGTTTTGACGGGCATGAACCTACGCTATTTCGGGCCGGGGGAGTATCCGTATAAAACGGTTTTGAAAGACCATCAATGCGAGAGCGCGGCATCGGCCCTTAGTGCGCTTGGATGGGGGACGCACGCCCTACATAACAATGGGGGGAATTTTTACAGCAGGGCGAAGGTATTCAACAACATCGGGTTTGATACGTATACGAGCAAAGAGTTTATGAATATCCTGCAATACACGGAAAACGGATGGGCAAAAGACGACATCCTGGTGCAGCATGTCACGGAAGCGATGGATCAGACAAAAGGGCAGGATTTTGTGTTCTGCGTCAGCCTCCAGGGGCATGGGGACTATCCGGAGGAAAAGGTAATTGAAGATCCGCAGATCCATGTGGAAGGCATTGAGGATGAGGCTTTGAAAAATAAATGGGAATATTATGTGAACCAGGTTTATGGGATGGATCAGTTTGCCGGAGATCTGATATCGGCCATTGAGGAGAGAGGAGAGCCGTCGGTGGTTGTTTTTTATGGGGATCATCTGCCGACGCTCGGGCTGAAAGCGGAGGATTTGAAAAGCCGCTATCTCTACAATACCAATTATGTCATCTGGGACAATATCGGGCTGGAAAAGGCAGACCGGAACATCTCCTCCTATCAGATCATGGCAGAGGTGTTTGACAGGCTGGACATCCATTCCGGGACGGTTTTCAATTACCACCAGAAACGCCGCCAGACAAAAAATTATCTGGCGGATCTGGAACTCCTTCAGTATGATATCCTCTATGGGAACCAGTATGTATACGGGGATAAGGGTATGCCGGTGAAAGAACCCCATATGGCGATGGGGGTGAAAGACGTTGTGCTGACGGATATCATCCCGCATTTGGATCAGGGGTACAGCCTGTACGGGGAAAACTTCACGAAACAAAGCAAGGTGTTTATCAATGGGGAACAACAGAAAAGCACATTTCTTAATAATACGAGGATTGACTTGAACGAAGCGGAGCTTATGGAAGGGGACATTGTCACCGTGAGCCAGATGGGATCCAGCAATACGGTTTTTCGGACGTCAGATGAGTATCTTTACCAGGGCGGGGCGCTTTTCGTGCGTCCCGGCACAGGGACAGACCCGGACCGTTCATGGCTGGAACAGAGCAATACGGACGAAAAATGAGGGACCGTAAGGGTAGGGTTCACAGTTGTGCATATGGCTTTTTTCCATTCCTGGCAAGGAGAGGAAGATGCGAAGATGATGAGGCAGACGCCGGGAAATTATGGTGAGGCAGTCCGTTATATTGAAGAATTGCCTAAATTTACGGAGAAACACACACTGGAGCATACGAAAGCTTTTTTAAGGTACTTAGGGAATCCGGGCAAGGACGCGCGCGTTATCCATGTGGCGGGGACGAATGGGAAAGGTTCGGTCTGCGCCTATATGCAGGCGATCCTTGAGATGGAGGGGAAGCGGACGGGATTTTTCACTTCCCCACATTTAGTCCGGATGAATGAGCGCATCCAAATTGACAGAAAAATGATCAGCGATGGAAAGTTTTATGCTGTTTTTCTACAGGTGCATGAGGCGGTGCGGCGTTTTCTCCGGGATGGATACCCCCATCCTTCTTATTTTGAGTTTTTATTCGGGATGGGCATGTGCGCATTTGAGGACGCTCAGGTGGACTATGTGATCCTAGAAACCGGGCTTGGGGGGCGGCTTGACGCTACGAATGCGCCGGAGAAGCCGTTCCTTACCGTGATTACCTCTATCAGCCTGGACCACACGGAAATTTTAGGAAATACAATTGAGCAAATTGCCTGGGAAAAAGCTGGGATCATCAAGCCGGGGATTCCCGTTTTTTTTGATGGGAGCAATGAGAGGGCAGGGCAGATTATACGTGGACAAGCTGAAAAACAAGGGGCGCCATGTAGAGAAATCTCGAAAAATGCGTTCGAAATCCAAAAAGCCACGAGAGATAGTATTGCTTTTTTGCGGCGGAATGCGTATGATAATTGTAGTGTCTGGAGAGTCCCAGGCTGCGGGCTGTATCAGGTGATGAACGCGGAGCTGGCTTTGCAGGCGATGGAGGCCGTGTTTGGGGAACATGCCGCTTGTTATGGAAAGTGGAAGGACGCCATCGCGGGTGTACGCTGGGAAGGGCGTATGGAGACTGTGGCGCCGCATTTCCTTCTGGACGGGGCGCACAATCCGGGCGCGGTCCATGCTTTCATCGAAAGCGTGGAAATCCTGTATCCTGAATACTGGCGGGAGGGTTTCCCGGAGGAAAAACTTCCTGTCCTGATTTTTTCGGCGGTTTCGGACAAGGATTACAGGGCGATGGCTGCTGAGTTGTGCCGCCGTTTCCGGGCAAAAGTTTACATTGTGTCAGAGATTGAGGATAAAAGAAAAGTCCCTGTATCAGAGTTGGCACAGGTATTCAAGGAACACACAAAAAAAGAGATCCTGGAATGCAGGGAAATATCTGAGGCCGTACATACAGCGTATGCCATCCGCGGAGACAGCGAGATTTTCTGCATCGGGTCTTTGTATCTGGCAGGGATGGTCAAGAAATACTTGCAGGAGGGAAAAACGGATGTTAGACTTTGAGGAAGAATTAAAGAAATTTCAGCCTAGCTTGGAGGTAGAGGATATCGAGGGGGCTGTCTACCAGGAGGATTTGACGGATATGACGGATATTTTGAGAGAGATGATTGAGCAGACAAAGTAAGGAACTGTTAAAAATGATTTCTGAGCGGTTCCTGGGGAATGGTTGGGAAGTTTTTTCTTAACCGTTCCTTAAAGTTTAGGGGTTAGCGTCTTATGGAATATACGGCAAAGTTATTGTATCAGTCCAATTACTGGTACAATGATGGGCTGAAGAAAGCCACTATCCGCGACCTGTCCGGCGCGGTGAAGTCTCTTCGGCGCAGTTTACAGTATAATAGGGGGAATATTGCGGCGCGGAATCTTTTGGGGCTTGTGTACTATGGCAGAGGCGACATCATTGAAGCACTTGTCGAATGGATCTTGAGTAAAAATTTCCAGTCCCATGACAATATCGCGAACTACTATATCAGGAAAATGCAGGAAGTCCCTGGTGAACTGGAGCAACTGGATCAGTGCGCGAAAAAGTATAACCAGAGCTTGGAGTTTGCGAAGCAGAACAACGAGGATATGGCAATCATCCAGTTGAAGAAGGCGCTTGCCATCCATCCGAACTATGTGAAGGCATACCAGCTTTTGGCATTGCTCTACATAAAGGAGGAACAGTATTCACAGGCGAGGCAGGCGCTCAGGGCGGCACATAAGCTGGATACGACGGATGAGGTTACGCTTCGCTACATGCATGAGGTCACCCAGGCCAGGAAAGAACGTCCGGTGAGAGTGAAAGACCGGGGGCAGGACGGGTCTGAGCAGGCCATCGCTTACCAGATTGGGAATGAGACAATCATCCAGCCCGGTTCCGCTGTGTTTAGGGAAGGATTAGGAAAGCGTACGTTGATCCATATAGGGATTGGTGTCTTGATTGGGGTTGCGGTGATGTGGTTTCTTGTCATCCCCGCGAGAGATTCCAGGAAGCAGAAAGACTTGAATAGCCAGACGGTCGATTTCAGCGACAAGATCGCGATGCAGGAAGCGCAGATCAGCGCGCTCAAGACTGAACTGGAAACCTACCGGACGACAAGCGAAGAAAGCGAAAACACACAAGTCACGGCGGAGGCTACGCAGACAAGCTATGAAGCCCTGATGAATGTCTATCAGCATTTTATGGACGGGGATATGAGCGATAAGGACATGCTGGAGGAAATGCTGCAGATTACGCCGGATTCGCTGGGGGAACGGGGAAAGGACCGTTACGATACGGTTGCCGAAGAGCTTTTCCCCAGAATGTGCGAGGAATATTATGACACAGCACAAGAGGATATGGAGGAAGAGGATTATGACAGCGCCGCTGCCAGCCTGGAACAGGTGATGCAGATGGATGAGACTTATAAGGACGGTGCGGCGATGCTCCTGCTGGCGCAATGCTATGAAGGGCAAGGGGAGCAGGATCAGGCCAATGTCCTTTATCAGAGCCTCGCGGAAACATACAAGGATGAAACCGTAGGGAAGACAGCAAAAAAGGCGCTGGAGGCACAGAACGGGGAAAGCGCGGGAAGCGGTACGGATTCATCCGGATCAGGGGATGGAAGCGGCGGCTCAGAGGAAGAGGACGCCGGAGACACGTAAAGACGAAGAATAAGAAATGCGAAAGAAAAGGATGTGCAGCGTTTGCATATCCTTTTTCTATGTACACGCAGAGGAAAGCAGGCGTGTATGGGATAAAAGGATCACAGGGGAATTTTTTGAAGAAGCAGGGGGAATCATATGAGGTATCAGATACAGGAAAACTGCCTGACAGTTTACCTTCCGCAGGAGATCGACCATCACAATGCGGAGGAATTAAAGCATGAGACAGACCGCCTGATTGAACGAGGCCATATCCGCTATGTCATTTTTGACTTTGAGCAAACAAATTTTATGGACAGCTCAGGGATCGGGGTCATTATGGGGAGATATAAGCGCATCCGTATGCTGGGTGGGCAGATCTGTGCGGTCCACGCAGGGCAGAGAATGAAAAAAATCCTGACTATGTCAGGGGTCACAAAAATAATGCAGATTTATGAGGAGGACGAATAAATGGGAAACACGAATGAAATGCAGTTAGTTTTTGATAGCCGCTCATCCAATGAGTCTTTTGCCAGGGTAACTATAGCGTCTTTTATGACGTCCCTGAACCCGACCGTGGAAGAAGTGGCGGATGTAAAGACTGCGGTGTCGGAAGCGGTGACAAATGCGATCATCCACGGATATGAAAATGAAGTACATAAAATCTGCATCACCTGCCGTACAGAAGGAAACCGGCTCTATCTGGAAGTGAAAGACGAGGGGAAAGGGATCGAGGACATTAAAAAAGCGATGCAGCCGCTTTTCACCACGAAGCCGGAGTTGGAACGTTCCGGGATGGGGTTTGCGTTTATGGAGGCATTTATGGACAAGCTGGAGGTTTTTTCCTCGCCAGGGGAAGGAACGACCGTGAAAATGGAAAAAGAAATCGGCAAAGGGCATACGGCATGGACCACACAATCGGATTGATACAAAAAAGCCAGGAGGGGGACGCGCGCGCGAGGGAGCTGCTGGTGGAGGAAAACACAGGGCTGGTCTGGTGCGTGGCAAGGCGTTTTTTCCATCGGGGCGTGGAGCCGGACGACTTGTTCCAGATAGGGAGTATCGGCTTGTTAAAAGCGATCGATAAATTTGATGTAAGCTTTGATGTGAAATTCTCCACCTATGCTGTTCCGTTAATCGCCGGGGAAATCAAGCGTTTTCTGCGGGATGACGGGATGGTGAAAGTTAGCCGCTCTTTGAAGGAAATCTCATACAAAGCGTATGTGGCGCGGGAACAGATGGAAAAACGGTTGGGACGTGATCCGACCATACAGGAGATTTCCAGGGAACTGAGGATTCCTGTGGAGGAACTGGCCATGGCCATGGATGCGTCGGCGGACGTGGAATCACTGCAAAAAATGGTTTATCAAAGCGATGGGAATGATATTGCCCTGGAGGAGCGGATCCCGGAGACAGAAAACCCGCAGGAGAGGATGCTGAACCGTCTCCTGCTTGAGCAGCTTCTGGGTATCCTGGAGGAACGGGAGCAGGAGATCATCAGACTGCGTTATTTTGATGAACTGACACAGGTACAGGTGGCATTGCGGCTTGGAATGACTCAGGTACAGGTATCCCGCATGGAAAAACGGGTCCTAAAGAAGCTTCGGGAAGAAATGCGGAATTAATGTGAAGAAAACATCTATGGTAACTCGATAATGATGGAGTCAGGCAGATGCAAGCCACAGACATTCGGCAAGGAGCGTCGGCGTATCCATTGCGTATATGTTAGCAACGGGGTAAATGTGGCTTAGTTTGTCCAGACAAACGCCAATATTATAAAGAAAATGGCTATAATTTAGCTAAGGTCGATTTGTAATGAATATTGCACATTATTCATGAAAAAGTATTG
>CAZYVA010000079.1:6917-8896 GCA_964650695.1 uncultured Dorea sp. | reverse complement strand
ATCAGCTTGATATCCCCTCCGCCGAACGCGCCGGGGATCAAAAGCACCAGCACAAGCATGGGCGCGGAGATCACCGCCAGGCCGATGAGCCTGCCTGCAAGCGTGATCTCCGGGAACAGCCATACCGCCGCCAGCCCAAGCAGCCCTATGATAACATGAAAGCGGTCATAGATGGTCCGGGTATCCCAGTCGATGGCCGCTACCGCCGTAAGAACCGCCAAAAATACAAACACAAGCAATCCCCTGGCGGAGATCACTCCTGTCTCTCCTATGCCATAAAAGGAAGCACAAAGCACAAACGCTGCGCCTCCCATACATTCTACTATCACATCCCTGACTGGGATCCGCGCCCCGCACCTGCGGCGCTTTCCTCCCAGGGCAATAGAACTGGCCAGTGGGATCCCTTCTCCCGCAGCCAGTTCATGCCCGCATTCCATGCAATGGCTGCGTCCCCGTACCACACGCTCACTGCGGGGTAAACGGCAGATCACCACATTGACAAAGCTAAAAGTACAGGCGCCCATCAGAAAACGGAGCGCCCATAAGCAAATTTCCAGGCATCTTATCATTCTCTATTCCCCATCCGGCTGTGTATCCATATAAATCCCTCCCCGCAGGGCCACGCAGGACACCAGGATCTATAACCTTGGGTCTTCCACCGCTTCCTTTGCCGCCATCATACTCTCGATAAGCTTCGCCGTCCCTTCGATCCCATATATGGAACTGTTGATGCAGATGTCATAGCTGGCGGCTGCCCCCCATTTTTTATTGCTGTAATAGTTGTAGTAGCTGGAACGCTTTTTATCCGTCTTGATAATCAGATCCTTTGCCTTTGCGTCCGTCAGATCGTAAATACGGGCAATCCTGCGGATTTTTGCGTCCATATCCGCGCGGATGAAAATCCGCAGCACATTCTCATATCCTTCCAGCGCATAATCCGCGCAGCGCCCAACCAGGATACAAGGCCCTTCATCCGCGATTTTTTTAATCGCGTCGAACTGTGCCAGGAACACCTTATGGTTGATCGGCATCTCCGTATAGCTCCCGGTGGAATATCCCATGGAATGCGTATCCATCACAATGGAATAGAGGAAACTGTTCGTAGGCTTTTCATCATGCGTCTCAAACAGCTCCTTGCAGAGGCCGCTTTCCTCGGAGGCCCGTTCCAGCATCTCCTTATCATACAGCCGGACATCCAAATCCCTGGCTACCATCCGCCCGATTTCACGCCCTGCGCTCCCATATTCACGTCCGATCGTAAGAATCGTTTTTGTCTTTGCCATGTTCCCATGCTCCTTCCTTATACTTGAGGATACCAGGGCCAATCAGCCAAAAATCCGGCGCAGGCCTGCCCGTAAGGGGATTTGGGGATATTTGGCCCCAGCATCCTTTGATTATAGATTCCTGAGCTTCTCCAACAATTTTGTAAAATAATCCGGCAGCGGCGCTTCGATCTCCATATATTCCCCTGTCCCCGGATGGACAAACCCCAATGTCTTTGCGTGGAGCGTCTGTCCTGTAAGACCTGGGAACGGGCATCTCTTCGGGCCGTACACCTGGTCTCCTACAAGCGGGTGCCCGATGCTTGCCATATGCACCCGGATCTGGTGGGTGCGCCCGGTCTCCAGCCTGCATTGGATATAAGCGTAGTTTCCAAGCCGTTCCAGCACTTTATAGTGCGTGACGGCATCTCTGCCGTTTTTGCACTGGACGCTCATCTTTTTGCGCTCCGTAGGATGACGGCCGATCGGTGCGTCTACCGTCCCTTCCTCTTCCTTCGGGCTTCCATGGACCAGAGCCTCGTACACCCGGTAAATCGAATGTTCCTTTAGCTGCTTGGCTAATGCCTGATGCGCCTTGTCCGTTTTACAGGCAAGCAAGGAACCCGTCGTATCCATATCGATCCGATGGACAATCCCCGGACGCAAAAAGCCGTTGATACCGGATAAACTGTCCCTGCAGTGGTATAAAAGCGCATG
>CAZYVA010000079.1:0-6907 GCA_964650695.1 uncultured Dorea sp. | reverse complement strand
TGGGTATAATGGCCCGGAGCCGGATGTACCACCATCTGCTTAGGTTTATTGATGACGATGATATCGTCATCTTCGTAAAGGATTTCCAGAGGGATCTCCTCCGGCATAATTTCCGGCTCCTTCACTTCCGGGACGGATACCTCCACAAAATCACCGGCATTCAGCCTGTAGCTGGGTTTGACCGGACATTGGTTGACGGCCGCACAGCCTTCCTTTACGATCCTCTGCAGAAAGGAACGCGAAAATCCAGGGCATTCCCTGGCGAGGAACCGGTCAATCCGCTCTCCCGCTTCTTCTTCTACAAGGAAACAATTGCTCAAAGTCCTCCTCCTTATAATAGAAAAAAACAAGTAAAAGCAGCGCGAACACTGTACAGGTAACGTAGATGTCCGCCACGTTGAACACGGGGAAATCGATCCATTTGAAATAAAAGAAATCGACCACGTACCCTTGGCGCACCCGGTCAATCCCGTTCCCAACCGCGCCGGCCACTAAAAACACCGCGCAGATGCGTACAGGAAGATATTTCCCGGTCATCGGCACGTGAAAGTAGAAATACAGGACAAACACGCATACGACCGAAACCATGGCCAGAAAGAAAACCTGCTGGTCCTGCAGCATCCCAAACGCCGCCCCCCGGTTCTCCAGATAGAAAAGCTCAAACACATCCGGAAGCAGCACAACCGAAGGCTGCCCTTTCAAATGCTCTACAGCCAGCATCTTTGTATACTGATCCGCCAGCGTCAAAACGGCAACAGCCAGGGCGGCGGAGAGATAATGAAGCCACCTTTTCAAACTGGAAGCCGGATTGATGTTCCCCATCTGCCCCATAGCCACCTTTCCGTCATATGAATTTTCGCACCAGCACCGCATACCGTCCCTTTTTCGTTTCCGACAGGATCCCGCCATACTGGATCCGCCCAAGCCCGCGTACAGAAATGAGATCCCCGTCTTTCAGACGATACCCATTGCCCGTCGTCAGCTTTCCGTTTACAAAGACCTTCGCTGCCGCGATGTACCCGGCCAGCTTGCTTCTGGACTGCGGCCAGGCAACGGAGAGTACCGTATCCAGGCGGACGGACGGCACCGTTCCCTTGATTTCCTGGAAACGCGGCCGCCAACCGTCTACGTCCGGCTCTTTTGGCGTGGCCGTTACCGTCGTGTGGCGGATCTTCGTCAGTTGTCCGGCAATGTAATCCGCGGATTCTTCCTTTACAAACACGACCGCGCTTTTCCCCGACACAAGGATATCGCCGATTTTCCCCCGCCCCAGCCCAAGGTTCATCAGCGCGCCAAGGTAATCCCGGTGCGTCAGTTCTTCCGCGAATTTGGCGTGGGCCGGGGCGATCTCAAGGGAACGCAGCGGATAGCCTATGGAAGCGTTTTCCCGCCCTGTATTTTTTTCCAGTTGCAAAGAAAGAGCATCCGGCAGAAAAGCAGCCATCCGACGCTCCGCAAACGCATATCCGCCGAAAGTCCTGTATCCACATAAAAGCGACCCCTTCGGCGCGGTATGTAAAATGTTCAGTTCATTCAGATCCAAAAAATCCGAAAATACCGGGATCCCCCGGTAATAAGCCTGGTTGGACAGATCCTGCATCCTTCTTTGCAGCAAGACGTCATCTTTTTCCATGTATCTCACCCTAAAATCTGGAACGCATGGAGGACTCGTCAAAGGAAGTGTTCAGAAGATCCTGCAAGTCACCGGATATATCGACATTCGTCGGCGTCACAAGGAAAATATAGCTGGAGATCTTCTGAAGGTTGCCGCTGATGGCGTACGTCGCGCCGGACGTAAAATCTATGATGCGCTGTGCAACTTCCAAATCCAGCCCTTCCAGGTTCAGGATCACGGTGCGCCCGCTGAGCAGCGTCTCCGTGATTTCCCGGCTATCCTCCACAGAAGTCGGCCTTACGACACAGACTTCCATGTTGGCCGCAGCCCTTCTGGAAGGCTGGCGCATCGGGGTGACCTTATTGTCCCTGGACCTGCGCGCGGCGGAAGGAGCGTAATCCTCTTCCTCATAATCCTTGGAACCGGAACGGCCAAACAAACCTTTTTTCGGCTTTTCTTCGTACTCCTCCTCGTAGTCCTCGTCAAAAAAGTCATCCTCGTAATCGTCATCATCGCTCAGTTTCATGAGGCCAAGAAATTTATCTAACACACCCATTATAACTATTCTCTCCCATTCTTCTCTCTGCTCCGCATTGGAAATGCCCATTCCCTTAATCGGTCTAAAGCCTCGAAGAACCGTAAAGGTTTCCCGAAGCTGCGAAAAGCATCGCTGGCATCCCTGCCACGGAACTGCTTTGTCTTTTGCCGGCGGGCTTTAGCCTGTATGGTAGTCCCGTTCGCCAAAAACAGCGGTCCCGACACGAACCATGGTTGCCCCTTCTTCTATGGCGACGCCGTAATCATTGGACATACCCATAGAAAGTATACTCTCATTATTAACGTTTTTCCCTCTGATGTCAACAGATAATTTTTTTAATTGCGCGAAAACCGGCCGGTTCTCTTCCGGATCGTCCACATACGGGGCGATCGTCATAAGCCCTTTCACCCGGATATTCGGCAATGATGAGATTTCGTCCAGGAAATCCGGCAGCTCCTCCGGCGCGATCCCGAACTTGCTCTCCTCCGCCGCCACGTTGACTTCAATCAAAATATCCGTCACAATATTTTTTTTCGCGGATTCCTTGTCGATCTCCCGCGCGAGGCGGACGGAATCCACGGAATGGATCAAGGCGGTTTTCCCGATAATATATTTTACCTTATTCCGCTGCAGATGTCCAATCATATGCCATTGGATATCCTTGGGAAGCGCGTCATATTTTTCCATCAGTTCCTGGACTTTGTTTTCCCCAAAAACACGGACGCCCAGGTCATACGCCTCTTTCAGGGCCTTTACGGGCTTCGTCTTGCTCACCGCGATCAGCGTCACGTCCTCCCGCCTGCGCCCGCTCTTATCACATGCAAGGCGGATCTTTTCTTCTACCTGTCCCAATCTTTCTTTTAACATCTTGTACCTCCCGTAACGGTTTGGCGCACACGTTTTTTAAAAAACAACGTCGTCTTCGTTTACAACCGAGCTGTCCAGCGCGATATGGTCATAATTGGACAGCCCGTAATCATTCCCTTCCTGTACAATGTAATACTCGTCGCCCTCGCAAAGGATCTCGATCTGCTTAAACACTGCATAGCCTTTATTGATATTATAAACACCTTTCAGGGATCCTGTTTTTTTCAAGGCATACTGCCCGCCGGAGGCCGGATCCGTAAGCGTGGCGCCCTCTTTGAACGCTGCCGGGTCTACATACGCCGTCCCGCTTTCATGATCCTCGTAGTAAACCGTCACCTGCTGGAATGCCGCGGCATCCGCCCCCGTACCCACAAGGACCCCCGTTTCATTCTTGTCGCCCCCCTGGGTCAAATAGGCTTCCGGGACAAGATAAAAATCCTTTTCCGTCACAGAGGATTTTGGGATTTTCAAGCCGGATTCATCTTCCAGGATCAGCTCGATGTCCAGGTAACGCTCCCCCGCATAACGGACCATTGATTTGTAAAAGGTCAAAAACCCCAATGTCCCGCTTTCTGTATACCGGATCTCGAAATCTGCCTTTTCCGTCTCATTGTCCTTCAGAAAACAGACGTTTACTTTTTCCACATCCGCCAAATCCTTGGCGTCCGCATTGTCAAGGGCGATCACGAGCTGCCACTGGTCTTCGGTGATCAGCTTATATACGGGATCGCCAACGCTGACCTTTGTGTTGTTCTTTAATTCTGAAGCATCGTACTGCTCCTTCGCGACCATCTGCTGGGTGACGTCGTCCTCTGTAACCGTCTCAAAGCCGTCCAGCGTATAGGAAATAACGCCGTCCGAAGCCGCCGTGTAGACGGCCGCCGCTTCCGGGGAGCTTTCCAGCATGGCTTTCAACTGGTTTTCCCTGCTTTTCGCGGATTTGCCCTCCAATACCGTCTGGATGTTGTTTTTTAAAGAATAGACAGCATGGAAATCGTCTTCCTTAAAATTTTCACTGAAAGACTGTATTTTGACGATCAGGGACTCCTCCTCGTCCGCAGACAAATCGCCCCCTTCCTGCGCGCCGGGTTCCTGGAAGTCCAGCTTCTTGGAAGACAGTGCATAGACGTTCGTCTTCGCCCCTACCTTGCTGTCCTCCGAAGCGAAATAGTTGACGTACCCGGCTGCATCCGCGCAGACCACCGTCTCGCTGCGCAGCGCAAGGCCCGTATAGGCCCTATCCTTTAAAATAGAACCTTCCCGGACCTCGTAAGCCTGCACATGCTCATTGGTCAGGTACAGCCCGACCGTGACCACCAGATAAACGAACACCACCCCAAACACAAAAATCCCAATATTAAAAAAAGGGCCTTTCCGGTATGTCCGGATATCTGTAACCTTTTCATTTTGTTTTCCTTCCGCCAAATTTTCTCCCCCCGCGAAACATCATTTACACCCTTTTGGGACAAGGAATGTATAATATTCCATCCTGTCCGCCATACTAATACCATTAATGTATGAAAGGAGGCATACCCTCATGAAATGGTGTGATAATACAGCATTGACCTTAGTCATTGTCGGAGCTGTCAACTGGCTGCTGGTCGGTATATTCCGCTTCGATCTTGTCGCCTTTCTGTTCGGCAATCTTACATGGATTTCCCGTGTTGTCTATGCGGTTGTTGGCCTGGGCGGACTCTACCTGATCAGTCTCTTCGGGAGGATCAGCCATTCGTCCAGCGTTCCGTTATCTTAAAAACCGCAGGGCGGTATCCTGTGCAAGGGGGTTTACTGGGCAGTAAACCCCCAAAGCTTCATGCGCCCTGCCGGTCATTCCCCTTCTTCATCGGTGTCCTGCGTGCCATCGCCCGCGTTTGCTGACGGGATGCTTTCAACCAGCTTTGTCATATCCCGGTAAAGGATGTCTTTTGTATCCGCCCCCATCACGATCGCGATATAAGGCTCCCCCGCGTCCGACTTTACATACAGAAGCAGGCAGTTCCCCGCTTTCAGCGTCGTCCCGGTCTTGCCGCCGATGATCGTCCCGGTGGACGGAAGCGGCGCATCCCCAAGGGCATAATAACTCGTCGGCTCCCATGTGATCTCCCGGACCGTCCCATCTGCCCCGGTCACGTTCGCCGTATAGGAATCGCTGCTGATGATCTGCACGAACAAGTCTGATTTTAAGCACTCGTGGAAAATCAGGTACAGATCATAGGCAGTCGTATAGTGGTTATCGTCATGCAGCCCGCTTGGATTGACGAAATGGGAATCCCGCGCCATGATCCGGGCCGCTTCTTCATTCATCATATCCGCGAAATCCTCGATGTTCCCTGCCACACAGTCCGCCACCGCCACTGCATTGTCATTGCCGGAATACAAAAGCAGCCCATACAGCAGATCCTTGATCGTGAGCTGATCCCCTTCTTTGATGCCGCAGGTCTGTTCGTCTACAGCAAACGTACTTGCGTCCGCTTCCGCAGGCACGGTCACTACCTCGTCCACATCCGCGTAACGGATCGCCACAAGCGCGGTCATAAGCTTTGTCAGGCTCGCGGGGTACGCCCGGTCATGGATCTGATAAGCGAATTCCGTCTCATGGGTTTCCTCGTTAAACAGGGCGGCCGCTTTGAAATGGGAGGTATCAGGGGTATCGTCCAGATATACATCCTCCTGCGCTACGCAAAGCCCCGCAGAATACAATTCTCCTTCATAGACAGCGCCGTCGTAATGCAGCGCCTCATATTCCGCCGCCAGGGCGGGCTCTGTTTCCTGGCGGGCGTGCTTGGAATACCAAAGCCCCGCTGCCGCCACACACAAAACAAAAAGCAGGAAGCACATGCGGCAGATCAGCCTTTTTTGCCTCCGCCTTCTGCGCGCCGGCGCGCCCCGCTTTCTCCTACGTTCTTTATCGGTACATTTCACGCCAATCAAGATCTCCTCTGTCAATCGCAAAAATAATCAATTCCGCCGTAGCCAGGTTCGTCGCCATCGGGATATTGTACAGGTCGCAGAGCCGGTACACATCATTAACGCTTGGCTCATGCGGTTTTGGGTTTGTCGGTTCACGCAGGTAGATCAACGCATCAATATCATTCTGCGCAATCTGCGCCCCCATCTGCTGCTGCCCGCCCAGATGCCCGGCGAGGTATTTGTGGATATTCAGATTCGTCACTTCTTCGATCAGGCGGCCGGTCGTCCCGGTCGCGTAAAGATTATGCTTGCTCAGGATGCCCTTATAGGCAATACAAAAATTCTGCATCAATGTTTTCTTTGAGTCATGCGCAATCAGGCCGATATTCATTGATTTCACTCCCCTACTGATATTTCTTTGGCTGCAGCCCCACATTCAGGACAAACCCTATCCCGATATACAGGCTTACGAGCGATGTCAGCCCATAGCTTACGAATGGCAGCGGGACCCCCGTGTTGGGGATCAGCTTGGTTGCAACCGCGATATTGATAAAACTCTGGATCCCGATCAGCCCGCCAACCCCGCAGCAGATCATCTGCCCCGCAAAGTTCCGGGCTTTCATCCCTGTCCGGATACATTGTACCACAATCAACAAGAGTAATGCAATAACAACACAGCTTCCGATAAAGCCTAATTCTTCCCCTATGATCGCAAAGATAAAGTCTGTCTGCGGCTCCAAAATAAAATTCCCGTTTTTTACAGACGTGGTTGTATTGTTGTTCAATCCTTTTCCTGTCAGCTTCCCCGACCCGATCGCCATGACCGAGTTGTTCTGCTGGTACGCCTCATCGCTGGCGTACTCCTCCGGATTGATAAAAGCAAGGATCCTTCTTTGCTGGTAATCCTTTAAAACCGGCTGGTTCGGCTGCACGGCAATAAGAAGGAAAAGGACCGCCGCCGGGATCAAGACCAAAGC
>CAZYVA010000078.1:0-8900 GCA_964650695.1 uncultured Dorea sp. | reverse complement strand
CAGTGGCAGGATTTGTTTTACGGAAAGCGGTATTCCCAGACCGTCCTGGACGCTGAGGTGGACTTTGTAAAACTGGCGGAGGCCATGGGCGCTGTAGGCATACGTGCCACTACGAGGGAAGAATTTGCGGGCGCATTCGCGGATGCGCTTTCGATTGGGAAACCGGTCGTGATCGATTGCCAGGTTGACAGTGACGATAAGGTTTGGCCGATGGTTGCGCCGGGGGCGGCGATCAGCGAGACCTTTGACGAGAAGGATATGCAGAAGCTGGAGGGATAAGCATGGGACGGATTTATAATTTTTCGGCAGGCCCGGCGATGATGCCGGAAGAGGTGTTGCGGGAAGCGGCGGCAGAAATGCTGGATTACAAGGGCTGTGGGATGTCTGTGATGGAGATGAGCCATCGCTCCAAGCCGTTCCAGGAGATCCTGGATACGGCGCGGGAAGATTTGCGCGGGCTGATGAATATTCCGGAGGATTATGAAGTATTATTTATCCAGGGCGGCGCTTCCATGCAGTTTGCCATGATCCCGATGAACCTGATGGTAAACCGTAAGGCGGATTACATCGTGACCGGGCAGTTCGCGAAAAAGGCGTATACGGAAGCCCAGAAATATGGGAAGGTCAACAAAATCGCTTCTTCGGAGGATCGGATGTTCTCTTACATCCCGGATTGCAGCAGCCTGCCGGTTTCCGAGGATGCGGATTATGTCTATATCTGTGAGAACAATACGATATATGGGACGAAATTCAAGGAGCTGCCGGACACGAAAGGGAAACCTCTTGTGGCGGATATTTCTTCCTGCTTTTTGTCGGAACCTTTGGATGTTGGCCGGTACGGGCTGGTTTACGGCGGCGTCCAGAAAAATGCAGGCCCGGCTGGAATGGCCATTGTCATTATCCGGAAGGATCTGATCCGCGAGGACGTCCTTTCAGGGACGCCGACGATGCTGACATACAAAACTTATGCGGACGCGGGTTCCCTTTACAATACGCCGCCGGCTTATACGATTTACATGTGCGGAAAAGTTTTCCAATGGCTGAAAAGACAGGGCGGGCTTGAAGCAATGAAAGCGCGCAATGAGAAAAAAGCGGCGCTTTTGTACAGTTACCTGGACCAGAGCAGGCTGTTTGCCAATACCGTGGAACCGAAGGACCGTTCCATGATGAATGTGACCTTTGTGACCGGGGATGCCAGCCTGGATGCGAAATTTGCCGCAGAGGCAAAGGAAGCAGGGCTGGAAAGCCTGAAAGGGCATAGGAGCGTTGGCGGAATGCGCGCAAGCATTTACAATGCCATGCCGCAGGATGGCGTGGAAGCACTGGTGTCATTTATGGAGAAATTTGAAAAGGAGAACCGATAGAGATGTTTCAGTATCATTGTCTGAATGCCATTTCTCCCGCAGGGACCGATTTGTTTACGGAAGAATATGTGCCTGTCAGCGGCGCGGAGCACGCGGACGCGCTTCTGGTCCGTAGCGCTGTGCTGCATGATATGGAATTTGGCAAAGAGCTAAAAGCGATAGGAAGAGCAGGGGCAGGGGTCAATAACATCCCGCTGGAACGCTGCGCAAAAAAAGGGATTGTCGTATTCAACACGCCAGGGGCGAATGCCAATGGCGTCAAAGAGTTGGTGATCGCGGGGATGCTTCTTGCTTCCCGCGACATCATCGGCGGCATCAATTGGGTGCAGGAAAACGAGGAGGACGGCAATATCGCCAAAGACGCGGAAAAAGCCAAAAAAGCGTTTGCAGGCTGTGAATTAGAAGGGAAAAAGCTGGGCGTGATCGGCCTGGGGGCTATCGGCGTACTGGTGGCAAACGCCGCGATGAATCTTGGCATGGAAGTTTATGGTTTTGACCCGTACATATCGGTGGAGTCCGCATGGAAGCTGTCCCGGAGTATCCGCCACGCGTCAACCGTGGATGAGCTGTACGCGGACTGTGATTATATCACGATCCATGTGCCGGCAACGGAAAGTACAAAAAACTTTATAAGCAAAGAAGCGATCGGGCTGATGAAAAAGGGGGTCGTGGTGCTGAATTTCGCGCGGAACGTGCTTGTAGACGAAGAAGCGATGGTGGATGCGCTGATCGGCGGGCATGTAAGGCATTATGTATGCGATTTCCCGACCCCGGTAACCGCAGGGGTCAAGGGCGCTATCGTCATCCCGCATCTCGGAGCTTCCACCGTAGAGTCGGAAGATAACTGTGCAAAGATGGCAGTCCGGGAAATCCGGGATTACCTTGAGCATGGAAATATTAAAAACTCGGTCAACTACCCGGACTGTGATATGGGACGGCAGGGAAACAATACAAGGATTACCTTGCTGCACTATAATATCCCAAACATGATCGGCCAGTTTACAAAGGTTTTAGCAAAGGACAATATGAATATTGCCGACCTGACGAATAAAAGCAAAGGGCAGTATGCTTACACAATGATCGACATCGATTCCCCCGTGCCGGAACGAGTGGCAGACGATCTGCGCAGGATCACGGATGTCCTGAAAGTCCGGATTTTAACAAATCTTCAATAAAACCTTAATAATAATTAAAAATACAAACATTGAAAAATATGTCGAAGTAGAGTATACTAAAAATCGGTGTAGGCCGGAAGAAGCCCAAGCAGATTGGTTTGCCTGGGCTGCCATGCAGGCCGCGCGGCAGTCCGAAGGATTTTGGATTGTTATGGGATCACTAGTTGCGGGGGTTTTACGATGGCAGATCAAAGGGCAAGGACGTTACAGGGCTTGAAACGGCATCGTAAAAGAGTAAGGGCTTTCCATATGATTCTTGCTCTTTTTGCTTTTATTATTTTTTTACTCCTGATTTGGGGGATTGCGCATTTTTTGACGAAGACGGCAAAGATAACGCTTTCGGGCAAGAACATTGAGATCCTCCAGGGCGAGGAGCTCCCGTCCCTGGGCGTTGACGTGGAGATCGCGGAGGATGAGGACGCAGTCCTAGATAAAAAAACCAATTATACGGCGGCCGATTTTGCAAAAGACCTGCAAGGCGGGAAATATTACACCCTATCCAGCAACGCGGACCCGGCGGTGGAAGGCACGTACAAGATCCAGGTGACCGTCGATGAGGAGATCCAGGAAAAAATCAGCAAAGCATGGAAACGGCATATTGATTTCAGCGTGAAAAACGGCAAGGTCACGGTGAAAAACCCGGTAGGCGTCTGGGATGGCACGAAATTCCAAAAATATGACGGGACATATGTCACCAGCGATTTTGTCGTATCCATGCAGAAGACATACTATTTTGATGAAAACGGGGAGATGGCCACCGGCTGGCAGACGATTAAAAACAAGACGTATTATTTCAACAAAAAGGGCGTCATGGCGGCGGATAGCTGGAAAGAGCAGGGGGAGGACCGGTATTACCTTGGCAAGGACGGGGCCGCGCTCACCGGTTGGCAGGAAATCAAGAAGAAAACCTATTATTTTGAGAGTGACGGGAAGATGGTCACCGGGGAGGCCACAGTCGGGCTTTCCCTCTGCACCTTCAGCGACGACGGGGAACTGATTTCCAAGGAGGATGGCAACATCGACAAGGATAAACCGATGGTGGCGCTCACGTTTGACGATGGGCCGGGGGAGCGCACGATGGAACTGCTGGACCAGTTAGAGAAGTATGACAGCCACGCGACATTCTTCATGGTGGGGCAGAACGTGGATTCCTATGCGGATGCAGTAAAAAAGATGAAGCAGATCGGATGTGAGCTGGGCAGCCATTCCTACGACCATTCGCAGCTTACAAAGCTTTCTGCCGGCGAGATCCAGAAGCAGATGGAACGGACCAATACGAAGATCGACAACGCGGCCGGAAGCAAGGCAACGGTGATGCGTCCGCCTTACGGCGCGATCAATGATACGGTCCGGGAAAACGTAGGGCTCCCGATGATCCTGTGGAATATTGACACGCTGGACTGGAAGACGAGAAACGCGGACAGCACGATCCAGTCGGTGATGGATTCGCTGGAGGACGGGAATATCATCCTTCTCCATGATATCCATACGGAGTCGGTGGACGCGGCCCTGGATCTGATCCCCCGGCTGACGGAGGAGGGGTATCAGCTTGTGACGGTGTCGGAACTGGCGGCGGCGAAAGATGTTAAAATGGAAAACGGGGAGAAATACACGGATTTTACGGATGATTAAAAAAGGTGAAGGGCAAAGGGCTGAAAGCGGACGCCGGGCTGTCCGGCGTCCGCTTTCAGCCTTGTTTCCTTTGGTGCTTTTCCAGCAGCGCATGGATCTTCTGTGTCGGGATCAGCACATGGCTGATAGAGGTGTTGTGGTTGATCGAATCAATGATCAGCGCCAGGAATTTACTCATATCCGCCGTGACAAAGTACGGTTTTTCTTTCGTGCAAGGCGGGAGATAGGTCAGATTGGTAGTGATCACCCGGTCGATGTACCCTTTTTCATAATATTCATCGAATTTTTCAAAGCCGTCGGTAAAAAGCCCGAATGTCGTACAGACAAACACGCGCCCCGCGTCCCGTTCTTTGATCTGTTTGGCGACGTCCAGCATGCTTTCGCCGGAGGAGATCATGTCATCGATGATGATGACGTCTTTACCATTGATATTCGTCCCCAGGAATTCGTGGGCGACAATCGGGTTTTTCCCGTCTATGACCTGGGAATAGTCCCTGCGTTTGTAAAACATACCCATGTCCACGCCGATGGTGTTGGAAAAATAGACGGCCCGGTGCATCGCCCCTTCATCCGGGCTGATGATCATCAGGTGGTCTTTGTCCACGGCCAGATCCGGCTCGGCGCGAAGGAGGGCTTTCATGAACTGGTAGGTAGGCATGAAATTGTCAAAACCGGAAAGCGGGATTGCGTTCTGCACCCTCGGGTCGTGGGCGTCAAAGGTAATGATATTATCGATCCCCATATCCGCCAGTTCCTGAAGAGCCAGCGAGCAGTCCAGGGATTCGCGTTTGGTACGTTTATGCTGGCGGCTTTCATATAAAAAAGGCATGATGACGCTGATCCTTCTGGCCTTTCCGGTGGCAGCCGCGATGATGCGTTTGATATCCTGGAAATGGTTGTCCGGGGACATATGGTTCAGATGGCCGTTCACTGTGTAAGTCAGGCTGTAGTTGCATACGTCTGCCATGATGAACAGATCTTTTCCCCGCACAGATTCTTTTAAAATCCCTTTTGCCTCGCCGCTCCCGAACCGCGGGCAGTGGCATTCGATCAGGTAATTATCCAATTGATAGCTGGAAAACAACGCAGAATCCGGAGATTCCTTCAGGGTGTCCTGGCGGAAGGCAACGATGTAGGCGTTTACCTTTTCACCAAGTTCCCGGCAGCTATCCATCGCGGCAATTTTGAGCGGGGCCGCAGGCAGCGCTTTTTCAAAATCTAAATTTGTTGTCATAGCCTTTCTCCTTTCCCGGTAACGGTATCCTTTATCCCATCTTATCAAAATGTCCGGGACAGGGCAAGCCTCTTTTGTATCCTGTTCCCTTCCAGAGGTTACGATTCACGGCCGGGAATGCCCATTTACCGGGCATTCCGTGAGAAAGGGGTTTAGGGAGTGAGGGGCGGAGGGGAAGGGCTGAAACATAAGAAATTTTTAATTTTCCTTCGTTGTCTTGATAATTGGGAAAGGATTCTGTATAATAAACCATTATGGACCAAGGGCAAACACTATGGCTGAAGCAAGGCTTATTCGGAGAGGGAAGGAACATGGGACACAGACATAAAATGCTGGCGTTTTTTCTTGTCGGTGCGATGTTTTTGGGGATCTTGCCGGTGTCCGCCGCAGAGGCGGAGGATACGGACGTGCAGGTGGAAGCAGATGGCGGGGATGATGCCTATTATGACCCGGAAGATCCGGGGAACTACCGTCTGGCAGGAAAAGCGGAAGAGGCGTCTTTTGGAAGTGCGGTTTCCGCTCTGGCGGTATCGCAGAGTAAATACAATGACTGTTATATAGAAAAAGGTATTGATGTCTCCTATTACAATGGGACGATCAACTGGGAAAAGGTAAAGAATGATGAGAAAGGAAAGTTCGCGATCATCCGCGTGGCATACCGGGGATACAGCAACGGCGCGCTGAAGACGGACGTCAAAGCGGAAGAAAACCTTCGGAATGCCAATGCCGTGGGCGTACCCATTGGCGCCTATATTTTTTCGCAGGCAGTCACGGTTGATGAGGCGGTAGAGGAAGCGGACTATATCGTTGACAGGGTCGCGGGCTATCAGATCGATCTGCCGATCGTCCTGGATTATGAGTATGTGGCTGTCGGTGTCGGAAGGCTGTATAATGCAAAACTGAGCAAAGAGACGGCGACGGATATCTGCGTGGCGTTTTGTGACCGTGTAAAGGAGAGGGGCTATACCCCAATGGTATACGCGAACAAATCTATGCTGTCCAGCAGCTTATACGCGGCGGATTTCAGCCAGGATTCCGCAGTCTGGCTGGCGCATTATACGGATTCCACGGATTACGCGGGGGAATATGAGTTCTGGCAGTATTCTTCCTCCGGCAGCGTAGCCGGTGTGACAGGGAACGGAGGGAAGACAGACGTCAATTTCCGGTATGTGAATTTGCTGCGTATCTCCGGGCGGTCGCCGACAAGCCTTTCCTTGTCCTGGCAGCCGTATACATCCGGAGGGACGTATGAAGTCTGGAGGAAAAACGGGAGCGCCTACGAGCTGTTATCGGGCGTCGGGAGCGCGACAACATTTACGGATACAGGATTAAGCCCTGGCAGCAGCTATTCTTATAAAATTTATGAGGCTGGCGCGGATGGGACGAAAAAATGCATCGGCTTCAACACAGGCATCACGGACATTACGGTTACAACCTCGGCGTCTGCCCAGACGGCAGGATTTGACAAGGTGAAGGTCTCGTGGCTTACGGCGGCCGGGGCGAAGGGATACATTGTACAGCGCGCGGCAGGCGGATCAACGGTTTATAAAACGGTTGCCTCTACATCCGCCACCTCTTATAAGGACAAAAACCGGGATGCCGCCACACTGTATAAATACCAGGTGCTGCCGTACAAAGAGGTGTTTAACGGCAGGAGCAAGGGCATCCCGTCAAACGAGGCGGAAGCGGCTACCCTGGCTTCCATAAAAGGGAAAACAAAAGCCTCGAACCTGGCGCTGCGCAAAAAAGCTTCCGCGTCAAGCAAGAAGCTGGGGACGATTAAGAAGAAAGGCGCCAAAGTCACGATCACCGGATCTTCGGGGAGCTGGTATAAGGTCAGCGTGAAGATCAATGGCGTTAAAAAAACGGGATACTTAAAAAAGAGCAGGGTCAATGCCGACGACCCATCGACGATCGGGAAAGTTTCCCTGTCTATCAAGTCCAAAGCAGCAAATAAGGTCAAAATCGGCTGGAAGAAGGTGTCCAAGGCTTCCGGCTATGAAATACAGCGCTACAATCAAGGGACGAAGCAATATGAAACCGTCAAAACCATCAAAAAAGGTTCCAAGGTTTCATGGACGGATTCCGGGCTTGAGGAAAATACAAAGTATAAATACCGTGTCCGCGCATACCGGACTTATGCGGGAGTCAAGTTTAACGGCGCGTATTCATCCGTGAAGAGCGCAAAGACGTTGGGGTAAGAAATCATTATTTTTTAGGGAAAGAGGTACGCTGGAATGGCAAAACGCAGAAGACGCAGAAGAAGGAAAAAATCCGGGAACTGGTTCACGCGGCTGAGCATGGCAAAAAAAATAGGGGTATGTTTTGGCGGCATGCTTTTGGCGATTGCCGCTTCGGGGATTGTTTATGCCGCCGCGAAGCTTGGAAAGCTGGACCAGGAAGAGATCGCGGCGGAAGACATTGTGGTGAATGAGGAGGTGCAGGAGCAGGATTTAGGGACCGGTTATCTGAACGTTGCGTTATTTGGCGTGGATTCCCGATCCGGGCAGTTGGATCAAGGGACCCGTACAGACTGTATCATCGTCGCCAGCCTGAATAAAGAGACAAAGGAGATCCGCATGGTTTCCGTTTACCGGGATACGGTGCTGGATATCGGCGACGGCACGCTTCAGAAGTGCAACGCGGCCTATGCCTTCGGCGGCCCGACGGATGCCATCAACATGTTGAATAAAAACCTTGATCTGGATATCCAGCAATTTGTCACCGTGGACTGGAGCGCGATCTCCAATGCCATCGACCTGTTGGGCGGCGTGGAGATCGACGTCCAGGAGGTGGAGGTGGAATATCTGAATAAGTTTGTAAATGAAACGGCGCGGGCCTCCGGGAAAAAGAAAGGGAAGAAGATCGATGGCCCCGGCTTACAGCTTCTCAACGGAGACCAGGCAACGACTTACGCACGTATCCGGTCCACGGCAGGCGGGGATTTTACCCGGACGGAACGCCAGAGGCTGGTCATCGAGAAGATTGTGGAGCAGGTGCAGAAATCAGACCTTGGCACGCTCAACCGTATCATCGACGAGGTATTCCCGACCATCAAGACGAGCTTCAGCACGACGGATATTTTGTATTACGCGAAGAGTTTTAAGGATTACAAGCTGACGGAGAATGCAGGCTTCCCATTTGACAAGACAACGGCGACGATTTCCGGGCTTGGCAGTATCGTGATCCCGGTAAACCTGGATACCAATGTAGCGCAATTGCATGAATTCCTGTTTGATGAATCCGAGTATACGGTTTCCAGCACGGTCGCCAGCTTAAGCAGCGCGATTGTGGCGAGGGTCGGGCAGAGGGACGCTACGGATTATTCGCAGCTTAGTACGCAGACATACCAGGATACGGATGAGGATAAGGCGTTGGAACGGCAGGATGCCAGCGCTTATACATCTGAAAAGAAAAGCCAGATCAAAGAGGATAATAATAAGGCAAGCAGCAGTTCAAGCGGCAGCAGTTCAAGCAGCAGTTCAAGCGGCACGA
>CAZYVA010000077.1:7063-8979 GCA_964650695.1 uncultured Dorea sp. | reverse complement strand
TCATCTCAAGCACTTTTTCTTTTTCATCATCCTCTTTTTCAATCATGACCTCCGCTGCCTGAGCCACTTCGGAGAGATCAATAAAGAGTTTCAGATGTTCGCTGAGTACCTTTGCCGCCAGGCTGACTGCCTCATCCGGGAGCAGCGTGGCATTTGTATATACATCCAGCGTCAGCTTGTCAAAATCAGTTATCTGCCCGACACGCGTATTCTCAACCGTAAGGTTGACACGCTCAACCGGCGTATAGATGGAATCTATGGGAATCACTGCGATCGGCAAGGATTCGCTCTTATTCTTTTCCGCGCTGACATAGCCCCGCCCATTTGTGATCGTAAGCTCCATGTAGAGTTTGCTGTCCGCGCCGCCGTTCAATGTCGCAATGACAGTTTCGGGATTCATGATCTCAATGTCCTGGTCAACCTGGATATCCGCCGCTGTCACGATGCCCTCGCCTTCAAATTCAATGTAGGCCGCCTTTGGCTCATCATCCTCAGAGGTGTTCTTGATCGCCAGGGATTTTAAATTCATGATAATCTCTGTCACATCCTCTTTTACACCCGGAATCGAACTGAACTCATGCAGCACGCCGTCTATCTTCACCTGGCTGATCGCAGTCCCCGGCAAGGAAGACAGCATAATCCTTCTGAGGGCATTGCCCAAAGTCGTGCCGTAACCCCTTTCCAAAGGCTCTACAACAAACCTGCCATACTTCTTATCATCTGAAATTTCAGTAATCTCAATATTCGGTTTATTAAAATCAAACAACTAAGGCCACCTCCTGTGGTGCTGCGGGTCATTATTTGGAATATAACTCGACGATCAACATCTCATCAACCGGAACATCAATCGCCTCACGCGTCGGAAGCTCCTTTACTGTTCCCTTCAGCGCTTCCGCATCCACGTCAAGCCACCCTGGAACCATACGTCCGCCTGTAACCTCGATAATCTCCCTGTATCTCGGAGAGCTTTTGTGTTTTTCTTTAATCTCAACCGTATCCCCTGCTTTCGTCAGATAAGACGGGATATTGACCTGCCTGCCATTGACAAGCACCTGCTTGTGATCCACGATCTGCCTGGCCTCGCGCCTGGTCCTTGCAAACCCCATACGGAAAATCACGTTGTCCAGCCTTGACTCCAGCATCACCATCAGGTTTTCGCCAGTCTGCCCTTTCATCCGCTTTGCCTTTTCATAATAATTCCTAAAAGGCTTCTCCAACACTCCATAGATAAATTTCGCTTTCTGCTTTTCACGTAGCTGAAGCCCATACTCGCTGATCTTCCGGTTGGATCTTTTTAACTGCCTCTTCGACTTTTTATCAATTCCCAGAAAAACCGGATCCATGCCAAGAGATCTGCATCTTTTGAGGACCGGCGTTCTATTCACTGCCATTTCTTTTCCTCCTGTTAAATCTGGATTAATCTCACCATGAAACTTGCTTTGCCGCGACCATAGGGAGCGGGAAAGAGTTCCTAAACCCTCCTGCGCTTCGGCGGACGGCATCCATTGTGCGGAACCGGTGTGACGTCACGGATGCTTACCACATCGATCCCACATGCCTGAAGCGCACGGATTGCCGCTTCCCTACCAGACCCTGGCCCTTTCACAAATACATCGACGGTCTTCAGGCCGTGTACCAGCGCCGCTTTTGCCGCTGTCTCCGCCGCCATCTGCGCCGCGTAAGGGGTAGATTTCCTTGAACCTCTGAATCCCAGGCCGCCCGCGCTCGCCCATGAAAGGGCGTTGCCCTGCGCATCCGTCAATGTAACGATGGTGTTGTTAAAAGATGACTGGATATGCGCCTGCCCACGTTCAACGTTTTTCCTGACACGTTTTTTTGTCACTTTTTTTGTAACTTTCTTTGCCATAACAAAACTAACCTACACTTTCCTTTTACTATGAAACTTGCTTTGTCAG
>CAZYVA010000077.1:0-6963 GCA_964650695.1 uncultured Dorea sp. | reverse complement strand
TGCCATAACAAAACTAACCTACACTTTCCTTTTACTATGAAACTTGCTTTGTCAGACCCGATAGGGCCTGAGAAAGCTTAGTTGAATGTACTCAGCGGCACTTCGCGAGGTCTTTTCGAGCTTAGTGTCGATGAGTTACCCGATAGTAAACCCCGTTTCCATGCTGCGATGTTGCCACAACGCGGCATGTGGGTTTACTATGAAACTTGCTTTGTCAGGCCCGATAGGGCCTGAGAAAGCTTAGTTGAATGTACTCAGCGGCACTTAGCGAGGTCTTTTCGAGCTTAGTGTCGATGAGTTACCCGATAATAAACCCTGTTTCATGTCTACTTCTTCTTATTTGCCACGGTCCTCCTTGGCCCTTTCCTGGTCCTTGCATTGGTCTTTGTGTTCTGTCCGCGGACCGGAAGCCCTTTCCTGTGGCGGATCCCTCTGTAACATCCAATCTCCTGCAGCCGCTTAATATTCAGCGCAACTTCCCTGCGCAGATCGCCTTCTACAACCTGTGTCTTCTCGATCACCGCGCTGATCTTCCTTATGTCATCATCGGCAAGATCACGGCAGCGGATATCCGGATCCACGCCCGCCTCCGCCAGGATACGGTTTGAGCTTGACCTGCCAATCCCGTATATATAAGTCAGTCCAATCTCAACACGTTTGTCTCTTGGTAAGTCTACACCTGCTATACGAGCCATGTAAAAATTTCCTCCACTTTCTAAAATTTGTCCCGTTCTCAAAAAAAGAACGTGCCTTGCTTTTCATATCTTGCACATCGACTTTAACAGGGGCGCACAGAGCTTTTCCGCTCCCGCCCAGACATGGGAACCCATGTCCTTTCCGGCCGCCGCATAAATCCAGGGCTAGCTAGCCTCGTCTGGAGACAGGCCGGCATTAGAAGCAATATACGAGGAAATCACCGGATGCAGGCATATCCTTGTATATTTAAAACAGCACAAAGAGACGCTATCCCTGGCGCTGTTTATGCTTTGGGTTCTCGCAGATAATACGGATGATTCCTTTTCTCTTGATTACCTTGCATTTTTCACACATTGGTTTCACTGATGACCTAACCTTCACCGGGAGCCTCCTTTCATCTATTGCCCATTTACAGTTCCGTCCGTTCCCGCAGCATTTTTACTGGAATCCAGCATATATTCCCATAAAAATGCCCAGAAACATGCCTATATAGTATATCACTTCCGTTTTTTCCCGTCAACCGTTTTATTTGTCACGCCAGATAATTCTTCCTTTTGAAAGGTCATAAGGGGATAACTCCAGCGTCACTTTATCGCCCGGAAGTATTTTGATAAAGTTCATACGGAGTTTTCCGCTGATGTGGGCAAGTACCTGATGTCCGTTTTCCAGCTCTACCTGAAACATTGCGTTTGGCAGTTTCTCAACTACAGTTCCCTCGATTTCAATTACGTCCGCTTTTGACATAGATTCACCCTCCTGTTTTTGTCCGTCTCCATCTTTCATCCCGCCTCTTCTTTTCTGTACGGCGATATTGTCATCCTGCAAGAGGTTCACTGAATGTCAATAAGACTGGTTCCCTCTCCGTAATCAGTATAGTGTTCTCGTAATGCGCCGACAAAGAATGGTCTCTCGTCACAACCGTCCAGCCGTTATCCAGCCAATCCACTTCCCACGACCCCCGGTTGATCATAGGCTCAACGGCAATCGTCATCCCTCGTTTTAATCTCGGGCCTTTCCGGTTCTGCGCAAAATTGGGGATCTGAGGTTCCTCATGCAGCGAATGCCCGATCCCGTGGCCGCACAAATCCCGGACGACACCATATCCGCGGGTTTGGGCGTAGTTCCCGACTGCGGCCGAAATATCAAAGAGATGGTTTCCTTCTTTCGCGTACTTTAACCCCTCAAAGAAGCTTTCGCGCGTCACATCAATGAGCGCCTGCGCTTCCTTGCTGACATTCCCTATACCGTGGGTTCTTGCTGCATCCGCGTGGTACCCTTTATAGATCACCCCCGCATCCAGGCTGACGATATCGCCTTCCCGTACAAAACGGTGCTTATCCGGGATGCCATGTACGACTTCTTCATTGAGCGATACGCAGATCGATGCCGGATATCCATTATAATCCAGGAAAGACGGAACGCACCCATAACTGCGGATGATCTCTTCCCCAAGCTTATCGATCTCCCATGTTGTCATGCCCGGATGCAGCGCTTTTCCCAACTCCTCGTGCACAGTCTCAAGAATCCGCCCTGCCTGCGCCATGAATGCAATTTCCCTCGATGATTTAACAGTGATTGGCATGACAGGCTACTCCCCCAATATTTTCACAATTGCCGCGAACACATCGTCAATATCCACGGTACCGTCTACCGTCCGCAAGATGCCTGCCCTCGTATAATAGTCGATCAGCGGCTGCGTCTGCCCGTGGTACACATCCAGGCGCTTGCGCACGGTCTCCGGTTTGTCGTCATCCCGCAGGATCAATTCTTTCCCGCACATATCACAAATCCCTTCCGCCTTTGACGGTGCATATTCCAGATGGTACGTCGCGCCACATCCCACGCACGCCCGACGGCCGGACATTCTCTTTATGATATTCTCATCCGGTACATCAACATCAATCGCAAAATCCATTTTACCGCCCATTTTTGCCAGCGCCTGGTCCAGCGCCTCTGCCTGCGGGATCGTCCTGGGAAATCCGTCCAGTACATAGCCGCCCCCGCAGTCCTCCTGGCCTATGCGGTCTGCCACTAAATCCACCACCAATTCATCCGGGACCAAAAGCCCCTGATCCATGTACGTCTTCGCTTTTTTCCCAAGTTCCGTCCCGTTTTTAATATTTGCCCGGAAAATATCCCCTGTGGAAATATGTGGGATTCCGTACTTTACGGCAATTTTCTTTGCCTGCGTCCCTTTCCCGGCTCCGGGCGCACCCAACATAATAATCTTCATAACCCAGTCTCCTTATAGCATTTTAACCCGCAGATAAATCCGCGAGTCAAAATGTACGCCATCCCATAAATACCGGTTTGGCTAACCATTCAAAAATCCTTTGTAGCTTCGTACCAGCGTCTGGGACTCTATCTGCTTCAAAGTCTCCAGGATAACGCTGACAATAATTATCAAAGAAGTCCCTCCAAAGGATACATCCGCACCCAGCCATCCATTAAAAAAGATAGGAACGACCTGGACAATGATCAAACCGCACGCACCTACAAAAATGATATAATTCAAAATCTTTGTCAGGTATTCCACCGTTGGCCTGCCCGGACGGATCCCCGGAATGAAACCACCGCTCTTCTTCATGTTGTTTGCGATCTCCATCGGGTTAAACGTGATGGACGTATAAAAATAAGCAAAAAACACGGTTAAAATAATGTACACAACCAATCCCCAGGAATATTTGATCTGCTCCGGGTTACACCAGTTGCTCTGGTTCATGCCCCGCAGAATCTCACTTCCAATCCCGCTTCCCTCGCCTTTACCCATAAAAGACGCAATGATGATCGGGAACTGCATCAGTGAAGACGAAAAGATGATCGGGATAACACCCGCTGTATTGACCTTCAAGGGGATATTCGTAGACTGCCCCCCATAAGTTCTCCGCCCAACCGTCTTCTGTGAATACTGTACCGCGATCCTGCGCTCCCCATCCTGGAGGATTACCGTGAAAACCACCAGCGCAAGAATGATCGCAAGGATGATCAGCACTGCCAGAGTGCCGGTTGCAAGGCTCTTTCCTTTTACGAACTGTTCAAACAGTGTTGACATATCGCTGGGGATACGGGAAACAATATTAATCACAAGCACGATGGAGATACCATTCCCGATGCCTTTTTCCGTAATCCGCTCGCCAATCCACATCAAAAGAGCAGATCCTGCTGTAAGCGTAAGCACGACAACCGCCGCGTTGACAAAATTAAACTCATTTAAAAGCCCCTGGCGCCCAAACCCGACAGCCATTGCGGTAGACTCTAAAAGCGACAAGCCTACTGTCAGGTAACGGGTAATCGCCACGATTTTCTTCCGCCCTTCTTCCCCTTCCTTATGCATCTCTTCCAGCTTCGGGATTGCGATCGTCAAAAGCTGCATAATAATGGATGCTGTGATATAGGGGGTGATACTCAGCGCCAACACGGACATCTTTTCAAAAGATCCGCCGGTGAAAGCGTTAAACAGGTTAAACGCCTCACCGGTATTCTGCTCAAAGAAGTTTTGAATATAACTTGCATTGACCCCCGGTGTCGGGAGCCCTGAACCAAGTCGTATCACGATTAACATCAAAAACGTATATCCGATTTTCGCGCGGATATCTTTCATCTGAAATGCTTTTCGGAAAGTCTTTAACATTAGATCACCTCTGTTTTTCCACCTACCGCTTCGATCTTAGCGACAGCCCCTGCGCTGAATGCGTTCGCCTGCACCGTCAGCCTTTTCGTCAGTTCCCCGTTACCCAGGATCTTCACGCCATCTTTTGGATTCCTGACGATTCTCCGTTCCATGAGTGTTTCCACGGAAACAACCGCATCGTCGTCAAACACCTCAAGGGCGCTTACATTGATGCCAACGATTTCTTTGGAATTGATGTTTGTAAAACCTCTCTTCGGGATCCTTCTATATAATGGCATCTGGCCGCCTTCAAATCCCGGCCTTGGTGAGCCGGAACGTGCTTTCTGGCCTTTATGCCCCTTCCCGGCCGTCTTTCCGTTCCCGGATCCGTGTCCCCGGCCTTTCCTGAAATTATTGTGCTTTGATCCCTTGGCCGGCTTTAAATTTGATAAATCCATTGCGACACCTCCTTACCTTATCTGAATTCATTGGATGGTAACTGTTCCGTACTCTCACAGTTACGTTTTATGCTTCTTCTACTTTCAACAGATACCCTACCTGTCGGATCATTCCTCTCGTTGCGGCATTGTCCGGAAGCTCCACAGTCTTATGCAGCTTCCGGAGACCAAGCGCTTTAACAGTCCTTCTATGCTTTGGGATCGCCCCAATTGGAGATTTCACTAAAGTGATTTTTAAATTTGCCATCGGTTTTTACCTCCTTAGCCTAAAATCTCTTCCACGGATTTACCGCGGAGCCTGGCTACTTCTTCCGGAGTTTTGATCTGGCGTAATCCTTCAACGGTTGCCAGGACAACATTCTGTTTATTATTGGAACCAAGGGATTTGGTACGGATATTCTTGATCCCCGCCATTTCAATAACCGCGCGGACTGATCCGCCGGCAATCACCCCGGTGCCTTCCGGGGCTTTCTTAAGCAATACGGTTGCCCCGCCGAATTTACCGATAAAATCATGTGTAATGCTTTCCTTGTCATCCAAAGCTACGGTAATCAGATGCTTTGCCGCGTCTTCTTTCCCTTTTCGGATTGCCTCCGGAATCTCAGTTGCTTTCCCCAAGCCTGCACCAACGTGGCCTTTACCGTCGCCGACAACCACTAAAGCTGTGAATCTCATGTTACGGCCGCCTTTAACAACTTTGGTTACACGCTTGATGGACACTACTTTTTCTGTTAATTCTAATGAACCAGCATCAATACGTTCCTGTTTCATGTATGCTCCTCCTTCTAGAAATTCAATCCAGCTTCCCTGGCAGCCTCGGCCAATGCTTTGATTTTCCCATGGTATAAAAAGCCGCCCCTGTCAAAGACAACATCCTTAATACCTTTCCCGGCCGCCCTTTCGGCAATCGTTTTCCCCAAATACGCTGCCGCCGCTACATTGTTGGTCTTTTCCAGATTCGCTCTTACATCTTTTTCCAGAGTGGAAGCGGAAACCAGAGTATGTGCAACTGTATCGTCAACGATCTGTGCATACATATGGCTATTGCTTCTGAAAACAACCAGACGCGGACGCTGCGGCGTACCGCTCAAATGGTTACGGATCCTTTTATGCTTCTTTCTGCGTACTTCGGTTCTTGATTTCTTTTTAACCATTGTGATACTCTCCTTTCCTCTTATTTCTTACCTGTCTTACCAACTTTACGCCTGATGACTTCATCAGCATACTTGATGCCCTTGCCCTTATACGGCTCCGGTTTTCTCTTATCCCTTATATCGGCCGCATACTGGCCGACCTTTTCCTTGTTGATGCCTTTTACGGTAATTTTATTCTGCCCCTCTACCACAGTCTCGATGCCCTCTGGGTCTTCCATCTCAACTGGGTGCGAATACCCAAGGTTCAGCGTCAATTTCTTTCCGGATTTGGCCGCCCTGTAACCAACACCATTGATCTCCAGTACTTTTTGGTAGCCGTCCGTCACTCCGATCACCATATTGTTGATGAGTGTCCTTGTGAGGCCGTGCAGCGATTTCATCTTCTTGAGGTTGTTCGGCCTCGATACCCTGATTTCATTTCCTTCCTGCTTAATTTCCATTTCTGTAGGAAGTTCTCTCGACAATTCTCCTTTCGGACCTTTTACAGTCACTTTATTTCCTTCAAAAACTTCAACAGTTACACCCGCCGGAATTACGACTGGCTGTCTGCCGATACGTGACATATCCTGATTCCTCCTTTAACTTAGATTTTCGGAACGGGCAATCCACCCGCTCTGTTTTCAGCTGCTGTGGGCACTGAACGAGGTATGTGTCTATCACCAGATAAAGCACAGCACTTCCCCGCCTACGCCGAGCTTCCTTGCCTCTTTGTCCGTGATCACGCCATGGTTTGTGGAGATAATCGCGGTCCCAAGCCCACCGAATACTTTCGGTACTTTATCGCTCGGGCTATATACACGGAGGCCCGGTTTGGAAATCCTCTTCAGCCCGGTAATAACCTTCTCGTTCTTATCCGCGCCATACTTTAAAGTGATACGGATGGTCTTGAATATGCCGTCTTCAATCATGTCATATTTCTCAATATAGCCCTCTTCCAGCAGAATATTCGCGATAGCAAGCTTCATCCTGGATGACGGTACATCTACTGTATCATGTTTTGCAGTGTTCGCGTTACGGATTCTTGTAAGCATATCTGCAATTGGAT